>JAMOVU010000061.1 GCA_027067555.1 Candidatus Aminicenantota bacterium | reverse complement strand
ATAAATACTCGGTATTTTGTAATACTTATTTTAATTCTTATTATGTTTGAATTTACGCATAATGAAGTTATAAAAATTCCCGATTATCTTTCAATCACCCGTTACTCAAAAATCACCGACAAAAAGCTCAATTATCTTTCGGATAAAATAAAAAAGCTCAATATAAAAACTGACAAACAGCTATCCGAAGCAATCCGTGAAGGGAAAATAAGAGTCTCCGATGTCCTTGACTCAACCCTGACTATTCAGATAGAAGATTCAAGGCTTGATAAAAGCATAAAGAAGGAACTACTTGATTATTACAGACAAAATTATGAAAAATACAGATACAGGATAATCAATGGTTATCTTATTGATTTTATCCATGGGAAATACAGATAAAATTGTAAAACAATATAAAATCACTCCTGGATTCCAAAATAATATATAAATTATCTTGACAAATTATATATTATGATATATAAAAAGTTATGCTAAAAAATGATTTAAAAAACAGATCTGTGTTAGATAATATTAGGAAGGCGATTTTAAAAGATAAAATAATCGTTCTTCTCGGTGCAAGACAAACAGGGAAAACTTCCATTTTAAAAATTTTGTATGGAGAGCTTCCGTTAAATAAAAAACTGTTTATTGATTTGGATCTTTTAAGTAATAGATATCTTTTTGATAATGAACTTGAACTTATCTATTTTCTTAAAAGCAAAGGATACGATGAGAATGATAAGGGGATATTTTATCTTATTGTGGACGAATTTCAGAATGTGAAAAATTCAACAACAATTCTTAAATCTGTTCATGATAATTATAAAAATTTAAGAATAATCATCTCAGGTTCATCAAGCCTAAAGATAAGAAAAAACATATCCGAAACTATGGCGGGAAGAACAATTGTTTTTAAAATTAACCCTCTTACATTTGAAGAGTTTCTCTTTTTCAAAGAAAGAGATGATCTGATTGTATCTTTATCCTCGGATATTATTAACAGGAGATCTCTTATAGAAGTAAAAAAATATTTTAATGAATTTCTTGTTTTCGGTTCTTTTCCCGAAGTAAGCCTTTTTGATAAAAGAGAGGATAAAGTGGAGATATTAAACAGTATATTCGAGTATTATATTGAAAAAGATATTAGAAATTTTTATGAGATAAGAAATATTGATAATTTCAGAAGGCTTATTGAATATCTTGCGGTTATATCGGGAAATCTTTTAAAATATAACCTTGTTGCGAGTGATCTCGGTATAAATGTAAAAACCATTAGGGATTATATCTCTTTTATAGAAGATACATTCCTTATTAAAATGATTTCTCCGTTTTCTTTAAAAAGATCGAACTCAATAAAAAAGGCGAAAAAAATATATTTTACGGATACCGGTTTTAGAAATTATTTAATAAAAAATTTTAATGAAAATATTAATTTGAGAGGTGATTCGGGGTTATTATATGAAACTTTTGTTTTTAATGAAATATATAAAAGAATCAAGGTAAATCAGGAATTATATTTTTTCAGGACAAAACAAGGGAGTGAGATTGATTTTATATTGAAACAGGATGAAGAACTTTTACTTTTGGAAGTAAAGAAAAAAGTGAAAAGAATTCCGAGGATTTTGAATGAATTACCGGAATATAAAAGCTTTATAATAGGCGAGGAATTAAAAAGCAAAGAAAAAATAAGGACATTTCTTTTAATTTATAATTTTTATAAGAATCTTAGCCGGATGTGTTCTGTCTTATCCTGAAATAGCTTTAAGCCTATTTAATGACAGAACACAAGGGTTGTCTGAGATAAAAAGCTTTCTTTAAACTTCAGAATGAATTAAGGAAAATCAATCACAGGGACAATTTATGGATTTCCATGATGAGTTTTGAAAACTGTAAATATAATGCTAAAATTTAAAATGAGTAAAATGGCGGGGAAGTCTAAGTTTTTGTTTTTAGTTTTGTTTGGTGTGGTGGTGTCAATCAATCTATCCGCTTTTGTATCATCAAGGATAGAGGGAGTTGTGGTTGATAAGGAGACGGGAAAGCCGATAGAGGGGGCGGAGGTTATATTATGTAAAGGAGATATAAAAGACTATAGGATGAGCAATACGATGACTTCCGCATATACTGATTCAGAGGGGAAATTTAAGATAAACCTTGTGGCAAAAAGGGGGTACAGGTATTTTATAATTGTTGTCAAGAAAGGATATGCTACATACGGACATGTATATGATTTAAAGAAAGCAACAACCAATGATTTTCCGGGTGCAAACTTTTGGAACATAATTGGTCCCAAGGATGAGAGTAGATGGTTCACTATAAAGGAAGGGAATATAAAGTATTTTAGAATAGGTATGGAGAAGGAGGCAATATTAGAGATAAATATTTCGTATAAATATCCTCCCGAGATTGAGCCGGTCAAACCGATACCGCATGCCGAAGAATACACTCATGATATAATAATAAAGCATGAGAAGTATGAGCAGGAAGGAGAATATCATGCATGGAAAAACAAGATAATAAAGGGATTGGCGCCGGGTAAGGTTGAGGTAACCATATATACATTGCTTATAGGCTGGCCTTTGAGTAAATCAAAGAGGATAATAGAGTTAAAGAGTGGAAAGAATGTATTAAACTGGGTATTTGATTTAACCAAAGGAGGGGCACTTGTCAAGAAAGTTGTGTATGAGACTAAAAAATTAAGCACTTAAGACCTCCTTATTAGAATTTACGAAATAGTTATCCATTTCATTCAAAGCCTCAGTGATATTGGTATCAAGTTTTTT
>JAMOVU010000060.1 GCA_027067555.1 Candidatus Aminicenantota bacterium | reverse complement strand
AGAGTTAATAATTGTAGATGATTTTTCAACGGATAAGAGCTATCAGATTCTTTTATCTCTCTCAGAAAAACATAAAGAGATAAAGCTTCTCAAAAATGAAAAAAACATGGGAAAGGGCTATTCATTACGAAAAGGAATAGAAGAGGCAACAGGAGATATAATAATAATTCAGGATGCTGATCTGGAGTATGATCCGAATGAATATGGGAAATTGATAAAACCAATTTTAGAAAATAGGGCTGATGTTGTTTATGGATCAAGGTTCATAACAACAGAGGCAAGAAGAGTTCTTTACTTCTGGCACTATATAGGTAATAAAATCCTAACACTTTTCTCAAATATGCTATCAAATTTAAATCTCTCTGATATGGAGACCTGCTATAAAGTTTTCAGGGCTGACATTATAAAAAAGATAAAACTTACTGAAAACAGATTCGGATTTGAGCCTGAAGTAACATTCAAATTATCAAAGATAAAGGGAATTAAAGTATATGAAATCGGAATTTCTTATCATGGGAGAACTTATGAAGAGGGAAAGAAGATTAATTGGAAGGACGGAGTAAGGGCATTCTATGTTTTAATAAAAAACTTTATTCTCTATATCTTTAAAGGTAAAAAAATTATTTTTAAATAATGGATAAATATAAAATCAGAGATCTTAAAACCGATGATATAGAAAGACTTGTTGAAATAGATAAAATTTGCTTCCCTGATGAAATAGTTTTTGACAAGGATTTTTTTGAATACCTTTTGACAGATCCGAGAGAAAAGGTTGCGATTGCAATTACTGAAAATGAAAAAATTATTGGCTTTATAATTACAATTGTTTTTGAAGAAATCGCTGAGATAGCAACAATAGATGTTCTTCCTGAATTCAGAAGAAAAGGTCTGGGAAAACTTTTGATGGAAGAGACGGAAAAAAGATTAAAAAACAAAGAGGTACAAATAATTCTACTTCAGGTTGCTGAAAATAATTCCGGAGCAATTGAATTTTACGAAAATTTAGGATACATAAAAGTTGAGAAAATTCCCGATTATTATCCTCCGAATATTTCCGCTTTTGTCATGATAAAAGAGGTCGGAGCTTAAATTTTTTCTCTCCTTTTATCCTTATCTAAAATCACAAATCTTACCTTTGCACCGCATTCTCTCTCAAGCAAAATTTTCATCTCCTCTCCCGCCTCTTTTATCAAATCCTTTGAAATCTTTCCTATACCATCGATATTTATAACAGCTCTCTTTGTATCTTTAGCCATCTTTGAAAAATCACCATTTCTCCAATTCCACTTTCTGCACATAACCTTATCTGTTTTATCATCATAATAAATCACCTCTCCCTCATCGGGAGTCTCCTCTTTATCACTTCCGAGGGGGATAAATTTTTCATCCCCTTTTGCAAAACCCAGAACTAAATTCCCCTCAATTTTATCAGTATCATCTCCTCCGCAGGGAATAATATATTTTAATGATATATAGTTAAAAAGAGCCACTAAATTATTAATAAATGGAATCGGCTTTCCTTTTGAAGCCCTTTTTATTAAAGATTTTACAGATGGTGGGTACTTATTGGGATTGGAGCCAAATTTCCTGTGAGCATTATCCCACTCTTCAATATTCTCATGGGAGGTAAACCCTTCCTTTGCTTTCAGCTCTTTTGCCAAAAGCTCTCCAATCAAAGAACTATCCTCTTCATTATTAACATTCTCGCAAATCAGCACTCCCCTTTTAAAATCAGGAAATTTTTCAAAAATCTCATCTTTGATAATGATTTCTTTCATATTGGCCTCCTAAAAATCCGAAATAGAAAAAAGAAAAAGGTTTTTCATCTTTAATCCATAATTTAACAACTCCTTTTTAAACCCATTTTTTGAAAAGATAACATAATATTTTTCATAATTTTCATATCCCTCAACCAATCCGCTTTTCCCGATTAACTCATCTAAAACCTTTTTTCCCACCCTGTTTTCGGAATATTTACATTCTCCGAACAATATTTTATTTTCCCCTATTCCCACTATGTCTATTTCATTGTTTTTATTCCACCATCTCCCTATCTTCATAAATTCAAAAGGAATTCTGCTTTTAATTAAAAATTCTGTAGATACTTTTTCAAAATTTCTTGAAACATAGTTGTTAAAAGACTTCTTTACTTTATCCATTACAAATTTAATATTATCCATCTCAATATAAGATTGAAAAGGAAAAACAAAGGTAAACCAGAATTTAATAAAATTATCCTTTATAAAATAAAGTCCCTTTTTACTCTTGGAAGGATTCTCCTCGGTCACAGGAACTTCTCTTTCAATCAATTCGACCAAAATTAATTTATCAATAAATGAAGATAAATTGTTAACCTTAACTTTTAATCTTTTTGAAATATTCCCTATTTTATGCTCTCCCGATGATATAGCCTCCATAATGGAAAAATAATTAGTGAGATTATTAAAATCCTCATTCAAAAGAAATTTGGGCTCAAAGTATAAAAATTCCGATTTATTTAGAATTCTATTCTCTATATTCCACTCCAATGTTTTTTTCAAATCAAGCAATTCAACATATTTTGGAACTCCCCCGATAACAGAATAAAATTCAAAAATTTTTTTTAACTCCTGATTATTAAAAAACTTTTTAAATTCAAAAAATCCCATTGGTTTCAAATTTATTTGCAGGGTCCTTCTTCCGTATAAGGGGCTATTGTAATTTAAAACCGATTGATACATCATACTCACGGAAGAGCCTGAAATAATAAACATCACATTACTCTTGCTCAAAATATCATCCCAAATTCTCTGAAATATACTCGGGATTGAAGGATTAACTTTTACCAAATACTGAAATTCATCTATCACTATAATTAGCTTCTTATCTTTTTTATTTACTCTATCTTTAAAGAAGAAAGCAAACAATCCGTCCCAACTATTAAATTCTGTATCAAAAAGATTTATATCTTTGTATTTTTCCGAAAAAATACTTTTAAATCTCTGAATTTGCAATACCTCATTCTGTAAATCAGCTTGAAAGTATATATAATCTTTATTTTTAACAAACTCCTTTATCAGTGTGGTTTTGCCTACTCTTCTTCTTCCGAAAATCACCACAAAAGAACTTCTTTTTTTCCTGTATTCATCATTCAAATTTTTCAATTCATTTTCTCTGTTTACAAACATATTCACCTCAAGTTCGTTTTCAAATTATAATAATTTAAAAACGAACTTTTGTCAAATGAAGCCGCCCCAATCTAAAATTCGGGCAGGTGGGAATAAAAGAGGAAAAAGATGGCGTGATACAAGTATCCAAACTGATTTTGGTGATTTGACCTTTGCATGTCATATTCTTTATCCATCAAATAAACAATAACAAACCACCCGTAGAGCCGTAGCATGCTACGGCTCTACACACGATAAATAATATTACGGATGAAATTACATAAAATCATAATCTCAATAATCCGTAGAGACGCCCAATTTGGGCGTCTCTACAAGGAATTGACAACAAACGAAAACTGAAAATATCATTTGATTTAATTAAAATTTGGTTGTAAAATTTTATTGTATGAATAAATATGGGTTGGCTTTTACACAAGACAAAAAAAGCGTGGAAGCTTTATGCTTTTGGTTTCTCGTAGGAGGGATGAATGATAAAGCTTAAAAGACTATTCTCTGTCCTGCTAATTGTTATGGGGCTTATCTTGTTTTCAGTATCCTGCAAGCAGGGGGAAGAGGCTCCTAAGATAATAACAATTAAAATTTACGGCACTGTTAAGGATACATTTTCGGGAGAGGTTTTGTCAGGAGTTCAGGTTCTTCTTAAAACATCCGAAGGTGAGGAGTATGAGGTAAGAACCGATGAAGGGGGAGAGTATGAATTTGAGCTTCAGACAGAGGAAGGGAAAGGCGTATTAATAAAATTATACTTTAATTTTGACAGGGCGAGGCCTTCATACATACCGTCCGTTATAACAAAGAACGGAGAGGAAAGTGATTCACCGACGACTTTCATACAAATAACCGAAAGCACACGGATTGATAATGATTTGGTTAAGAAATACGATATATTTTTGAAAAATTTTATTAATGATGTGATGAAAGAGTGGAATAACATAACTGAAGAAGATGTAATTGTTGATATAATTAATGCATACAGAGGGAGAAGAAACGGAGGTGTTAATCAGGTTTGGGTGAGTAAGCCTGAAAAGTGGATAGTTTATGATCCTAACAATGTTTTAAAACAATATTCAGATCCTAAGAATAATGAAGTTTTTACAAGAATTATGGAAGGATTTAGAGCAATTGAGGAATATACAAATGGATTTATTATTGCACCTTCCAAAGATAAGGTTGAGATTAATAATGATCCTAATTATTCCTTACCTGATGGAGCAATAAGTTTTGAAATTACAGATGGAGATGCTTATGAGGGAGATTTTGTAAATTCCAATAATGAGATTTATAAAAGTGGGGCAGGGGCTTATCCTCTTTGGGATTCTAAAGAAAAAAGCGATACTTTGGCAGAGTTAGTATCATCAGTTCAGGGAGGAGATAGTGAAGCCGGTAGATGGATACCTGTTGTTTTTATGTCTGGTTCAATAAATTATATGGATAGGCTTTGGGGTAAATTCAACTACAAGAAGAGAGAGCCGGGATCAAGTATAATATTAACGATATTTGAAAACAATTCCTACGGCTTCACCTATGAAACGAGAGATTATGAGGAGATTCAACGCTTGGCAAATAATTAAAAAGTCTTCAGCCAAAACAGCTTGATTGACAACGAGAAACTAACTACTGAATATGAAGCTTTATTTTGAGCTAACTACCGGCTACCAACTATGAGGCTTTATTGGGAACAGCATAGCAAAAAAGCTCCTCTGAGCTTTTCAGGCTCTCTTGCCCAAAAAGCTGCCAAAAGATGCTTGACTGATAATAAGAAACTAATCGCTAATTATGAAGCTTTATTGGAAACCAATTACTGGTTACAAACTATGAGGCTTCATCGTAAGCTAATCACCAGCTACCAAGTATGAGGCTTTATTATAAGCTAATTACTGCCCACCAACTATGAAGCTCGCTTCCTATCCCCCTCTCAATATTTTCTCAATATCAACACCATACTCTTTAACCTTATTTCTCAAAGTTCGCTCTGAGATTCCCAGAATCTCAGCTGCCTTTTTTCTATTGCCAAGTGTTCTTTTCAATGCCATTATTATCATTCTCCTTTCCATCTCATCCAATCTCACAAGTTCATCGGAAAGCTTTATCTTATTTCTTTTCTCTGTGATAAATAAATCTTCCGGTTTTATTTCTTTACCCTCGGCAAAGATTACAGCTCTCTGAATTATATTTTGCAATTCTCTTACATTACCGGGCCAATTGTATTCTTTAAGAAGGCTCATTGTTTTAGCTCCCATCTTCAAATCCGTTTTTCCGCTTTCCTCTTTGTACAAATTAAGAAAATAATTCGCTAAATACTCTATATCCTCAGGTCTTTCCCTCAAAGGAGGAATTTCTATTGGAATGACATTTATTCTGAAAAACAGATCTTCCCTGAATTTCCCTTCATCTATCAAAGTTTCAATCTCTTTGTTTGTTATTGAAATTAATCTTACATCAACAGGGATTGTCTTTATTCCGCCCAATCTGTCAACCTCGCCCTCCTGAAGTACCCTTAAAAGTTTTGATTGTAATGAGGGATGAAGTTCACTGATTTCATCCAAAACCAGAGTCCCTTCGTCAGCAAGTTCAAATTTTCCCGGTTTGGAGCTAACAGCCCCTGTGAAAGCTCCCTTCTCATAACCAAAAAGCTCTGATTCAAGAAGATTTTCAGGTATTGCAGCACAGTTCACAGCTATATAGGGGTTATCTTTTCTTGAGCTTTTATTGTGAATGTATCTTGCAAGCATCTCCTTTCCTGTTCCGCTTTCTCCCCTTATAAGAACAGGAGCACTTGTTGTAGCAGCCTTTTCAGCAAGATTCATAACCTTTTCCATACTTTTGCTCTTGTATGCAAGCTCCTTTATCCTTACAGGCGAAAAATCCGCAGGAAAATATCTTTTTACTGTTTGCTGAAGTTTTTCAGCTGAAAAGGGCTTTAATATGTAATCCGATGCCCCCTCTTTCATAACTTCAACAGCATCCTTAACGGTTCCGTAAGCAGTGACCAAAATAACAGCTGTTTTGGGAGAAAGTTTTTTTATTTTCTTTAAAAGCTCCTTTCCGCTCATCTTTTCCATTCTGACATCACTTACAACAACTTTGTAAATATTCTTATCAAAAAGCTCAAGAGCCTCTCCTGCGGAATGGACAACATCTATTTCATAATCAAGTCTTTTCAAAGCCTCTGCCATAGCTTTTGCCATACTAATTTCATCATCAACAATTAAAATATCCTTTATCACCTTAACCCTCCTTAATTTCAATGATTATTTCAGTCCCTTTTCCCGGCTCACTCTTTACAGAAATTTTACCATCATGAGCTCTTACAATTCTGTAAACAACACTAAGACCGAGCCCGCTTCCCTTTGCTTTTGTCGTAAAAAATGGATTGAAAATTTTGTCAAGAATTTCCCTGTCCATCCCCTTTCCATTATCCCTAACCACAAAAATCTGATTTCTCTTTTTTCTGTAAAATTTTATGGAAATTTCCGGAGAGGGAACCCCTTTTAAAGCATGAATTGAATTTAACAAAAGATTGTAAAACACCCTTTCAAAAAGTTCGGAATCAAGAAATGCTGTTTTTTCCTTTGTGTTAAATGAGATTTTTATATTATCAGAATTTGCAAGAGGTTCAATAAGATTTAATATGTTTTTAATATAATTTTTAATATTAACCTCTGTTTTTGAAACAGCAATATCCCTTGTAAAAAGCAAAATATTGGTTACAAGAGAATTTAACTTTTTAATCTCCTCTCTTATGAATTTAATATAATCAGTACTCAGTTTTGCGAAATTCAAATCCTCTTCCAACATTGAAGCATAAAGCTCTATGGAACCAAGTGGGTTTCGGATTTCATGGGCAAGTTCTGCTGCCATCTCCCCCATAGCCCTTAATCTGTTTGCCCGGGAAATCTCCTTTTCAAGCTCTTTCATATCACTAATATCTTTCAATATTATGTAATAACCTATTTTTCTCTTTTTACCTTTAAGCTTTCCGAAAGAGAGAAGATAAGTTTTTCCGGAAAAAACTATTTCCTTTTCAAAATCTTCTCCCCTTTCCACCGCTTCCATAAGTTCTTCGGTAATACTGTTTTTCTCAAGCTCTCTTATATTCTTACCCCTGTCAATATAAGGAATTATTCTCTCTACTTTTTTATTAAAAAGGGTAATCTTACCTCTATTGTCAAGTATTAAAATACCCAAGCTTATTCCTTCGATTATATTGCTTAAATAAGAGGATAGTTTTTCCTTTTCCTTAAGACTTTTCTTTAACTTTCTATTAACAACCTTAAGCTCAAGCTCTAAATTCTTGGCTCTCTCTTTAAGTTCATTATAAGAAGCCTGAAGTTCTCCTGAGGCTTTGACAAATTTTTCAAATGCTTCCTTTAAAAGTTTGAGCTCTTCATCCTTTTTCATTTTTTATCTCAAATCTGTATTTTGCTCCGAAATTTTCATGAGCTTTTATCATTTTCTTATATATATCATCATTTGCAAGTTTTTCAAGTGGGAAAACACCTTTTTCTGTTATTTCACCATTTGCTATCATCTCAATCATAACAAAGGCTGTTATTGCAACAGAATTAACAAGAGCGGATATTCTGTTTTTATAATCATACTCCATCAAATAAGTATGAATCTCTCTTTTATCATCACCACTCACCAAAATTTCCATTAAAAATATATCCTCTTCAGGAAGTTTTTTAAACCTGTTTTCAAAAAGATAGGCTAAAAATTCCGAAGGGATTAAATCAAATTTATCTGTTTTAATCCTTTGATTGGTTAAAAAGCCTGAAACTTCAAGTACTTTCATAAAATCAAGATGCTCCTTGTATCTTAAAGTTCTCTCCTCAACTTCCGGAATTTCAGGAAATGAAGCAAAAAATGATCTTACCCCATCAGTATAAAAGGATTCAAGCTCCATTCCCAATACCTTTTCCTTGAATATTTTAGAAAGAGGTCTTATATTTACAAATTTCCCATCATTTTTAATCTTGGCATCCCTTATGTACTCCTGAATGAGATCAAAGGCTGACCATGTTATATTATGATTAAAGGGAGGAACCGGCTCTTTTGGAATAGCTCCCACTTTCATAATAACGCTTTCGGGATTTTCAAGCCTTTTTGCAGAATAGCCTGCCAAAAGATGGGAAAGTCCAGGAGCTGCTCCGCAATCCGGAATTATCAAAGCCGCTTTACTCTTAGCCTTCTCATCAAATTCCATAAAATCCTCCTCAAGGTATGAAACACTTACCATCTTATTGCCGGATTCAACAACTTTTTTCATCAAGCCATAAGAATGTACGGAAGGAAGAGCATCCACAATAATATCAAAGGGTTTTAAAAAAGAGTTAAAATCGGGAGTTTTAAGTTCAGGCACATCGTTCAAAACCTCAACGGAATTTTCATATTTTTTTTCAATATATTTTAATCTTTCAACAGATTTGTCAAAAACAGAAACTTCATATTTATCGGTTGAAACCAAAAGCTCCAAAATTCTCTCTCCCTGTCTGCCGACTCCGAAAACAATAACTTTCATTCTCCCCTCCTTAAAATAATAAGAGGAAGCTCATTTTCGGAAAAAAGCCTCATCGGAGGTCCCCATGTGGAAACTCCCGAAGTAGTATAGATATAAGAATTTTTAAATTTAAAAAGGCCGTAATGATATTTGTAAACAGCGGAAACTATAAAATTAATGGGAAATATCTGGCCATTGTGGGTATGCCCGCTAAGCTGAAGGTTAATTCCCAGATTCACGGCTTTTTCAAATTTTTCCGGTCTATGATAGAGGAAAATCTTAAAACCATTATCAGAGCAATTCTTAATAATATCTTCAAGTTTAACATCATTTTTTAAAAAAGCTCTGAGCTCAGGATCATCCATCCCTAAAACTTCAAGATTATCATTAATTTTCACACAATTATTGCTTATTTTATTTATCTTAGTTTCATCGGTTAGTCTGAGAAAAAGATTATAGTTTGAATAAAACTCGTGATTTCCCGTAATGGCGTATATTCCATCTTTAGCTTTTAATCTTTTTAGTTCATAAAAATCCTCTCTTATATGACCGGCTCCCCTATCAATAAGATCTCCTGTGATTAAAATAAGATCAGGATTAAGGGAATCTACAATTTTAACCAATTTCTTACTCCATCCTCTTGCTTTAACACTGCCCAAATGCAAATCGGAAAGATGAACTATCTTATAGCCATCGAGAGCAGGAGGAAGATCCTTATACACAATTTCAATCTTTTTCACCTCAGGCAATTTAAGTCCGTTTTTAACAGAAATAATCATTAAAATTAAAACCAAAAACAGTGTAAAAAAACCGAAAACTCTATCATAAGGCAAACCTATTAAATCCCACACCCAAATCAAAATAAAAAATACAAAGGAAAGGGTTATAAAACCCATCCATACAGAGGAATAATACTGCAAAAAGCCCAATCTGAAAAATTTAAGAGAAAGCTCATAGATAAAAAAACTTAAACCGGAAAAAGCGATAAAAATTCCTATGAAAATTTTAAGTTTTATACTCTCAACACTGAAAATCAAAATAATATCTTTAAAAATCAAATAGTGGGCAAATACATAAACCCCAAGAATCCCTAAAAAAAACATAATTATTAAAAGCTTACTCATTTTAAAAGTTTAGCATCATAAAAAACTAAGTTCAAGACAAAAGAAGCTGAGCAGCTTTTTTTAGAATGGGACACAAATTATAAAAAGCTTAAAAGTACAAATTCCATATTTACCCTTGCCGAAAGGTGAAAAAATGCTATAATAAAAATGGAGGGAGAAATGGTTGAATCAATAGACTTAAGAGCTATGGATAAGAAAGAAAAAATATTATTAATGGAGAAATTATGGAATGATTTAATAAATAATGGTGATTTCGAATCTCCATTGTGGCATAAAATGATTTTGTCAGAAAGAGAAGAAAAATTAAAAAACGGGGATGAAAAAGCCATTGAGTGGGAAGAAGCTAAGAAAAGTTTAAAAGAGTAAAAGTGAAAATCAAAATACTTGAAAGTGCTTTGGAGGATATTAAAAAGGGAAGGAATTTTTATGAACAGCAAAAAGAAGGGTTAGGCTCATATTTTGTTGACAATATAATATTGGATATTGAATCATTAAAATATTTCGCAGGAATTCATCAAAAAGTTTTCTCAGAGTATCACAGACTTCTATCCCGAAAATTTCCTTTTGCAATCTATTATAAAATTATAGAAAATAATATTATCGTCTTTGCGGTTTTGGATTGCAGACAGAATCCGCAAAAAACAGAAAAAAGGTTAAAAGAGAAGAACGACTAATTTATCTCAGAACAAAGCACAAAACAGAGCAGCTGCTCCCCTCGTCAGCTTTATGTCAATGACTTATTTAGCTTTCTCAAGATATAAAAATCTATTAGCTTTTTACAAGATAATTTTGATATACAAGGAAAAATTTTTACGATTTATGAAGTTTGTCTCTACTTAGAATACCACTCTTTTATTGTATGGTAGATTCCTTCTGAGTCAAGCTTAAAGTACTTTAAAAGATCGGATGCTTTCCCGGAAAGACCAAATATATTATCAACCCCTATCTTTTTTATTACAACAGGAAGCTCTTCTGTTATAAATTCCGCAATAGCAGAGCCAAAGCCAGCGGTCTTTTGATGCTCTTCCGCAACTATTATTTTCCCGAATTTTTTGGCATATTTGTAAATAAGCTCCTTATCAAGGGGCTTTACAGAAGAGCTGTTTACAACAGTGAGCGAAATCCCATCCTTTTCAAGCTCCTCAGCAGCTACCAAAGACTCATAAACTTCTCTGCCTATCGCAAAGATAACTA
>JAMOVU010000059.1 GCA_027067555.1 Candidatus Aminicenantota bacterium | reverse complement strand
TAAAAAAGTATGTGGAAAGATAAAAAAGATTTTGGAAGAAAGGAAAAACGAAAATGCTTTCTTCCCCGGTAAATTAAAACTTAACAATCTGGAAAATAATTTAATGGATTTTGTGGTTTTTAGTGAGGTAAATTTAGGAAATCCTCTATACTTTGTGAAAAAATTTTATGATAAAGCTGTTAAAAATGATTATATAGAATCGCTTAATCTGGGAAAGAATTCTCCCCTTTATAAGTATTTTTTTGTTGATTCTGAAAAGGATGAATATAAAAATTATCAATTCCAAAATCATTTGGTTTGCTGGAAAGGTTATTATACGGATTATCCATTAAGCAACGGACAAAAAAAAGTTATTGAGAAACTTGTAGATGGAGAAAACTTAATTGCCGTGCAGGGACCTCCCGGGACTGGCAAAACCTCTCTTTTATTAAATATAGTTGCAAATAGATTTGCAGAGAGAATTCTTGGTATCATTGAAAACGAAGAATTGTATTCAGGTTTTATTGTTATTGCCTCTACTGCAAAAAAGGCGGTTGCCAATGCCGCAAAAGATTTTGGAGAAATGAGTGAAAAAAACTCTTTTTATTCCGATTTCTATTTGGGGTTTATTGAGTCTCAGAAAAGTCAGGCTAAGAGAAGTGTGCAAGAGTTTATCAAAAATTTTAAAAAAGAATTGGAAAAAGATATTGAAACCGAAAAAAAAGATAAATTGGGTGAAGAAATAAAAAACCTCTCTTCCCGGATTGATGTTCTTTTTAAAGAGTTTTATAAATTAAAAGCTGAAATTTTAAAATTTTCAGACTTTGAGAGTGAAATAAATGCAATTGGCAAAAAGTTAAATGATTTAACATTATTGTTACAGAATTATGAGAAAGAAATCGCATTTTTTGAAAATAATTTAAAAGAAAAAAACATTGAGTTTTTGAGATTAAAACAGATTACAGAATATTCCGGATTTCTAAAGCGGGAAAAATTTGACATTCAATGGCTTTGGAGTTATCAGGAGGATAAAGATTTTATTTTTAAATTAAAACAATTTGCCTATCGTGAAAAAAATAAAGGTTTTAAAGATAAAATCAAAGAATTTTTTTTAAAAAGAGAAAATAACCAACTTGAAAATTTTATTGTGAAGAATTCTGAAAAATTTGAGAATTACAATATAGATTATCTTAAAGTTAGAGGTAAGAATTTATCCGAGATTTTAAAAAGAATAGAAAAAATTAATTTTTCGGCAAAAAAAATGAGGGAGTTTGAAAAAAATGCAGTTGAATTTGCATTTAAAAATGAGGATAAGATAACCGATTACGAAACAAAATTAAAAAAAATTCCTTCACTTAAAAAAGAAATTACGGATTTAGAGAAAAGGAAAGCATTTTTACACAATAAAAAGAAAAATTTGCTTGATAGAAAAAATGATGTTGAAGGCCGGATATACCAATTAAATAGAGAGTTATTTAAAAAAACAATAGATTATGCTTATTATTTTTTAATTGAGAATGGGGAAGAAGTGTTGGAGGCAGTTAAACTTTTTGATGCTTTTTTTTATAAGAATAAGAAAGATTCTTCTTCCCATAGTTCGATTATAAACTTTGGTGTTGAAAAAATGTTTAATCTGGTTTCTCTGGTTTTTCCCGTTTTAGGAATAACTCTTCATTCGGCACCGGTGCTTTTTAACTCTTTTGATAAAACTTTTAGAGCACGTAAATCTAATCCGGTTTCTTTGTTTTTTATTGATGAAGCGGGAATGGCTTTACCTCATCTCGCGGCTCCTTTAATTGCTTTTTCTGACAATGTGGTTTGCGTGGGAGACCCTTTGCAGTTAAAGCCTGTTGTGCCTCTTACAGCTCATGAGGAAAATTATTACTATGAAGAGATGTTTTTTAAAGGGTTTAAATTTGAAGATGAAAAACAGAAATTAGAATATTTTGAGAAGTTTTCTCCTACAAAAATCTCGGCTTATCATCGTGCTGCCGGGTGTAAAAGGGGAGATTCTGATTACATTGGAAAGGCGGTTTTTCTTGATGAGCATAGAAGGTGTCAGAAACCGATAGCCGAACTTTTTAAAAAAATAGCAAATTATGAAAACTTGAGCATAAAAACCCTTTCTATTTCTGATATTTCGGATGGGAAAAACAATGCTTTTGAAAGGTTGAAAAAATTTACAAAAAACTTTTCCGATGATAATTCTATTCATTATCTTTTCTTCTTTGATGTGCCGGGAATTAAATCAGAAAGAAAAAATACAAATATTGCGGAGATAGAGATAATTGATTTTTTGCTTGATAAGTTGGAAGAAAGCGGATTTAACCTTAAGAATGATGTCGGGATAATCACTCCGTTTTTTAATCAGGAGAGATTGTTAATAAAAAAACTTGGCAAAAGAATTGGTCATGGAAAGGAAAAAGCAAAAATCGGAACAGTCCATAAATTTCAAGGAGTGGAATATAAGATTATCATATTTTCTCAGGTTGTAAGTGGTAAAGATAATTCGGTTTCTTTTATAAATAAATCACCTAACCTCTTAAATGTTGCTGTTTCAAGGGCTAAGGAATTATTTATTGCTGTTGGCGACGGTAAAAAAGCGGTTTCTTCTGGTGGTTATTTGAAAACAATGTATGAATTTATAAAAAAAGAAGGGATAATAAAGAATTTTTCTATGAGAACTTTTAAAAAAGAAGAAATAAATTAGGTAGTTATAATACCTATTAATCAATAAGACTTTTTTAAAAAATTTTACTCTTTGAAACTGAAAGAGGAATAATAATTGTTTCTCTTTGGATAAGAGATACGAAATTTGA
>JAMOVU010000058.1 GCA_027067555.1 Candidatus Aminicenantota bacterium | reverse complement strand
TTATCATATTCTTCCGTTTCTCCGCAAAAAGTGTACCAATCCTCTCTATCAGGTCTTTCAGCCCTTATCTTTTCACAATAATAGTTATCATCTTTTCCAATTGGCTCTGTTGTATCCTCTGAGCCAAAAAGGATTTTTGCATAAGCTTTGTTTACAAATATATATTTTCCCTTCTTGTTTTTAGCCCATATAAAATCAGAACTATTATCAGCTATTAATCTGAATAGAGCAGCTGTCTCTTTATACTTACCTTTACTTACCCTTAATTTTTCAAAAGCATCCCTTTCAGAGGTAATATCTCTTTTTATCCCAACAATAAGTTTCTTTTTACCCATCTTAATTGTAAAGTAATCTTCTTCAAGATATCTAATTTCACCATCCTTTCTTTGAATCTCAGTTTCCCTACTATAAATCCTATTTTGAACTTTCTTTCTCAAATTTTTCACATTTGCTTCAAAATCCTTTTTGAAAGAATCCCATGAATATCCCTTTTTATTTTTATCCGGAACGAGCATATACGAAATCTCTGCAATATCCTTACCAATTAGCTCTTTCCTTGAATATCCGGTTATCCTTTCTATAGCCGGGTTAAGATCTTCTATAATATAATTCTCATCAATTAATATAATCCCATCTTTTATACTGCTAAAAATAGCTCTGAATTTTTCCTCATTCTGCTCAAGATTAGTCTTTAACAATTTCTCAGTAGTAAAATCCTCAACAATCAATAAAACACCATTTAATTTTTTTCTTTTTGTAAAAAGAGGCGTTATACTTATTCTTAAGAAGATATCTTTGCCCCACTTGGATTTATAAAAACCCATGTAAATTTCCTCTTTCCCTGTTTTTAATACTTTTAAGACTTTTTCTGAAAAACCAGCATCAACAAGATTTGGGAATGTTAACACATTAATTTTTCTTATTTCTTCAAGAGATGGAGAGCCAAAAATTTCAACAGTTTTTTGATTGGAAAAAACAATATTTCCATTAATATCAGCCCTTATTATTCCAAGCGGACTGTTTTTAACAATTTCTTCATATAGTTTCTTGGTTTCTTCTAAATTCTCCTCCAGTTTTCTTTCCTTTGTTATCTCCCTTACAAGAACGAGAACACTGCTTTCATCAGCCGGTACAATCCTTGCTTCAAAAATCCTTTTTCTTTTCCCTATAAAAAGGGGGAACTCCATTTTCTCTAACTTTCTCTCTCTTATAACTCTCTGCCCTTTATCAAATGCAATATTTCCAAATGGAGGAGGTAAGATTTCTTTAACATTTTTACCTAAAAAAAGCTCTTCTTTGAATAAAGTGAGACTTCTTCCACCTGCTTTATAATTTATAATATTACCACTTTTATCAAAAGAAAAAAGAGTATCCGGAATTGCTTCCACTATCATCCTATTCTCTTCCTCTCTTTCTCTGGCAGTCTTTTCAAGGTTTTTTCTTTCGGTAATATCTCTTGAAACAGCAACCACAAAAGAAACATCTCCAGAATCATTCTTTATTGGAAATCCCCAGGTTTCAAAATATCTTCTTTCCCCGCCATTTAAAAATACCTCTCTCCTCCCAATGTGAGGTTTTTTGTTTTTAAAAACTTCTTTTGGGACACACATTTCACATGGAGAATTTCTATTTTGATAAATTTCATAACACTTTTTACCTACTATCTCTTTTCTCTTTTGTTTTGTTATTGAAAGAATTTTTTTATTAGTTGATATAATATTAAAATCTTTATCTATCATGCAAACCGGTTCGGGGAATTCATCATAAATTAATTTAATTAAATCCTCCGCCTCCTTCCTCTTTTTTTCCTCAAAATATGAATCTGATATATCTATATTTTTCCCTGCTCGACCAACAATTTCCCCCTTCTCATTTATAACAGGCCGGCATTCATGCTTAATAATCTTCAGCTTTCCTTTCCTGGTTATAAGTTTAAATGTTAATTTATGTTTTTTTTTGCTCTTTATACTCTCTCGAAAGTGTTTCAAAACCCTGTCTCTGTCTTCTTCATTGACAATTTTTCTCAGGATTTCTTCACTCTTAATAAAATTTTCAGGCTCATAACCTGTTATTTTTTTAACCCCCTTCGAAACATACTTTATACCATCTTTATCTCTATAAAAAACCCAGTCAGAAGAAAAATCTAACAATAGTTTGAATATTGAATTATCTTTTTCTATATATATCTCTTTATTCTTCATCTCTTTGCTATTCTTAATTATAAGTATTTTTAACAAAATGTCAACAAAAAATTTCCCAAATTTGAAAATAACAAATAAAAAATGTAAGATAGTATATGAAGGGTAAGGTTGCAATAATTGATGATAGTTTAACCATAAGAAATATTGCAAAAAAATATATAAGTGAAGGTAACTATGAAACTATTGTCATCGAAGATATAAAAAACAGCATAAAACTCTTGGAAGACTCAAAACCTGATCTTATTCTCTTAGACATATATCTCGGAGAAGAAAATTTGGACGGACACAAAATATGCAGACAAATCAGAAATAACAAAACTCTTGCGAATATTCCCGTTATTATGATGTCAAGTGTGGATGAAAAATTTGATATTAAGAAGGCCTTTGATTCCGGATCAAATATCTTTATACATAAACCATTCAAAAAAGAGAAAATATTAAAAGCCATTAACCACCTTATTAAAAAAGGAAAAAGGGAAGAAACGATTCTTATAATAGATGATAGTGGTATTACAAGGAAAATAGTAAAATTGGAACTTGAAACTGGGGGCTTCAAAGTACTTGAAGCAGGAAGCGGTGAAGAAGGATTAGAAGTGTTGAAAAATA
>JAMOVU010000057.1 GCA_027067555.1 Candidatus Aminicenantota bacterium | reverse complement strand
TTATGAATTTCCCATTTAAAGAATATCCGCCATTTTGAACTATCTTGACAGTTTCTTTGAAAATCTCAATTCTTAGCTTGTATAATGGTTCTCTCTTTTCAATTTTTTCTCGTATAATTTTGCTTAAATCTTCCCCTTCCATTTTTTAACTATAACAAAAGTTTTTCCTGAGTGCAAAATTAAATTTTAAATGTGAGTTTTGTATGTAAAACTCCCCCACGGTATCAAAGGTATGAGAGAAACTTCATCCGTGAATACAAATATAAAACCCAGTTCTACCGATATTTTTTTATTAAAGTATCTTATTCCCGTTGATGTTATCCCACCGGCGCTGGATATAATTATATTATCTGAGATTAATTTAAAGTGCCTTTCAACTGTTATACCTCCGCCAATGAGGACCCAGAGATTGTCAGTAAAGCCATCTTTGTTAAAACCCTTACCGATACCTATATTGAAAATTCCTTTTCTCCACGAGTGGGATATATTAGAAAATAAGATACCTGCATTATCATCTGAATTTGTAAAACTATAAAGGTAAAACATCCCACAGGATAGAGAAAATTCCCTTTGTCTTAAAATCCTGAATTTTGGAAGCATGAAAACAGCCCGGGCATCTGTATCAGGTATTAGTGAGGTGCCAAAACTCATTGTTATATCATTTGTTACACCGACAGTTATAAAAGGAAAAAAGAGAGAGTAAAGCGATAAATGAACTTCTCCTTGTTTTAAAGTATAGGCAGTTGGAGTAAATAACAATTTTTCAGAAGAAAGGTCGTGGGGGTATAATTTTGTTATAAATATTAATATTAGTAATAATCTTATTAATCTCCTTATTTTAAACCTCTATTAATATGAAATATTATTATTTTATATAAAATTATAATAAATTTTTCTTGACAATTAAAATTTTTTTGCTATATTATTATATTAAATAATAAAATGGAGTTTCAAACAATGAAACATACCCCTTTTAATAATTCAGTTGTTAAAGCTTTTCGTATAATTGAGTTAATAGAAAATGAGATACATGGACTCGGTTTAAAGGATATAAGTGAGCGCTTAAATTATGATAAAGCTACAACTTTAAGGTTTCTTATAACCCTTGAAAATTTGGGCGTTATTAGAAAAAGAGATGGAAAATATTTCTTAGGTTTAAAACTGTTTGAATTGGGGTTAAAAGTACCATTCAAAATGATTGTTGTTGATAAGGTACATGATATCCTTGAGAAACTTGTCAATGAAATAAATGAAACAGTCAATTTTGGAGTTTTATTTGAGTGTAAAGTTCTTTATATTGATAAAATTGAAAGCAAAAGAAGTCTTCAAATAAACACTCATATTGGGGACAAAATCTCATTACATTGTACCGCTCTGGGAAAAGCTATTTTTTCTATTTTGCCTGAAAGGCAGGTTGATTCTATTTTAGAAAAAATAAAGTTAGAAAAAAAGACAAGAAACACGATAATTGAAAGGGAAAAATTGTTAGAGGAAATTAAGAAAACAAAAAAAAGAGGATATTCAATTGATAATGAAGAATTTGAAGAAGGTTTAAGATGTGTTGCTGTCCCAATTAAACTTGAAAAGATAGGATTTTATGGAGCAATTAGTGTTTCGGGACCCGTAACAAGGTTTACGGAAGATACAATTTCTGAGTTGGCAAAAAAATTAAAAAACATAGAAGAAAAAATAATGAAGGAGGTGAACATGTAGGAGATTTTAGTAAAACTTTAATCAAAATTAAAAATAGGAGGTAAAAATTGAGAAAAAAAATTGTTGTTTTACTTAGTGTTATTGTGTTTTTGTCTTTTATGGTAGTTTTGAATGCTGCTGATTTTACTCTTTGGAAGGTTTATGATAATTATTTTAAAAAGGCAAAGTACATTGATCTTACCCATGCTTTTAATGCTACAAATCCTGTTTGGTATGGTTTTGGTAATGCCGTAATTAAAGCAGGAGTTGCAGGACAAGATGTTCCAGGGTATGTAAAAAAAGGTACCGAATTTACTTACAAAAAGCATGGGTTCATAATTACAAGATATTATCTGCCTACAGATCAGTACGGGACACAACTTGATCCTCCCGCACACTTTAACCAGTATGGTGCAACTATCAGCGATTTACCTGCCACTTATGCAATTAGGCCTCTTGTTGTTATTGATATCCATAAGAAAGTTGAGAAAAACCCGGCATATCATTGTACTGTTGAAGACATAAAGAATTGGGAGAAAAAATACGGCCCTATTCCTGAAGGTTCTGTTGTTATGATTAGATCTGATTGGTCAAAGAAATGGAATGATGTGAAAGCTTTTAATTCATCAAAATTTCCAGGGATAAAGCTTGATGCATTAAAGTATCTGCATTTGAAAAGACATATACTTTTTCATGGTCATGAGCCTTTGGATACAGATATGACTCCGAATTTGGAAGGAGAGACTTGGCTTCTTCATCACAATTTCTGCCAGGCTGAGGGAGTTGCAAATCTTGATAAAGTCCCTGAAGCCGGAGCTTTGATTATTATTGGTTATGCAAAACCGGAAGGAGGCACAGGTGGATATGCGAGATATATTGCTGTAGCTCCTCCTGATTGGAAATATGGAGTGTCAGTAATAGAAAATCCTGGTGCACCTTTACCAAAACAACCTTATCCTTTGAAAAGGGATAAGCATGGTATTTTGAAACCCACTCCCCCCAATAAAAAATAATAGGAGGTCATAGATGAAAAGAAATAAAATTATTTTTTCTCTTATTATTCTATTGTTGTTCTTTTTCTTTAATTTGAGAGCTGATGAGCCTAAAATCAATGGTGGAGTGCTTTTTTATGATTATAATTTTTTCTGGCAGAATTCTGATTTCAATAGTGTTACTTCTGATAGTGATGCGTATAGTTATATTCACCTTGATTTTCATATTAATGCTGACTTTGGAAATGGAGTTTCATTCTTCGCAAGTATCGGTTCATGGGGACAATTTGGACAACATCCTGTATGGGGAGTTCCTGCGGACCCAAGAGCTACTATGCTGGAAGGGTATTTAAATTTTGATAAATTATTTGGGCCTTTCAGTGTAAAAATCGGTAAGTTCAGATTTCTTTATGGAGATGGTATCGTTGCTTTTGATGGTGGTGAAGATGGTACCCTTGGAATGAATATTTATTCTCGTTCTGAGACTTTTGATATTGATATCTTCTATAGAAAACCCTTTCAGGGTGGAGGTATTGCAGAAGTATATTTCCCTGGAACTCAGACATCTATAGAAGAAAGAGGTGATATTGATTATTCAATTCATGTGTTAGGTGTATATCCTACTTTGAAACTTGCTAAAGATAAGTTTAAGATTTCTCCTTATTTATTTTATAGGAAAAATGGAGTTAACAAACCCTTGTGGTTAGGTATTAGAGTAGAAGCTTCTCCGAACAAGTCAATCTCCGCCAAAGCTGAATATGTATCTCTTTCCGGAGATTTGAATGAAACAATAAAGTATAGTGCGTATGCATATTTAGGTGGTTTGCAATATACTATGGAAAACGGAGTTTTTGTAGGTGCTAATATTTATGGCTTTTCGGGAGATGATTCTAATACTGAAGATTCTGAGCTCTATATTTCAGTTATAGATAGTCCTTTTGCAAATGGTTTTTATCAATGGTGGCCAGGATTGGGGCCTGCACATTTGATGACCACCGGGTATGGATTTTCCTGTATTGCTGATTGGAACCCTACCATGACAAATCTCAATGTTTTTGATTTATATGCCGGATATTCAACCAAAGAATACTCCTTAAGAGCCACCTATTGGAATTACAGCAGAAATAAACTTCTTGTTGGTCAGGAAAACAAAGCGATGGGAAGCGAATTATCATTTTTCGGAACATATAATATTAGAAACATTGTCACAATTGGTGCTTCTATTGGTTATTGGATGCCAGGAGACTATTTTAAGAAAGACCTCGGAATAGGAGATAACACTTCCGGGATGTTAGGAGGTTTTATCTTTTTATTTAAGAGTTTTGATTTTAAGATTAAGTAAAAGAAGCCACCCGAAAAAGACCGGGTGACTTCTTTTTGACCAACAATAGAGGGGGCGATAATTCGCCCTCTCTATAGATGTAAAATTTAATATATTATATCCTATATTGAGAGGTGTTTAAATGGAATTAAAAATCGAAATAATAGGTTTCGGGACAGTAGGGATTGGTTTTCTTGAGATTGTTAATAAAAAGATTGATATTTTAAAAGAAAAATTCGGATTTATACCAAAAATAGTTGCAATATCCGATAAAATTAAAGGAACTCTTTTTGACGAAGGAGGAATTGATTTAAGTCGTCTTCTTGAAATTATTAACAATGGTGGAAGTCTGAAAGATTATGGCTCAGGGTTTTATGATTTTGAGAAAAAAGGAGCTTTAGATGTTATAAAAGAGAGTAATGCGGATATTATGGTTGAGATGACCTATACTAATATAGAAACCGGTGAACCTGCGACAACACATATTAAGACTGCTTTGGAAAGAGGAAAACATATAGTAACTTCAAATAAGGGTCCTATAGCTCTTTTTTATAAGGAATTAAAGCAAATAGCGGATAAAAAGAATTTGTTTATGGGAATTGAAGGAACGGTTTTAAGCGGTACCCCTGTTTTTAATCTTATTGAAGATACTCTTCCTCCCAATAGTATTAACTCGATAAAGGGAATACTGAATGGTACTACTAATTTCATTCTTACCAAGATGGAAAATGAAAATATGAGCTATGAAGATGCTCTGAAGATGGCTCAAGATTTAGGATATGCAGAGGCGGACCCTACTGCTGATGTTGAGGGGTTTGACGCTCTTGCCAAGGTCCTTATTTTATCTAATGTTATAATGGGTGGTGATTTGAAAAAAGATAATGTGGAAAGAGTTGGAATTACTCAAATCAAACCAGAGGATATAAAAGAAGCAGCTGAGGAAGGATATAGATATAAGTTAATAGGTAGTGTAGAAAAAACATCTGATGGCAAGATATTAGCTTCTGTAAAGCCTATGAAATTACCTCTTTCTGATCCATTGAGCGGTGTGAGCGGTGCTATGAATGCGTTAACTTTTACAACTGATCTTTTGGGAAGTGTTACAATTCAGGGACCAGGGGCCGGAAAAATTGAGACCGGTTTTTCAATTATGATTGATATTATAAGGATTTTTAAAAAGATAAGGAGTAAATAATGGGAAATGGCTATATGAATAAATTTTTGTTTATTGATTTGAGTTCTAAGAAATTTGAATTCAGAGAAACAATTAGGGAGGATTTTGAAGAGTTTATTGGAGGCAAGGGACTTGGATTGAGACTATTAATTAAGGATGGACTTGTAACCCAAGATCCTTTTTCTCCGGAAAATCCTATTATATTTTTAACTGGCCCCTTTACCGGTACTGCTGTTCAAACCTCAGCACGCTCTACATTGGTAACAAAATCGCCATTAACCGGGACTTTTCTTGATTCTCATGTAGGAGGGCATTTTGGTCCTATGATTAAGAAAGTTGGAGTTGATTATATATATATAGTGGGAAGGAGTGATACACCAATTTATCTTTATATAACTCCGAAAGGTGTTGTTTTTGAGGATGCCGGATATTTGTGGGGGAAAGGTATTTTTGAAACCGAAAAAAAATTAAAAGAAAAATACCCTTCTTCAAGAGTAGCAGCAATAGGACCTGCAGGTGAGAATTTAGTCAGATTTGCTTGTATAGGGACTGATTATTACAGACAATTTGGAAGAGGTGGTTCAGGTGCTATTATGGGGTATAAAAAGTTAAAAGCTGTTGTTCTTGAAGGGAATGAGAAGATTGAGTATTTTGACAGAGATTCTTTTATGAAAATAAATAAGAAGTTAACTAAAGATATTGTTTCTCATCCGAATAGGAAGAAAAGATATGAACTTGGGACTATGATGTGGGTTAGAATGGGGCAGGAGGATGGTAAATTCCTTCCCACCCGGAATTTTCAGGATGTCCAATTTGAAGAATATGAAAAAATAACCTCGGAATCAATGAAAAAAGAGCTAAATTGGAAAAGTGTCGGGTGTTTCAATTGTGCAATTTTGTGTTCCAAATTGGCTCATTGGGATGGAAAAGAGGTGGAAGGGCCTGAATATGAAACAACCGCATATCTTGGTTCAGGGTGTGGAATAGGAGATCCGAAAGCTGTTGCTTATGCAAATTATCTTGTGGATGATTTTGGCCTTGATTCAATTTCCACCGGAGTTGTTGTCTCTTTTGCCATGGAAGCCTTTGAAAAAGGGGCTATTACTCTAAATGATACTGAGGGGATAGAACTTAATTTTGGTAATAAAGAGGCTCTTTTTTCAATTATAAGGAAAATTGCTTATAGAGAGGGGATTGGTAATCTGCTTGCAGAGGGGACAAGGAGAGCTTCTGAAAAAATAGGGAAAGGAAGTGAATATTATGCCATCCAAATTGCAGGAATGGAGCTATCCGGTGTAAATATTAAGGGATGTGCTTCAATGGGACTTGTTTTGGCTACCTCTGATTTTGCAAGTCATACCAGGTTTTGGTCTGCAACAGCTGAAATGAATGGACTTCTTAATTTTGAGAATACTCCTAAATTTGTTAAGGAAGGACAAGATAATGTTAATACAAGAAATTCATTGATTGTTTGTGATTTTGTCCCATATGATCTTGATAGATTTGTTCCCATACTTGAGAAAATAACCGGTTTCAAAAGAAGTGTGGAAGATTTGATGCTTCTTGGAGAAAAAATATCGAATTTGACAAGATTGTATAATTTGAAAAATGGTAGAAAGAGAGAGGATGATACTCTTCCTCCAAGGTTTTTTGAGGAAAAACATCTATCCGGTATTTTTAAAGGGAAATACCTTACAAGAGAGATTTTTTCCAGATGGCTTGACATGTATTATGATGTAAGAGGGTGGACAAAGGAAGGAATCCCTTCAAAAGAAAAATTAAGAGAGTTGGGAATAAACGATAAATTCTAAAAAATCAATTTCGGAGAAAAAAAATGAAAAAAGGAATATTAGGTATTATCACATTTTTTTTGTTTTTAAATTTTCTTTTGGGAGTTAATTTTAAAGGAAGAATTGTTTGTAAGAGCGGAAAACCTTTGAATGTTGGTTATGTTTTAATAAAAAAAGAGGGGGCAAATAAGTTTATAAAATCAAATCTTTCGAAAAATGGTAGTTTTGAATTTAAGAATATTGAGGAAGGTTTATATACTTTTAAAGTTGATATCTTCAGTGTTGAAAAACTAAAAAATAAGATAGAAATAAAAGGGAAAGAAATTAGAAAGGATTTTATTGTTAGTTTGAGTTTGCTTGACAGAATCTTGATAAAAGTAAGAGGATTATCGGATTTTATGTGGGGAACATGGATGATAATTCTTTTGCTTGGCACGGGCATAATTCTTACTTTTGTGACAGGGTTTGTTCAAATTAGAAGATTGATTAGTGCTCTTAAACTTGTTTTAAAAGGTGCTTTTAAAAAGGACCTTACTAAAAAAGAGGAGGGGGATATTTCTCCTTATGCTGCTTTAATGACAGCTCTGGCTGCAACAGTTGGAAATGGTAATATCGCTGGGGTTGCCACTGCTATTGCAACAGGTGGACCTGGCGCACCTTTTTGGATGTGGATGGCGGGCTTTTTTGGTATGGCCACAAAGTATGCAGAAGGATTTTTGGGGGTAAAGTATAGAAAAAAGAATAAGTTCGGAGAAATGGCAGGGGGACCCATGTACTATGCGCGGTATGGTATAAAGTGGAAGCCAGCAGCAAAATTTTTAGGCCTTCTATTTGCAATTAGCGGGGGAATTACAGCTATCTTTGGTACTGGAAATATGGCCCAATCGAATTCAATGGCTTTAGCTTTCAAAACTCAATTTAATATTCCTTTCTGGGCAAGTGGTCTTGTAATAGCTATTTTAACCGGGATAGTTACCATCGGAGGAATAAAAAAAATAGGAAGTGTATCGGAGAAATTGGTTCCTTCAATGATACTTTTTTATTTTGCGGGAGCTTTAGTGATCATAATTGCAAATTTTACTAAAATCCCGGCTGCTTTTGTCTTAATTTTTAAAAGTGCTTTTTCAGTTAAAGCAGTCGGAGGGGCCTTAATTGGAACAAGTGTTAAGCAAGCTATTTCAATTGGTGTTAGAAGAGGCGTTTTATCAAATGAGGCAGGTCTTGGTTCTGCGGCGATTGCACAGGCAGCGTCAAAATCTCCTGAACCTGTTTATAATGGACTTATCGCAATGACAGGTACTTTTATTGACACCATTGTGGTAAACACTTTAACAACTTTAACAATCATTCTCTCTGGTGCATATCTTTTTACAGCAGCTTACGGCTCGTCTGAAGGTCTCACCTCAACAGCGTTAACGATGAAAGCTTTTTCCTCTGTAATTCCGCACGGCGGGATTATTATTGCTTTATCTTCCTTTCTTTTCGGATATTCTACTCTATTAGGATGGAGTTATTATGGTGAGAAAAGTGTGGAATATGTTTTTGGGGAAAAAGTGGTTTATCCATACAGAATCATTTTTATAATTGCTCTTTTTATAGGTGCTATAGTACAGGGTGCACACCTTAATATTATATGGTATCTGGGAGATTCCGCTAATGCAATGATGGCTTTCCCAAACTTGGTTGCTCTTCTGTTTTTGATAGGAATTGTTAAAAAAGAAACAGTGAAAAAGCTTTATGAAAAAAAATTATGGTAATGCATAAAAATGTAAAAAGTAATATTCTTGTTGTTTTTGTTATGGCTTTTTCTTTGGCTTCTTTTTTAATGGGAGAGAAGAAGGTTTCCATTAAGGAGATTAACAAGGTTCGCTTGGAGTTAAACTCTTATGATGTAAAGATAATAGGCGTAAAAACTGATAACTATATATTTTTGAAGGGAGAAACTCAGAATTTGGAATTTAATAAAAATAAGGAAGAGCTTATCATCAAATATTTTAAAAATATTTCGGATAAAAGTAAAAAGTTAACAATTTTTCTTCCCTCAAAAGTTGAATTGCAAATTTTTCTCTTTTCTGGAAGGATAGCTATTAAGGATTTTTCAAATAAAATTTTTCTTAACTCTTATAACTGTAATTTTTCTTATAATGGAGATACTTTTAGTGGTTTTATCAGAATCAGGAACGGTCAGATTAATGTAAGAACAAGGAGAGTTGTCGGAGAGACAGTACTTAAAACAGAATCAGGGAATATTAGGCTTAATTTGTTAGAGCATGGTAACCTTTCTTTAATAATGAAAACAAATTTTGGTACTTTTGATGTTAACAAAAAGTATTTGTTGAAATATATGAAGGTAGTCAATGGAGTCTTTCCTATGAAAAAATTAATTTATGATTTTCCCGGAACGCGAAAATCCTTTTTAAAGATGCTATCGACTTACGGAGATATTGTATTAATTATTTAATTTTATTTAATAGCTTCTCCTTCCGGATACTTTCTTATTATTTCAGAAGGAAGTTTATAAACACTCTTCCATCCTCCGTATCTGTTTAAAACTGCGGGAGAGGAAAGAGGACACTTTTTTCCGTTTTTTATTAAGTAAACGGGAATACCGGATCTCTTTGAATCATCCATTACCAATCTTCCTTCAAATGTCTCTTTTATTGGTTTCCCGTCAGGAACCGTACTTAGAGTTTTAAGTGAAATTTTCTTCAAGAGCTTCCACGGATTTTTCTTTTTCATTTTAAAAAATGTGAATGCATAGAGGCTTTCAAGATCAGCAAAAGGTCTTTTTACATATTTACCAATACCTTCTCTCTGAATATAATAAACGGTATCACCTCTTCCTTTGACATAATGTCCACTTAGATATGATAAATTGGTGGCAGAGCCCCATCTTGAAAACTCGCCTTCCATATCATTCAGAATATATTCAGCCTCTCTTAGTTCATAGGGGCTTATTCTAAGAGCATACATATCCTCTTTTAATTGGTCAAAGTAGTCTGCAACATATCTGAAAGCATTGTAAAGATTTGTACTGAGATAACTTCTTGAATAAAAGGATTCGCTTTCTGTTAAGAGTTTTTTGAAAAGATTTACAGCAGCTATAAAATTTGAAGAGCTGAATAAAACCTTTTGCTCTCTTTCGGAAATTACTCCATCCCAGCCCTTGAAGTGTTCATAACTTCTTTGTGCTATTATTATGGCCTTTGCCTCAAGCTCACTTGTCAATTTCAGCAAATCCTCTTTTATATAGGATGGGATATAGGCAAATAAGTTTAAACTTAAAAATAAAACAATTATGAACACAACTCTCTTTTTCATATATGCCTCCTTTTTTTAATATAATAATTTACATTAAAAGAGAGAAAAAATCCACAAGAAAAGGCAAATGTTTGACACTTTTTATGGATTGTGTAATTATTTAAAAGAGGTAATAAAATGGTTGAGAATCCTCTTTTAACCTCAACATCATTCGGAGGGAATTAAATGAAAAATAAAAAAGTTTTTGTCCTGTTTTGTGTTATTTTCTTTTTTGCCTTTTCAATTTATCTTTATTCCGGAGATTCATGGGTAAAGATTTATGGAACAAAAGAATCTGATATGGCAACATCAATATTTCAGACATTGGACGGAGGATATATCATAGGAGGTCAAACAAAAGCTTTTGACAGGAAAAGAGATTTTGTTCTTATAAAAACGGACAAAAAAGGTAATATTGAATGGTCAAAATATTATCCTGCTAAGGGGGAGGAAAGGGACCCTTTTGTGGTTGAAACGACTGAAGGAAATTATCTTGCTGCGATGAGTTCATTTTCATGGGCACCACGGGGAATTAAATTGTCCAAGATATGGGTGGTTAAAACTAACAAAAAGGGGAAAATCCTATGGCAAAAAGTATACTGGGGCAAATACGGAGAGCTATTTAAGCAGGTTAGAAAAACATCGGACGGAGGGGTTATAATTGTCGGGCAAACAGGTGAAAATCTCCGTACGGCTTTTGATATCTTCCTTTTAAAGCTTGATAAAAATGGCAATGTAAAATGGCAGTATGGATACGGTAGAAAGGGCATGGAGATAGCTGAAAGTATAGGCACTTGTCAAGAAAGTTGTGTATGAGACTAAAAAATTAAGCACTTAAGACCTCCTTATTAGAATTTACGAAATAGTTATCCATTTCATTCAAAGCCTCAGTGATATTGGTATCAAGTTTTTTATC
>JAMOVU010000056.1 GCA_027067555.1 Candidatus Aminicenantota bacterium | reverse complement strand
GTATTAATGATACTAAGAGAACAATAATAGGGAAGGATTTTATGATTAAAGTTGTAAAGGAAGAGACAAGGAAATTCAATATAAATTTAACAATCAAGGATATAAAAAATGAAAAATAATTTCATTGAAAAAAATATGATAATCATTTTATTCTTAACCCTTTTTTCAGCAATGGTTTATTCCGAAACAAAATTCAGAGTCTCGGGAAAGGTTGTGAATCATGGAAAAGGATTGGTAGGTATAAGGATCAGATTTTTTAACAAAACAAAAATTAAGGTTTATTATACGAACACAGATGAGTATGGTAAGTTTGATATATATCTTCCGAAAGGAAGATATAAAATGGTAGTTAATAAGCAAAAAAAATATTTTACAAAAATTCATGCTCCTATATATTTTGAAGTAAAAAACCGAAATATAGAAGGTTTAACAATAGAGATGATAAAAAGTGCAAGGGTATGCGGAAAGGTTATCACAAAGGATAAAAATCTGAGAATAAGAACGATTGTAAATATCGCCAGAAGGGAGCCGAAAAACATTGAATACCTTGCAATGGGGAGTGAACTCAAAAAGGATGGGAGTTTTTGCATAGAATACATAAAACCTTCGGATAAAGCAACTATTATGATAGAACCATTCGGTTTCACTGATTGGATAATAAAGGAAGGATTTTCTTTAAAAGAGGGAGATGAGATAAAAGGGGTTGTAATAGAGATACCGAAGGTTGAAAGGACAATAAGCGGGAGATTAATAGATAGCGAAAGCGGTAAATCGTTGATATTAATTAAGGATGGTGTTGATAAATTTGTTGTGCTTCTTTATGAGTGGTATGATACGAGAAAACCTATTACTCCTTTAAAAAAGGTTATAAAATTATTGCCATTGGGAGCTGCTGATGTTTATGAGGATGGGAATTTTTATTTTTACAATGTGAAACCCGGTAAATACATATTAAAGGTGCATGACAGATATGGAAACTATAAGGATTTAAAGATGACTGTAATAATTAAGAATGGTAAGAAAATAAATCTTATGATAAAGATGAATAAGAAAGGAGGTGGGAAATGGGAAGAGGTAAGATAGTATTAATAATATTATTTTTTCTTGTTATTATTGTATTGCCAATTAATTTATTCGCAACAATGAGATCAACAATAGAAGGTGTTGTTTATGATAAAGAGACAGGAAAGCCCATAGAGGGAGTTGAGGTTATATTATATGTTTACAAAGATTCGGCAAGTTTTCCCACAAAGCATCTAAGAACCAATAAAAAAGGATATTTTAAAATGGAAGGGTTATTTCACGGGAAATACTTTATAAGTTGTTATAAATCTGGATATCAAACATACTCTCCTATCTATAAAGTAGCTATGCCGAATTATAAAAAGAAACTTTTGATATTTAAGATCAAAGAAGGAGAAGTAAAATATCTTAAAATAGGAATGAATGTAGGAGGACGAATAAAAATAGAAATTAAGAAAAAAGATGAAAACGGAATAAAAGCATTCGAGGGTGTTGAAGTGGCAGTTTCGGAAAAATTTTTCACAGGAGATAAAAGAAAATACATTTATAATGAAATAGGTAGAAGAAGAACGAATAGCTCCGGGATTGTTATTATAGACGGATTAGAAGACGGCATGATTTATGATGTATGGGTGTCCGGAATGGAATGGACAGGCTTTCCGAGTTTTCATAAGGAAATTATTGTTAAAAAAAATAAAACAGTGTTTGTAACTTATACATATGATTATACTGATAAAACCGGGATAAAAGGAAAAATTATTTATAACAAGGATAAAATAAATGATTCCATTTCCATTGGTCTGATTGGAGGTAAAAAAATGAAATTTATCTCTTTTATTCGTTTGTATAAAGATAACAATTATTATTTCAGGATGTTATTCCCGGGTAAATATAAGATAATGGTCTTTTATAAATATAAAAATATAAAGAAAATAAAACATAAATATACTAAATTTATAAATGTTAAAAAAAATAGGACAAAAGCGTTTGAAGTAAGGATTAAGTGAGGTTTGAGATGTTTAATGGAAGAATAACAGAAAAGTTTTATTTAACTGTTATCTTCATGATTCTTTTTTCAACAACAATTTATTCCGAGACATTGTTCAGAGTATCGGGTAAAGTTGTTTATAATGGAAAAGGGTTAAGTGGTGTTTTATTAGAGTTTTCAAAAGTTAAAGGCACCTTTTCTAAGGAGATAAAAACAAATAACGAAGGAAATTTTCATGTGTATTTGCCAAGCGGGACATACAAGGTGATGTCAGAAGGAAAAGACGGATATGTAAGCAAGGAAATAATCAGGATAATTAAAGTGGCGGGTAAGAATATTGAGAATTTGGTAATACCTTTTGAGAAAGGTTGTGAGATTTACGGAGTGGTTAAGGAAAACGGGGGAATACCAATTAAAGAAGGACATATAATAATAAGCAACAGAAGGGGGATTGTTATGAGTGAGACGGATGGGAGCGGAAGATACTATGCAAGAGGGGTAAGATATGACAAAAACACTAAGATATCATTGTATGTAGATGGTTATCACGAGATAAAAAAAGAAATTAAATTATTAAAAGAGGGTGAGAAAAAAGAGATAAATTTCATTTTGAAAAAAGGTCCTGTGATAAAGGGCAAAATAGTGGATGTTGAGACAAAAAAACCGATAAAAGATGTGTTTATTGCTGCTCTTTGTAATGTCTGGTTGATATATCGTTCGGATAGTAATGAAAAAGGGGAATTCAGATTAATGAATGCAAAAAAGGGATACTATATAATGATGTTTTTCCATCCGTTTTATAAATATAAGATAAAAATATATAAATTTAATAAAAAAGAATAAAAG
>JAMOVU010000055.1 GCA_027067555.1 Candidatus Aminicenantota bacterium | reverse complement strand
GTTTTAACCCTGATTGTATATTGACCGTTTGTTACGGATGACGGAACTGTCCATTGATATGAGCCATCGTTCTCGGTTTTGTCAGTAATGCCGAGAATTTTGGTAGATCCCTGGTATAATCTTATTTTTACATATGAATTCATATTTCCTGTTTTTGTCCATACAATAGTATAGGTATTACCTTGTTTCCATTTATCTTCCAAATGAGGGCTTGTTATTGTAATTTCAGGGGGTGGAAGCCTTTTTGCCCTCAACCTTAATCCTCTCTCATTGTATAAGAATTTTGCCACTGTTGATCCATTTTTGTTCTTTATCTCTTTCAAATTATTTCCATCAGTCCATGAATAGTTAAAATCTCTATTTTTAGTCAAATTTCCACGGGAATCATATGAAAACGAAGAAGAATTGATTTGATTTTTCGTGGTATAATTGTAATTATGAGTAAGAACTCCGTTTAGGTAACTTTTTTTAAGGTTTCCGTAAGAATCATAGGAAAACGAATAATTTTTCAAACCCGGATATGATGCGGAGGTGAGCCTGTCAAGTTTATCATAACCGAAGGTAGCATTAAGAGTGGGGATGGTATTTGATATTGATGTTAAATTCCCGACAGAATCATACTTGTAGGTTGCTTTGAAAAGATTTGTGCTACCTCTTTTCAAAGATGAATTTAGTAATCTTCCGATCCCATCATAGGAAAAATTCATCTTTGTTCCGTTCCCTGAAATATTAATAGAGGATAGGTTTTTATTAACGGAATAGGATATTGAATTAACAAGTGTTTTCCCGGCAAAAGATAGTGTTTCGGGCATATTCAGACTATTATTTGAAATATTCAGGGTTTTTCCGTCAGGATATATTATTGTTTTAAGATTGTTGTTTGAGTCATAGGTATAATAAAGTGTTTTTGTTCCCAAACCCGGGATATACTGGGATTCTTTTGTAATGGAGCCAAAGGTATTATATTTAATATTATCTCTTGACCAACCTTTATTACTTGAAATCTTTTTTATTCTACCATTTGAATCATGGTAATAATAAATATCTTCCGAAGGAGTTTCTTCCTTTACAAGTTGATTGGAAGAGTTATATGAATAATATATGTTTATTCCGCCCCACTTTTTTGAGGATAAATTCCCGGCTGAATCATAAGAATATGATATTCCTCCTGTTTCAGGGTGAGATTCGTAGGTAATATGATCGAGTCCGTCATAAGAAAAGGTATGTATTCTCGAACCATTTTGATTAATTTTGGTTAATCTGCCAATAGAATCGTAGGAATAATAAGTATTTGTTCCAATCGGGCCATTCACTTTTGTGGGGAGTGAAGGAAGGTCATCATAATATACATTGGTAATATGTCCTTTAGGGTCTTTTATACTTTTACTATCAGCGGAAAGAGAGATTATTGTTTTTTTCCCCCGGGGGTCAGTAATCTTTTTTACTTTTCCATAGGCATTTAATATATATCTATATTTATCAGATGAATTTACACTCCCTTTATTTTCCGCTATAACTCTACCCTCGGCATCAAGATCCTTATAATAATAAATTTTTATTCCGTCACCCTCTTCTCTGTATCCTTCGCTTCTTCCGAGTCCGTCCCAGAATTTAACAATTTCATAATTCCCCTGAGTTATTGACACATATTTTTTATGCCATGAAGCATATATATTATTATATCCGGAAGGAGTTGTAATTTTTGTTATTCTGTTAAGATTATCATAATCAAAACATATTGTTCCTCCGTGTTGATTTGTTTCAGATAATATGGAACTTGTGTATTTTGAGATACTTCTTGAAAATTCGGTAAACCCGGGGTGCTTGTAAGTCGCAAGAACTCCATATTTGTAGATATATTCCTCCGTTCCTCCGCTTCCGGGAAGATCAATTTTAATTATTATATTAGAGGGATTCGAACCGGAGTATGTGTAATTCCATGTAAGATAGGTATTGCCACTTTTTAATCTTTTTATTGATTTTATAGCTCCACACTTACTTTCACTGTCATATAATATGTTGTTATTGTTTCTTTTATTTTGTTGTTGCTTCTGGAATAAGTTGATTCATTGCTTATATAAGATAACATGTATTTATTTTTAAAAGTGTTATTATTCTCAAATACATATTTGTAAGTTTTATAATACTTTAGTTTATTCCCGCTACCACCACCATAATACTCTATCTTGGAAGGCAAACCGTATTTACTCAACCCTCTCAGATAATAATATTCTTCATTTGTCTCAGCATCACCGTATCTATATCTGAAAATGGAATCAAACAAAGGAGCTTTAATGGAACCCATATCAGTGCTTAAAACAGTCCAATGATTATTTGAGATTTCCTTGTTAATCCAGTAATACTTTTCCGAATAGCTACCATCTGTAAACCATTTTTCTTTGATAAGACCGATTTTCCACGGGGCATTAGAAGAATATGCGTGATAGGTAACTTTCATATTATATTCGGGACCATCAACCTCAACTGTTCCTGTTGATGAGTTATTATAAGATGGATAAGAATAATACCAATAATCACCATTAATACTTTTTTTACTGACAACTCTTGTTTCTAATGATTGCTTAAGAAAATAGAAAACATGGTCGGAAAACTCATAATTAATTATTGCACCGAAACTTGTTGTTATTTTTTTTAGTTCATAATGATCATAATTACCTGAGTAATATTCATAGGTGCAAGGGGAAAGTTCGGGAGGAGCATATTTTGTTAATTTATAATATCCTCCGTAGCTAAATTTTTCCACTGTATAATAATACTTTACCCAACGACCATTGGCATTTTTAACTTCAATTCTTGTTAATCTTGGGATAGTGCTGTTCGGTTTGTCAACATAAAAATTAACAACTCTTCCCATACTATCGGTTATTTTACTAAGGATGGGTCTGCCAGAAAAATAATTGATATTAATAGAGTATCCGTGTGAATCAATTATTTTTGTTACAACTCTTACACTTTCGGAATGTCCAAGGTAATTAATTGTTTTAACTTTACCGAAAATCCATTTAACTCCGTTTTTAAAATAAAGGATATAATTATTTTTATCGTATTTCAAAAAACTTCGTGTTATATAATAGTTTCCGTATTTACAGGGATAGGTTGTTTCCCACCTACCATCGGGAAATTCTATCACAGGTTCATTCGAATTATAATTATGAACTCTTCCCATATGCATTGACCATCCGAGACCGACCCATGAATATGGTTCCTGCTGCATCCCCCAGGCACTTCCCGGTAATCGATCTCTGAGAATCTTGGAATTGTAAACTCTCCATATTATAAGATCAAACCCATTGGGTCCAGGTAAAACAATATCCCTGAATTTCAAAGTGAGGTTTCCGGTAAAAAGGTCAATGTTTTCTTCGGGAACCGTTCCGTACAAACCATGTTCCGGGATTATACCTATCCTATCGAAGATTCCGCTTTTGGCAAAGCTATGATAATTAAACCCTATAAAAAACAGAGAGAAAAAGAAAAAAACTAAATATGATTTTTTCATGGGAAAGCTCCTTTAAAATAATTTATTAAGAATACAAAAAATATTATCTGTTCCTCTTTTTTCTTAAACAGTTGTTTTTTATATTTACTATCAATTAATAAAAAAGGAAGCAGGAACCGTCGAGTGAACTTAGCAATCGCAAAGAGCGGTCTTCCTGCCATTAACGGATGGATTTTTATTGTTTTTATATGTTTGAATACATTTAAAAAAAGATATAGAAATCCATCCTTTTGAGAGGCATCTACTTTTACAAGTTCTTTAAATGGAGTTTTTTCAGAGATTGTTTTAAATAATAAATTTACATAAAAAAATCCCCTCTTTTCTTTTTTTTTCAAATGATAAAAAAATAAATTCTTAAATTTCATATAAATAATATGCAAATATCATGCCAAAATTATAAATTAATGAAAAGGTTTGAAAATACTATTAAGAGGTATGAAAATAATAAGATTTCAAATACCTAAAAGTCGTACTATAGAACGAATTATTTGAAATGCTTTGCGAAATAGCTTGTTATTATTCGCTTTCCATAGTTCGTTCCATATAACGAAATTCGTATTGTACAACGAATTTTTACCTTACTTTTAAACATTTGTAAAAAAGATATCCTATTTTTGCTTTTCTGTCAAAATATTTACTTAACCCATAAGCCTCAAGAGATAAAGATGATGCCTTGTCATACTTTCTCTTTTTATGTAAAATAGCCTTATCTTATAATAAGCGGAGGAGAGATGAAAAGAACCGATTATTGCGGTAATATTTCGGAAAAATACATAGGAAAAGATGTTGTGGTACAGGGATGGGTACATAAATCAAGGGATATTGGCAATCTGATTTTTCTTGACCTTAGAGACAGAGAAGGGATAGTTCAAATAGTTTTTGAAAATGATTTCAAGGATTTTGAGCTTGCAAAAAAGATAAGGACAGAGTTTGTAATTGAAGTAAAGGGAAAAGTCAGGGAAAGGGAGAATAAAAATCCCGAGCTTAAAACAGGAAATGTCGAAATAGTTGCAAAAGAGGTTAAAATCCTTAATACTGCCGAAGAACTTCCCTTTTTCCCTTCTGAGAAAAAGGAGATTTCGGAAGAGGTAAGATTAAGATACAGATATATTGACCTTAGAAGGGATAAGATAAAAAATAACATCGCTTTAAGGCACAAAGCTGTCCTCAATATAAGGAATTTTCTTAATGATAATGGGTTTTATGAGATAGAAACCCCTGTGCTGATTAAATCCACTCCTGAAGGGGCAAGGGACTTTCTGGTACCTTCAAGGCTTCATCCCGGAAGCTTTTATGCACTTCCCCAGTCCCCTCAGATATACAAACAGATACTTATGATTTCAGGATTTGACAGATACTTTCAAATTGCAAGATGCTTCAGAGATGAGGATTTAAGAGCTGACAGGCAGCCTGAATTTTCTCAAATAGACATAGAGATTAGCTTTGCAGATGAAGAGGATGTAATCGGACTTTCCGAAAAAATGTTAAAATCGGTTTTTAAGGAAATCGGAGAGGAAATTGAAATTCCATTTAAAAGACTTTCCTATGATGAGGCTATCTCAAAGTATGCAAGTGATAAGCCTGACCTCAGAATAAAGGAGATTGTTGAAGATTTTACAGAGCTTTTTTCAAACTCTTCAATGAACTTTTTAAGAGATATTATCTCAACCGGCGGTGTTGTAAAAGGTATTAAATTTGACAATGCAAAAGGTTTTTCCCGTAAAGTAATTGATAATATTAATGAGCAGATGAGAAAGATGGGAGGCAAAGGAGTTTTCTGGGTAAGAAAACTTGAAGGCAATCTAAAAGCATCATTAAAATTTCATGAAGATGAGCTTTCCCTTTTCGAGAAAAAAACCAAAATAGAAGAGAATCAGATTTATCTTTTGATTGCCGGAAAATTAAAGGATATTGCTCCTCAGCTTGATTATCTCAGAAGAAAGTATGGTACGGTCGGAGAAGGCTTTGAGTTTGTGTGGATAACTGATTTTCCCCTCTTTGAAGAGGATGATGAAGGTAATATAACTTCATCACATCATCCTTTCACATCTCCCAAAGAAGAGGATCTGGATATTCTTGAAAAAGAGCCTTTAAAGGTAAAATCGAGAGCCTATGATATTGTACTGAACGGATATGAGATAGGCGGAGGAAGCATAAGAATTCATGATTTTAATTTACAGCAAAGAATTTTCAAATTATTGGGTATCGGGGAAGATGAAATTGAGAAAAAATTCGGATTTTTCATAAAAGCCTTAAAATCCGGTACTCCTCCCCACGGTGGAATAGCATTCGGTCTTGACAGGCTAATTATGTTAATGACAGGTGAAAATTCAATAAGAGAGGTTATTCCTTTCCCTAAAACAACATCGGGAATGGATCTTATGAGTGAAACCCCCTCACCTGTTTCAAAAGAGCAGCTTGATGAATTAAAGATAAAAGTTCTGGAATAGCTCAGATTTCTTCTATTAATCCATCTCTTATGTGAATTATTCTCTCTGTTTCCTGAGCAACTTCAGGGTCATGGGTAACGATGATAATAGTATTTCCCTGACGGTTTAATTCTTTAAAAAGCTCCATTATCTCTTCCCCTGTTTTTGTATCAAGATTTCCAGTGGGCTCATCAGCTAAAATCAAAGAGGGGTTGTTTGCAAGTGCTCTTGCTATGGCAACTCTCTGCTGCTGTCCTCCGGAAAGTTCCGTAGGTTTATGGTGCATTCTATCTCCAAGTCCCATTGCCTCCAAAAGCTCCTCTATCCTCTTTCTTCTCTCGGGCTTTCCGACACCTGCATAAATCAAAGGAAGTTCCGCATTGTGAAAAGCTGTTGCCCTCGGTAAAAGATTATAAGTCTGGAAAACAAAACCGATTTCCTTGTTTCTTATGTATGCAGCTTTATCCTCTGATATGGAGCTTACATCTTCACCCTTAAAATAATATTTCCCTGAAGTCGGAGAATCAAGAAATCCTATAATATTCATCAGAGTGGATTTTCCCGAACCGGATGGTCCCATTATGGATAAAAACTCATTATACTTTATTTCAAAGCTTACACCCCTTAAAGCATGGACATCTGTTGAGCCCATCTTATAAACCTTTGTAAGATTTTCAACTTTAATTAAAATATCATTCATCTTTAACTCTTAAATTTGAATTTTGACTTTTTCTCACCGGAGGAGATTATTTTAACATTATCTCCATCCTTTAAAGTTCTCAAAACCCTAAAAGGCCCCACTATCACCTGATCTCCCAACTTCACACCCTCTTTTATTTCAATATTCATATCACCTGTAACACCCTTTTTAACCTCTACGAATTTGGCCTTCCCGTTTTTTACCAAAAAGATTCCTTCAACCTCTTTTTTCTTTTTATTCTTTTCCACCTCTCTTATCACAAGAGATGAGATTGGAACAGAGAGAGCATCCTTTGCCCTGTTTATTATAATATCGGCAGAAGCTGAAAGTCCAGGTTTAATGTTCTTCGGAGGATTTATGAGAGTAATTACGGTTTTAAAAGTTTTGGCTTTATCCGTTGTCTGCTGTAATGAATTTTTCTGAATGGCAGAGCTTCCAACTTCACTTACCTTTCCTATGATTTTCAAATCCGGAAAAGCATCAACACTAACTTCAGCTTCCTGACCGACCTTTACCTTTATAATGTCGGTTTCATCAACTTCAACCTCAACCTCCATAACGGAAAGATCAGCAACAGTCATTAAAACAGTACCCGGATTATTCATTGTTCCCACAATGGCAACTTCTCCCTCTTCCACATTAAGGGAGCTCACAACACCATCAAGGGGAGATAAAATCACACTCTTTTTAATCCTTTCCTGAGCACTTTTCAAGGAAGCTTTTGCCTCTTCAATTCTATGGAGATAGGATTGATAAGTGTGGAGTGCATTTTCATAACCAAGCTTTACATTTTCAAATTTCTCCTGAGATATGAGTTTTTCCTTCCAGAGCTCTTTATACCTCTTGAATTCTCTCTCTTTGGATTTAAGATTTAACTCCTGAATTTTCAACTGAACTTTCAAATCTTCAAGATTTGCTTTAGCTCTCTGAGCTTCCCATTCATTGTAGGTTGAATCTATCTTCAAAAGAAACTGTCCTTTTTTTACAAAATCTCCCTCTTTAACCGCTATTTTAATTATTCTTCCCGAAATATCAGAGGAAAGATCCACAAACTTTTTGGGTCTCACCTCTCCGCTTGCATTAACCTTTTCAACAAGCTCCATTTTTTTGACCTTTTGAACTTTAACACTCTTAACAATTCCCTTATTACCCTTAAGATTTAATAAAATCACAATAATAACAATTAGTATGATTATTCCTATAAAAACCTTTTTCTTCATTTTCCGACCTCTCAAAAAGATATATATATTACGGATTAGTTTTTTTATTGTTGCAAATGAGAATTCTTTTTATTATAATTCAACCTTATGAAAAGACTCAGAAGAACTTTAATCCTATCACTTGCTGTTTTCCTACTATTTTTCACCTTTGTGCCAAAAGCCTATTATCCAATAAACATTGAAATAAGGATAAAGTCCGTATTCGGAGCGTTCAGGGGAAATCATTTTCACGGAGGGATTGATTTTTCAACTTTCAGAAAAATCGGAGTTCCCGTAAGGGCAATAGAAGATGGTTATATTTTCAGATTATCAAACAAATTTTATGGGTTTGGAAAAGCTGTTTATATAAAGCATAAAAACTTTATCTCTGTTTACGGCCATCTTGACAGATTTGAAGAAAAAAGATTGAAGCTGGAAACCCTTTCTAAAAGATTGGCAAAGAATTTTGACGGAAGATACTTCGGGGATTATTTTTTTAAAGGGAAAATGCCTTTCGTCAAAAAGGGTCAAATCATCGCATATTCGGGAGAAACAGGAGCAGGACCTCCCCATCTTCACTTTGAAACAAGGGATTTGAACAATAATCCCATCAATACCTTTAATATTGTAAAAATTGAGGATTCTATTCCTCCAAGGATCGGAAAATTCATAATAAAACCACTCAAATATTACAGTTTGCTAAACGGTGAGCTCAAACCTCTGATTATAAAAGCAAACAATGGAAAACAGCCGGATATTTTTTATGCTTCAGGTCCATTTTCAATCACAATAACAGCCTGGGATAAATACTACAAGTATGACAGAACGGCAATTTACGGATGGAAAACATACATAGACGGAAAACTTCTTACACAAATAAGATTTGACAAAATCCCCTTTTACGAAGGCCATCAAATTGCCTTAATTTATGATATAAACAGATCTTCCTATAAAAAGGATTACTTTTTTTACAATGCTTATCCTTATTACGGGAAAACGCTCGGGAAAAACACAATATTACCGGAAGAGCTATTTAATTCACTTTCTTCAGGAAAACATACAATTACAATTGAAGCATTTGATTTTTGGGGAAATAGTGTAAAAAAGAGTGTTAAATTTATCAAAGTGCCCTTAAAAAAGATTGAGATAGAATCCATTGAAAAGATTTCTCCAATTAAAGTGGAGGTAAGACTAAAAGAGCCTCTTTTAACCCCTTTTGTTGAAATCAAAGGTTCGGAAGAAAAGCTGTTCTATAAACCCTCTTTTAATAAAAACGGAGAAAATTCAATAATAGTTAGAATTCCAAGGCCTTTTGATGGAGATAAATATACCTTACGAATAAAAAAGTGCAAATATTGTGCGTGGACATTCAAGACATTTGATATAACTTCAAAAAAAACAGATGGTTTTGCTCTTAAAAAGGGGACTAATTGGATAACCATTGATTCTCTTAAAAAGGGAGAATGGATATTTGGCAATAAAAAGGGACCTTTAAACATTGGGAAAAACATAATCCCGATTTACAATGGGATTTTAAAAATAAGAGTGGAAAATAATAGGTACACCTTTGTTTTCAAAAAAAATGGCAAAAGAGGAATTGAAAAGAGAATCCTTCTTCTGGATGATTTTGTCATTGTATCAAATAAAGCGAAAAAAAGAGCGATTTCAGTATCGGATTTCTTTTACAGGAGAATACCTCCGGATTTTAAAGAATTTTTTCTTGTAAAAAAGGGAGAAGAGAAAAGCTTAAGATACAAGGATTATGATCTTTTCTTTGATAAAAACTCCCTTTACAAAGATTTTTACTTTAAAATATCAAAAAATGGCATCAAATATGAGCCTCAACTTCCACCTTTATCGGATTCAATAACCATCACTCCTGACAATTTTCCATTTAAAAAGAGTGTTATCTTAAAATCAAAAAAACCGGATTATCCATTTTTAAAAAGAGTGGGGCTATTCAGGTTTAATAAAAATACGGGAAAATGGACACCTTTGAAATCAAATTTTACAAAAACAGAGATTATTGCAAAAATATGGCTTGGGGGAAGCTATGCCCTGTTAGCTGATGAGTCCCCGCCTGAGCTTAAGATTTATTATCCGAAAAATGGCAGAAGATACAGAAATGTTTGGAGAGCTGTAGCTATAATAAGAGATAAAGGAAAAGGAATAGACTATCATAAAACATTCTTTACAATCAATAATAAAAAAGTCTGGGCTATTTATGATCCGGATAAAGCTTCAATGTATTATCCCATAGGGAAATTTGTGAAGAGGGGAAAAAACATTTTAATAGCCACTGTTTATGATTATGCGGGAAATAGGTCAGAGCAGAAAATAGTATTCTACAAAAGATAGTGGCTCACTTTTTCAAAAATGCTTTTATTCGAATTACTGTAGGCCGCGGGTTTTGAGATTTGAAAAAAGAGGGAACATTCTTTAAATCTTTTAATGCCTCATTCTGAGTTTTATACAACCCCCAAAAAACAGCATAACACCTCTTACCTTTTACTTTTCTATTTATAATAAAAATCTTTTTTGAAAAAGAGGCTTTAATAAAGGCATTTTTTACTGAATCCAAAAGGCAATCAACTTCAAGCAGTATTGAATACTCCGCATTTATTTGTGAAATAGCTTTTTCATACTTATTTGCAGCAAGTGAAAACTTTGACTTTCTAATAAGAGAGGAATAATCAGGCAAAGAGCTTCTATTCACTATTTTATTTTCAATAATTGGCTTCCTGGGCTTTTCTGTCTTTTTAACTTTCGAACTCATGTTTTCATTATTTTGAGGCCCATGTTCTAATTCTTTTGATTTTTGAGGAGCATTTTTATTCTGTGTTTCCATCTTAACTTTTACTTTATTCTCTTTTTTTGAAATATTTTCTTCATCCTTTTTAACAATTTGCTCCTGACCCATCTCCTCCGCTTTCTTATACTCCTTCTCAAACCCTTTATCAACAACCGGTTTAACCTTCTCTCTCTCTATGTTTATCACTTTCTGGGGGGGCTTTTCTTCAGTATCCATTGAGACTAATCTACTTTTAAGATAAAAGATGGCTCCAATTATAATAGCAAGAACCACTATTCCAAGCACAATTAAGACCTTTTTAAATTTTAACTCTTTGTCTTCATCCAAATGCGATCTGAAAATTTTACTATCTTCTTCCTCGGAAGAAACATCATTTGTATCTTCGAGGACTTTTATTTTCTCTTCCTCTATATCCTCTCCCTGGATATCTTTAAATACTTTATCTATTTCTTCATCTTCGGGAGAGAAAATAGGCAAATCACTATCCTCTATTTCTTCCATTTCCTCTTCACCAAAAGCCACATCGGAAAAATCAGCTTCTTCCTTATATTCTACAATTGCTCCAACTATTTTTAAAAAAAGAAGAATTTTCAAAGTTTCAAATTCATCATAGTTTGATTTCCTTATAAGCTCATATAAGGATGATTTCTCTTCCAGGTTTTTTAAAAACTCTTTCTCCT
>JAMOVU010000054.1 GCA_027067555.1 Candidatus Aminicenantota bacterium | reverse complement strand
GCCTATAAAATGCTAAAAGATGCAAAGAAACAAAATCCAAATGCTAGTTTATATTTAAAAATACATCCCGATGTCCTAAGTGGAAAAAAAGAATCAAATATTGATATCCACGAAGCCAAAAAATATTGTACAATCATTACTGAAAACATCAATCCTATTATTCTATTAGAGCAATTTGATAAAGTCTATACGCAAACATCTCAAATGGGATTTGAAGCTCTTTTTTTAGGAAAAGAGGTTCATATTTATGGAGCACCTTTTTATGTAGGATGGCATTTACAAAATCTCTATTGGCATTTAGAGGAAGATAAAAAGAAACAAATATTAAAAAGAAGAGGAAGAAAACTCTCTATTGAAGAGATTTTTTATGGTGCTTATATTTTATATACAACATACTATAATCCTTATAAAAAACAAAAAAGTGATATTTTTGATACTATAGAGGAAATTAGTATGCAACGAGAAAAAGAGCTTAATAAAACCAAAGGATACTTTTTTGGTTTTTCTTTATGGAAACATCAATTTATGAAACCTTTTTTCCATACTTTGGAAAAAATAATATTTATTAATCCTCTTTTTTCTAAAAACTATCTCAAAAAAGCTCTCAAGGCCGGATTAGATAAAAATTCAGCTATTTATATTTGGGGAAGAAAAGAGTTTAAAGAAATCCAGAAATATGCAAAAGAGCATAATATTCCTATCTTTAGAGTAGAAGATGGTTTTATTCGCTCTGTTTCACTAGGCTCTGATTTAACGCAACCCTACTCGTTAGTAATTGATAGCAAAGGAATTTATTTTGATCCTACCCAAGAGAGTGACTTGGAGCATATTTTAAATACCCACTCTTTTAGCCAAGAAGAGCTTCAAAGAGCTGAGGTTATTAAAAATCTTATTTTAGAAAAAAAACTCTCTAAATATAATATTTATGAAAGTAAATCTTTAGATATTCCAAAGGATAAACATATAGTAGTGGTTCCAGGTCAAGTAGAAGATGATGCTTCTATTAAATATGGAGCAAATGGAATGACTAATTTAGAACTTTTACAAAAGACAAGAAAAAATGTTCCTAATAGTTTTATTATCTATAAACCTCACCCTGATGTACTCTCTGGCAATAGAGTAGGGGGAGTAAAAGAAGAAGAAGCTCTAAAATATTGTGATACAATTGTAACTAAAATCTCTTTAGATAGTGTGCTAGAGATTGCTGATGAAATACATACTATGACATCTTTAGTTGGGTTTGAAGCCCTTTTAAGAGGCAAAACAGTATATACCTATGGTATACCTTTTTATGCAGGGTGGGGACTCACTATTGATGAAAAAATATGTAAAAGAAGAGTCAAGAAGCGCTCCCTTAATGAGCTTATAGCAGCCACTCTTTTGCTCTATCCAAAATACATTTCACCCCAAACCAAAGAAGAAATTCCAATAGAAAATCTTATTAAGGAGCTAGAAGAAGAAAAGGAAAAACTCCAAAATAAGTCTCTTTTAAAAACCTTTAGTAGGATGAGAAATTTTACAAATAGAAAAATTCAACTTATTATAAGATTTTTAAGAATGTAAGTAAAATCAGCTATAATAATAGTAAAAATATATAGGTTGTATGGTGGGTAGGATTGTAGGAGATATCAAAAATAAAAATATTTTATTTTTACAAGGTCCAATGGGATTTTTTTTTAAAAAACTTGATGACTCTTTTAGAAAACAAGGAGCCACTACTTATAAAATTGGTTTTAATATGGGAGACTATTTTTTCTCTAATAAAGATAATTATACTCCATTTAGAGAAAAACCTCAAGATTGGCCAGAGTTTATAGAGAATTTTTTAATAAAAAATAAAATAGATAAAATTTTTCTTTTTGGAGATTGTAGATTCTATCAAAAAGAGGCTAAAAAAATTGCTTATAAATATAATATAGAAGTTTTTGTTTTTGAAGAAGGGTATATTCGTCCTCATTATATTACTTTAGAAAAATTTGGTGTAAATGGATTTAGCAATATTCCAAGAGATCCTAAGTTTTTTTATAAATTAAAAGAGAAACCTTTGCCTTCTCCTAAGCCAGCTAATCCTAGTAAAACTAATATGATTTTATCAGCCTCAACTTATTATGCTCTTTCTAATCTTTTCTCTTTTAAATATCCTCACTATATTCACCATCGAGAGTTTTCTGCTATAAAAGAGCTTTTTTATGGAATTAGAGGAGTAATAAGAAAAGGAATCTTTAAAATTACTGAAAGAAACTATGAAAAGCTTATTTCCACTACTCTATCAAAAAAATATTACTTTGTTCCCCTGCAAACTCATAATGATTTTCAAATCCTTCAGCACTCTCCTTATCAATCTATTGAAAAATTTATTATTGAAGTATTAGAATCATTTGCTAAATATGCTCCTAAGAAAGATTATATTATATTTAAACATCATCCTGTAGATAGAGGAAGAAAAAACTATAAAGAGTTTATTTTAGAGCAAGCAAAAATTTTAGGGGTAGAAAAAAGAGTATTAATCTTTTATGATGTTTATCTCCCTACATGTTTAAAAAATGCAAAAGCGACAGTAACTGTAAATAGCACAGTAGGGCTTACCTCTATTGGATATGGCATTCCTACTAAAACTTTAGGAAATGCTATATATGATGTTAATAATCTTACTAATAAAGATATATCTTTAGATAAATTTTGGAAAAATTATAGAAAACCTAATCGAAAACTTTATAAAAAATTTACTCAATATATAATTGAGAACACCCAACTTAACGGAAGTTTTTATGGATTATTTCCTAAAGAGTTAGAAGAGTATTAATAAGCACTTACTTCTCTATCTCTCCTAAATCCATTACCCAGTAATATTTTTTGCCTTTTTTGTAGACTCCTATACCTACATCTCTAAATCTTGGGTTCATTAGGAT
>JAMOVU010000053.1 GCA_027067555.1 Candidatus Aminicenantota bacterium | reverse complement strand
AGCTCCCAGATTCATCAAATCCCCGGGGTTGATGGAAGCGATGCTTTTCAGATTCAGATTGGTGCTTATGAGGAAAACACCGGCGAATACGAGAATCAGTGCGATTATCTTGTATGGATGGAGGCGCCTCCCGTACACGAAGCGCTCAATGAGAGCCACGAATATGGGAGAGGTGTTGATGAATAGGGCTGTCTTGGAGGCGGTGGTCAGGGATTGTGCCTGAAACTGGAGGATATAACCCGCCCCGTTGAGGAGAGCCAGATAAATGAGGAGGGGGTGGGTCAGTATGTCCCTCCAGTCCACATTCTTCCCGGTGAGAAGGAGCCAGAGGGCGAAGAAAAGGGATGCCACGGCAAAGCGCAGGAATCCGAACAGGAGGGGCGATATGTAAGAAATCCCGTGGTCTATAACCGGAAAGGAAGTGGCCCAGAAGAGGGTGGCCAGAACGATATATCGCATCAGCGATTGAAGAGCCAGACGAACAGGTTCAGAAGCAGGGTCAGGATGATGGACAGCACTATGCTGGTGGTTATGGGAATGTAAATAGAATAGTTCTCCCCTTCGATATGGATATCACCGGGAAGGCGAAAGAGGAACTTGGGAAAAATCGTCATGAGGATGCCTAAAATGATGAGGATGACACCGAACATTATCAGGACCCTTCCCACTTCGGACATGGGGAAATTTTATTGGGAAAATTTTTACTTTAAAATTTGTCATTAGTAATGCATTTTATTAAAGATAACATTCATGGTAGCATTCCATTAACTAACTTAGAGAGAATTGTTTTAAACATGCCTGAAGTGTACCGCCTCCATTTTATATCACAAATGGGTTTTACAAAATTTGCATATCCGTCCGCCTCTCACACAAGATTTAGTCATAGCATTGGAGTAATGCATATAGCAGGAGAGATATATAGATACAGTTTGATAAATAATAAAGATATAGCAAAAAAGTTTTTAATGGACTTTTATGACAATTTTTTAAAAAACCATTTAAATAATTCAGACAAATATGTTGAGATAATTAGAACTTTGCTTGGACAGCATATATGTGATATGTTTCATATAAATTTTAAGCAAGAACAAAATACTCAAAATACTAGTGAAACATTAATTTCATACTTCGTTGGCTTACAAGCTGTACGCTTAGCCGGATTACTTCATGACATTGGGCACTTGCCTTTCAGTCATTCATCAGAACAGATAGTACTTAAAAATATTGAAAATGAAATTTCAAAAAAACAAAAAACTCACCAGTATATTAGAAAAAAACCTCATGAATATATTAGAGATTTAATCATCAAAGAAATTGGAAACAGAATATCTAGTACAAAAACTGGTGAAGAGAAAATTATAGTTGATCTAATTTTTGACACAGTTAAAAAGATTTTTACAGAAAAAAAGGGTGTGTTTTTATTTTTCTCAAACATTATCGATGGAGATCTGGATGCTGATAGGATAGACTACATAGTTCGTGATGGGCTATTTACGGGATTATTTGGAACAGGGAATTCCATTGACATTAACAGGATAATAATGACATTTAGCATATATAAACATAACCAAGATGGAAAATATGAGCTATTACCGGGATTACAATCCTTAAACGATATTGAATTACTTTTATATAAAAGAAATAAAATTTACGATTTTGCTGTAAATCATCACAGAACTCGTTTATATAATGGTTTAATTGAAACGCTCCTTGTTGAAAAATCACTAGTCTCAGAAGATTCAGAATATGAATCTTTTAGAAGTTTAAAAAATTTAACAAATATATTGGAAGACAGCATAAATGGAGAACTCTCAGATGAAAAGGTTTCGAAGCTTATAGAATTATTAATAAAATTAAATGATAGTGTTATTCTGAATGATCTGCTACTATTAGCTAATTCTAATTTAAAACCTAAAGAAGCAATAATTGCCAGATACTTATTTCATCATAAGGGTAGATTTAGGACATTATGGAAAAATGTAGCTCACTGGAGGAATTTATATAAGGAATTAAGCGATGAAGACAAGGAAAAATTAAAAAATTTAAAACAGGTAATGCCAACATTACCAGAAAGTTATAAAATAGAATGGGAAGGAATAATTTTATTTATCACCACAATATATAATTATACCAGAGTTTCGGAGTTAAGACTACGAGATATTAAAAGTGGAGAAGTTTTATCGAACTTTAAGATTGGTGAAGAACTTAAAAGTAGTGACTCTATACTATTTTATGCATATACAAATATCGATATTTCCGATTGTAAATATAAGAAAAATATTACAAGAAATGTATTTAAATATTCACTTTCACTCCTATCAAAGGGAACTTCTTCGAAAAATCTGCTGGAAAGTAAAATTATAGAAAATTTAAAAAGATGTAGAAAAAAGAGGAGGTGATTCATGAGAAGTACTAAGAAAAATGTAAAAGTAAGAATAAGAAAGATAAAAACTAAAAAAAGAGTAAAAACCAAAACTATAAAAATAAGAAGAACTCGTGACATTATAAAAGAGATATGGAGGTTCCTGATAAACCATCAAGATAAAGATTTTGAAACTTCAGAACTAGCTAATGAATTGAAAACATATATAATAGATGCATATACCAATTTAGATGAATACTTGGAGCGGCTCGAAGAAATCGGGGTTTTAGAAAAAAATTCCGATGGAAAATGGGAAGTAAAGAATAATATAGATAAGTTTGAATTTGTAATTTCGCCCTAAATATATTCCAATTATAAAATCGGGGACCCGCGGGCCCCCATCTGGAGGTTAAGGATGGAGTCTGTCCGAAACGCTCTCTTCCTCCTGCCAGTCCCAGTTGTCCCAGTACAGGAATTTGCTCTCCAATAGTCCCCCCAGAACGCCGATGGAGAATGGATTGTAGTCTCCCTTGAATTTGCGGGTGTAGATGA
>JAMOVU010000052.1 GCA_027067555.1 Candidatus Aminicenantota bacterium | reverse complement strand
AAGCAACCATGTTAAAAGATAAATGAGGTGTATTTAATCCCTTTTTTTGTTTTGCATTAATTAAGTAAAAAATATTTTTTTCAACTGTTTTTAGTGAAGCTCCTCGTCTAAAAAAATTATTTGTTTCTGGTTTTACTCCATCTACAGAAAAGGCTAGCCAGTCAATTCCTTCTTCTAGTAAAAAGTCACTCCATTCTGGAGTAAGAAGCATTCCATTAGTCATAAAACCGACTTGAAGCATAGGATTTGTTTTGGCTTGCTTTATAAGTTTTTTTAATTTTGGATATAATAAAGGTTCTCCAGCTCCATGTAAGCATAATATAATAGGGTGTTGTATATCACTTAATTCATCTAATATCTTTTGCCACAAAGTTTCTTTCATGTATCCTTTTGGGCGAACTGGAGTACTAGAAAGGCCATGAAAATGGCAAAAACGGCATTTTAAATTACAATAATTGGTAGTTTCTAAAATTATTTCTTTAGGAAAAAGTTTTTTCATCTTCTTTTCATTAATAAATAAAACTCTTCGCGCCATTTTGGAACAAAATAGCCAATGGTAGAGAGTATCTTTCCTTTTTTGTTAAAAAAGTATCCATCAACAGGAGAAAGGGACTTATAGCTGATCTTTTTATTTTCAAAATCAGAAAAGATGTCTATTAGCTCTATTGGTACAAACTCCCTTATGTGACCAAATGTGCTGCCAAACATATCTATCGAAAGTGTAGGGTTAATGGGCTCTCCTCTAGTAAGGCGCCAAATATTTTGAATACGGCCGAGATTTGGGGTAGAAAGAATTAAGTAACCAGTAGGTTTAATAATTCTTTTGATTTCATCTCTTAAAATATTAATCTGTTGGGGATAAAGGTGCTCTATTACATCACAGCAGCATATTAATTCAAAGCTTTGGGTTTTGAATGGGAGTCCATCACTTATATCACAACCGACTAAATGGACATTATTATTTAAAAGATATTCAATGTATTCTTTTTTATAAAAGAAGTCTCTACTAGGGTGTTCAATTGAAAATACTGTTTTGTGCTGTTGTTTTGCTAATCCGGTGGCTAATACTCCAAACCCTGCACCTATTTCTAAAGTATTTCCATTAATATTATTAGCTAATTTTAATAAGTATAAGTAGTGTTTAAACCATAGGATTACCTCTTGCTTACTAAATGAATATTCTGGAAAAATTTGTTGAAGTTCTTTAAAAATACTTTTTAGATATTGCTGTATCATGGATATAGGTGGTAGGTCTAAGGTTTGGAATTGGTAATCATTAGTTTTTATTCTTCTTTATGATAAAATATATTCCAGCAGGAGGAATGCCTAGCATCTTAATCGTTTTGTCTAGTTTTGAAATGAAAGTTGCTCCTTTTTTATAGAACATTTTTCTTAATATTCTTTCAAAAAAACCGACCCCATAAAAATAGCAAACAGGTACTTCGGCTATTATATGGTTTGAAGCGTTGTTTAGTGCAGCCTTAAAAATTTCTTTTGTTTTTTTTGTGGAATAAAACTTGTAATACTTTAACTTATCTCGAAAGTTTAAATCGAGGGTAATAGCTTTTCCCCATTTAGGTAATGAAATACCAAGTAATAAATATGTCCAAAATGCAATGCTATATTTGATTGGTACAGCTATACATAGATAACCATTAGGCCGTACTATTCTAAACATTTCTTTGACAACACTCTGGGGATCATCTAAATGTTCAAAAACACCATATAAATAACAATAATCAACTGATTCATCTTTTAAGGGAATGTTTTCACCAGTTCCTAAAATAAGCTGTACATTATTGTGTAAATTATATGCTTTAAGTCTTTTTTGGGTATGCTTTAGCATGTTAGGGGAAAAATCAATACCAATGAATAACTTTGTGTCAAGTTTTTGGAGGTATGGAACCATTATCTGGCCATTGCCACATCCTATTTCCGTGACTGTATGAAAATGTTTTTGGGGAATAAATAAGTCTATCTTTTTTTCAACCGTGAACTGGAATAAAAAATGTTCCCATGAGTCACCAGCTCCATCCGTTTTGAGTAAGCCATACATGGGAGCTATGTCATTGTGTACTTGTTTAACAATATGTTTTATATTATCCATTGTCTCTTTATATCTGTTACCCCAATACATTCATGATCTTTTTTTACAGTTAATTTTTTTGCTTTTGAATCTAATGTAAGATTGCCAGTATCATCTATTATTGCTCCTATAATTTCATATTTGCCAGACAATAAACTAAATTCTTTTATGTCAACTATGACTTCATTTTTGTTTGTTGGGGGATGATGGTCTATTTGAGTTGAAGTAGCAAAACAAACTAATCCATCGTTTCTTTTGATAGCTATTCCATAGTGATACTTTTGGTTTTGTAGATTTTGGCTTTGTATTTTTATACGAATTTTTTCTCCATGTGTTATCTGTTTTACTTCTTCATTATGTTTATTCAATAAAGTTAATGCCCTTAATTGCACTAATTTCTTTTCTCTAGAAGGTTGCTGTTTGGTATTAGATGAAGAGTTTATGATCTTCTTAGAGCGATAAAAGTCCTCATAGGCTTGAATTACATGGTTTGTAAGACCTGAAGAGCATATAGTGCCTTGATGTAACCATATAGCTTCCTTGCAGAGTAAGGACACATGATACATGCTATGACTGCAAAATAATATGGTTTTTCCTCTCTTTTTAAATTCCATAATGCGGTCAATACATTTTTTTTGAAATCGTTGATCTCCAACACTAAGAGCTTCATCAATTATCAGTATATCTGGATCAATACTAGTAGCAATAGAAAAGGCCAAGCGCACATACATTCCAGATGAATAGGTTTTTACTGGTTGATCTATAAAATTTTTTAATTCGGAAAAGCTTATTATTTCTTCTTCTTTTTCTTTTATTTCAGCCCCTACAAGCGGAACCTATAAGTT
>JAMOVU010000051.1 GCA_027067555.1 Candidatus Aminicenantota bacterium | reverse complement strand
AATAAAATAAAGGACATCCATTTAGTTGATGTTTGGAAAGGCATATGGTATGCTTGAGATGTTTAAAAGGACAATGAACAAAAATGAAAATTTTTGATGGAGTGAAGACATGACAGTAGCTAGATCATCTTTGGTTTCAGTGGAGACTACGCCTTGGTATCATTGCGTTTCTAGGTGTGTGAGAAGGTCTTTTTTGTGTGGGAAAGATCCAGATAGTGGTAAGGATTTTTCTCATAGAAAACAATGGATTGCAGATAGAATAAAAGCACTGGCTTCTATGTTTTGTGTAGAGGTCGCCGCTTATGCTGTTATGAGCAATCACTATCATGTGGTTTTATATCTAGATAAGGAAAAGGCTGAGGCTTTGAGTGATAAAAAGGTTCTTGAAAGGTGGTATTCTCTTTTTCAAAGGCCTTTTGTTGGTAAAAAGTTTCTTGATTTTGGAGAAAAGGGGTTAAGTAAGCCCGAGATTTTAGAGGTAAAAGAGCTAATTCCAGTTTTAAGGCAAAGGCTTTATGATCTTTCTTGGTTTATGAGGTGTTTGAATGAGCATATAGCAAGGCTTGCCAATAGAGAGGACAATGTTCGAGGAAGGTTTTGGGAAGGGAGATTTAAGAGTCAGGCCCTTCTTGACAAAAAGGCCTTATTAGCAGCTATGAGCTATGTGGATTTGAATCCTGTTAGAGCTGGAATTGCTAAGAGTGTTAATGAATGTGAGTTTACTTCTGTTAAGGATAGAATTGTAGGTAAAGATAAGAGTAAACTTATGGCTTTTGAAGGAGAAAGCGAGAAAAAGGAGCTTAAAGCTAGGATTTCTTATTGTTTTAAGGACTATTTAGAGCTAGTTGATTGGGCAGGCAGGGCTATAAGAAAAGAGGGAAAAGGATATATTAAGGATAATGTGCCTCGTCTTTTAAGTGAGATAGGCATGGAGCCAAAGAGTTTTCTTGCCTTTGCGAAAAGCTTTTTAAAGGAATTTGGGCCTGTAGTTGGCAGCCCTGATTTATTAAGGGATATTGTTAAAAAACGTCGGATTCGTTATGTAAAAGGTATCACTGCAGCAAGAAGGATGTTTGTTCAAAAGGCTGCGTAACTTCGATTATATTGAGATTATATTATGAATATGCATTTTAAAATGCACAAATACTGTAAAGATAAAAAGTAAAATTTTTACAAAAAGTAACATTCAAGGCAGTTGTTTGAAAAAATAATTTTTCTACAGACTCGTTATACAAGTAGAAGAAAACAATGAAGAAAATAATAATTGTTTCGTTGGCCTCTATTTTTATTTCCTGTTTTGTATTCTTTCATATATTTTTTTCTCCTGAAAGGCTTTTCAGACTACACGTGTTTCCTGAAATACCCGAAACAATAAAAAATTTGAAATATTATAAAGATACAAACGGAATGCATGGCCCTTTTATTTTTGCTTTTAATGTGAGTCAACAAGATATACAAAATATTATTGAGCATAACAACTTAATAAAATATGAAAAGCTTCCCAAATTTGTAAATAGTCTTCTTTTGGTCCTTGATAAACATAAGTTATCCTGGTGGAAATCTTCATCTAAACTTAAAGCAATGGAGATTTATGGAAAAGAAAGTAATAATAGTTACGAACCTCATCTGAAATTTATCTTTTTTGATAAAGAAAATAAGGTATATTATTTACAAATATAAAAATGTATAACAACTCAATGTGGCGGATGCCGCTATGCACCCCTGATTTTTGTGTGATGAGTAAAAATATAAACATTTTAGTCATCGTAATATTAGTTGTTTTTAACTTAACCTCTCATGCTTTTGCAGATCTCTTAAAAAATGAGTTTTTAACAAAGGCTAAACAGAATAACTGGAAAATATTTGTTGGAACTGGTTATAGCAAAACTGCTTTCTTCTTAGATCTTGACGGAAGATATGAGCCTGTTTTCCCCAATAAAAATCATATAATTGAACTATTTTTTTCTCCAAGCGGAAAAAGAGTTGCTTTCCTTGAAGATATGGAATCCGATGGAAACTTTTACTACTATTTAACAATTGCCAATATTGATATGAGTTATAAAAAGTCAATACAAATACAAGGTGATATGCTAAGACATATTGTATGGTCACCAAGTAATGAAAATGAAATAGCTTTCCTTTCGGATTATAAATATGACAATGAAAGTTATACTCTTTATCTTTTTAATATTAAGCACACATCTAAAAAGATTATTGCAAAAGATCTAGTAAGTGCTTTAGGTTTTCCCGCGTTTTCTTGGTCGCCGGATGGAGAAAAGATCGTATTTACTTCAACTAAAGGCAAAATTATGAGTGTCAATAAGGATGGTTCTAAATTGCAGTTAGTTTGTGATGATGAGGGGACTGTCCCGGCTTGGTCACCGGATGGGGCATTTATTGCTTATCGGCAAGGTAGAAATTATGTAGAAAAATTTAACGATGGAAGTTCCAAATATAGCTGGACAGGAAGTGGCAAGTATTATGTAGTGAATATATATACTAAAGAGAGGATGGAAATTTTTTCAAATAAGATATTTGATGTTTTCCCTTTACATGTTTATACTCAACCTGTTTGGTCTCCAAATGGGAGATATATTCTTTTATATAAGGTCTATGATCTTGGATTTAAAACAGATTTTTGGGTTGTTAATTTAGATAAAAGAAAGGTTATTTACCATTTTAAATCAGATGTAAAGCCAAGTACTATATCTTGGATAGAAAGTAACTAAAAAAGTAAATAAAAGTAATTATAGTTCAAAGAAGTAAAGAACATCCATTTAGTCCATTTAGTCGTTTTCAACTAACTAAAAAGATTAGCTCAACATTTCATATGCTCAGAGTGGCAAGGGATTGTTTGATATATTTTTCTTTTTTATTGCCAGTCAAAACCACTGACGAAGTCAGTGGTGGGGTGTGGGGGCGGAGGCCCCACACCTTTGGCGAAACAACATTGTTGTTGAGCTATATTGGGTTATA
>JAMOVU010000050.1 GCA_027067555.1 Candidatus Aminicenantota bacterium | reverse complement strand
GAGGTATAAAAAGTCCCCATGAAGAAGAAACCCCCTCTACGCTCTCTTTGTAAGTTAAAACTTCAATGTTCAAATCAAGATTCTTTTTTAAACCTTGAGTAATACACTGTTCAAGAGATAATTTCAGAATCTTGTTGTTAGCAGCCACAATAAGTGAGCTTAAAAACAAAACTATCAGTAAAAAAAGTATACTCTTTTTCATTTTTATCACTCCTTTCATAATCCAATAATAGTATTAATACGAATTAAGAATGAAATTTCCCTCTTTTTTCTCAATTTTTATCATTTAATAATTTCTTTTATTTTATCATTTGCCAACTTATCCACAATTTTTATATATTTATTTTCCCTCGGTACACTGTTAATCTCAAACTCTTCAAAACTTTCTAAAATTTCCATAATCTTTTTGTTTATCTTTTTTAAGGTTTCTTTTTTGATTTTATACTCCCCCCTTATCTGTCGAACCACCAATTGAGAATCACTGAATATCTTTATTCTTCTTATCCCCATTTTTTTAGCGGTAATCAGACCTTCGAGCATAGTTAAATATTCAGCTTCATTATTAGTTTTTTTGCTTCCCAAAAAAATCTTCTTTGAAATAATAATATCTCCTCTTGAATCTAAAATTAGAATACCTCCCGCTGCCATACCGGGATTACCTTTGCTACATCCATCTGTAAAAAGATGAAAGAAATCAGAATCACTCATTTATCATCCAAGTCTGTTAGAACTTCAGGAATTTCCTCGCCTTCGGATTCTATTTGCTCTTCGTCATACTGAATTAAATCATCTTCATCCTGATCTATATAAAGTCTTCCTATTGTTCCCTCTTCATAATTCAGACAACATACCAATCTTCCGCATACACCTGAAATTTTTGTTGGATTTACATTCAGATTTTGATCTTTAGCTGTTTGTAAACTAACCGGTTCAAATTTTTTCAAAAAAGAGAAACAACAGAGAGGTCTGCCGCAAATTCCATATCCTCCCAAAATTTTTGTTTCATCCCTTACCCCAATCTGCCTCATTTCTATCCTCATCCTATATTTTCTCGCAAGATCTTTAACAAGATCTCTAAAGTCAATTCTTCCCTCTGCCGTAAAATAGAAAATGGACTTCTGACCATCCAAGAAAAAAAGGACTTTAAGAAGTTTCATGGGAAGGCCTCTTTCTTTTATTTTTGACTTACAAAACTCATAGGCCTCTTTTTCTTTCTCTTCTTTATCTTCAAAAACTTTCCTATCTTTTTCATCAGCTTTTCTTAGTATTTCAGGTAATATTTTATTCTTTAAGCTTTCCTTTATAACACTACTCTCAGGTTCAACCTCCGCCAGCTGCCCTCCTCCTTCAGAGGGAATAACCACAAACTCTCCCGGCTGTATCTCTTCTTTAGAGGAAAAATGAAAACTTCGCATTGAATCTCTCGGTCTTACTTTTAAAACATACATATCAACCTCTTTCTCTTAAATGTATTATATCATTAAAACAATTAAAAAGCACAATAATCAAAGACAAATTAAACTTTCTTTCCAACAAAGAAGAAAGTAAAGACAACTCCAGCTAAAAGATAAATCAGGCCTGCGAGAAACAGCACCAGGGAAAAGTTCCAGTTAATAGATATTATTACAGTAAGAACAGAGCCTAAAACAGTAGCAAAAGCATTTGCCCCCCACGCCCAACCGATTGCTTCTTTATCTTTTTCTCCAAGTAAATTAATACCTGTAGGAAAGAACATTCCCATAAAAAAGCCAAGTACAAAAATTAGAATAAACGTAATAGCAAACCTAAACAGAAGAGTAAGATGAATTAAAGAAGAAATTATTTTAAACAGGAATAGAGAATAAATTCCCAGTAATAAGAAAAGATAAATACTCAAGATAAATAAGAGATTCTTTTTAAAAATAGAATTAAACTTTTTCGATAAAAGACTACCAATTCCTGAAGAAACAAGAAGAGAGGAGATAATAGCAGAAATAGAATAGGCAGGATTACCAAGGTAAAGCTGGAAAATTTTTATCAAAATTATTTCTACCATAATAAAAGAAATTCCAATAAGAAAAAAGAAAAGAACAATATTCCTGTTTATTTCCTTTTTTGTTTTCAATTTAAGAGGCAAGTAAACAAAAAGAAAAGGTAGTAAGATCGAGAGAAATAAAAGCGAAAGATAAATACTATTAGAATAAATAATTCCCCACTCTACAACACTTTTAGCCATCCCTTGTGTGATGTTATTTCTAAACTTTAATTGCCCAATTTTATTAGGCTGATTAAAATAGGGTGAATTGTCATAAACCGGAGATATATTCACAGAAGATGATTTTATTGCATCCTTATAAAATGATGAAGCAAGTTTATAATAAATATTATTCTTTTTCACAAAAGGCGAATAAACTATCTCATGTTTTTTTGCAAATCTTTTTAATAATTCTGCTTCTTTAGGAGTAATATCTCCTTTCTTCATAAAAAAGAAATTAAAACCTCTTTGTGCCTGTATTACAAAAAACTTTCTTTCCGGATGTTCTATATTCATTTCTCTTAATGCCTGAAAAGCTGTGGAAAAAAGTCTTTCTCCAAACCAATGAACTATTGATACAAATCCATCTTCATTAAGATGATTCCAATAATCTTTAAAACTTTCAACCGTATAAATATATGTTTCAGCTATACTCAACCCCCCCGAGAGAAGAAGATCTGCATTGTGAGAATTTACCATTTGAATAACATCAAATTTTTGATTTATTCTTTTTATAACACTTCTACCCTCATCATTTAAAAGATAAACACCTCTCTTGGAAAATATATTTCCGATGTATCTTGCATACTTGCCTTTAGCAAGCTTACAAATAGCCGGGTCCATTTCAACCGCAATAATTTTTTTCACTCTGTGAGAAAGAGCGCATAAAACTTCGTAACCACCAGCAGAGCCAATAATAAGAGCAGAGCGGTTTTTCGTAAGCTGATAAGGGATGGCTTCATGAGACCAATTTATTGGTTTTAATTTCCTCAAATTACCATCAAACTTTACAAACCAGGATTGCATTGTTCCCGCATCTATCCAGATAACCTTTTTTCTTTGGTTTAAAAACGGTGCTACATCTATTTTGTTAATAGGACTCCATTCACTATGTTCAATTGTATTTCTATAAAAATGCAACAGGTAAGCTCTTTTTACCATCCTTGGAATGATCTTGAAATAAGAACTAGTTTTAAAAAACATCCCAATAGATAAAACCAAAAGAACTATAAAAACAACCATCTTTTTGGTAAGTTTAAATTTACTGATTAAAAACCATGATACACTTAAAAGGAGAAAAAGTAGAATAATAATATTAGAAGGTCCGATTTTTGTTATAAAGGGAATAATAGCAATTCCTCCAAAAGCAGCTCCTAACAAATCAATAAAATATAATCTACCTATTTCCTGAGAATAAATAGTGAAAATCAAAACAAGCGATACACCAGCAAGGAAAAATGGGATAGTCAAAATTATAATATTAAAGAAAAAATATAAGAAATTTGAAATTGGGTCAAAAAGATGTAAAAAATCTATATTAATAAGAAGAATTATTTTATATGTTAAAGGTAATACGACCACATAGCTTATTAAAAAAAATTCGAGATAGTTTATAGAATTCTCCCTTTTTGTGATATTACTTAAAGAGAGGTAAACCCCGCTTAATCCATATCCAAACAAAGCAAGAGAAATCATTAAAAAAGCAAAGGAACTTACATAAATAACAGAAAAAATTCTTGTATAAAGAATCTCGACCAGAACAGTAGAAAAGGTTAAACTGAAGATAGTAAAAATTAGATATAATCTTTTCATGAAAACTCCTATTTTTTATAACAAAGTGAGTAATATTATATTACATAATGAAACTGATAACAATAAATTAAATGTATCCTATCGTTTTTAAGTCCTTAATGATTTTTTTGTTAATCTCTTTATTCTTTTTTCTTCTAATTTTCTTTTTCTTTTTGTAAATTGTATATCTTACCTTCCTTCTAAAAATAAAAGCATTCAGTAAGACTTTTCCATCCATATCCTTTCCTACAGGCTTTCCAGAAAGGTATAAAGCTGTCGGTGTTATATCCAAAACAGTAGCTTTTATTTCATGTCCCTTTTTTACGCCGGGGCCCAAAATCATTAAAATTCCGTCCGGAGGAGGAACAGACTTTGGTAAGGCATGATGATCATACCCTTTTGAACTTAAAGTAAAACCATGATCAGACAAAATAAAGACATAGGCTCCTTCCTCTTTAGCTTTATTATAAACAGCTTTAAGTATTTTTTCTTTATGTTTAAGAATTGGAGCAACAATAGGAGCAAGCTTTTTTTCAAATTCTTTCTCCACTGTCTTAGAAATAGGTTTTCCCTCCTTAATAAGCTCATTTATTTTATCCAAATAATTTTTGTCTAAAAAAACAGAAGCAAAGTGTTTAAAAACATCAGGCATTCTTGAATACCACATAAAAAGATTGTATTTCCCTCTTTTCATAAAATAATAAAAAGTCTTCTCTCCAATATAATCTTTTAAAATATATCTTCTCCAGCTCGAAAGAATGGGTACTTTCTTTACATTGGTTTCATGATATTTATTCAAATACATATTTATATAATCAGGAATCTCAAGATACTTAATCATTCCCTTATATCCCAACCCCTTTTCTTTCAATTCTTTCGACAATAAATTATAAAGCTTTCTATAATAAAATTCAGGGAAAACAGTATCTCTATATTCCTCTATCTTTTCATTCCTAAAAAAGATTCCACTCATTGCATCAGCAAAAGCATCTGAAACCATAACACCTTTAATATGATCCGGGGGATATGTTACATACCAGTGAAGAACAACACTGGGTTGATTATAATAATCAAATATCTCCCAAATAGAAGGCACTCTTTTTTCAGCATTAGTATAAGGGACTTTTATGTTATTTTTTGAAACATAGAGCCAGTCTACAATTCCATGCTTTATCATCCTATCCCCTGTCGCAATACTTGTCCAAACCACTGCTGATAATGTTGGTTTAAATGTTTTCAGGCGAGCCCAAGCAGCTTCCTCTTTAAGCTTTTTAAAGAATTTTAACTTACCACTTTCGATTAAAGGATTAATTATATCCCAGTCAGCTCCATCCAATCCAATAATATATATTTTAGGGTTCTTGGGTATTCTCTCTCTTTTTCCACAAGATAACTCAAAAAATAGCAAAATTACCAAGGATAAAATCAAAAAATATCTTTTCTTCATATACTCCTCCATAGCAAAGATTATATCACACAAGTCAAATTATTGAATTTAAACTTTTTTTAATGGGATATAGGATATTTTTTTTCTCCAGCTTTTATCGGAAGATCCAAAATATTCTCCGAAGGAGGATAAGAGCAATTCCACACATGGGAATAATTGCAAAGAGGATTAAAAGCCTCGTTAAAATCTAAAATAAAAGTATCTCCGACAGGCTCCTTTATTTCAAGAAAACGGCCGGCACCATAAGTTTCCTTCCCATTTGTTTTATCTTTAAAAGGGATAAAAAGAAATCCCTCACCGGGTTTTTGAGAAAGATCCTTTTTATAAGCAAACAAATGTCTTTTCTTCCCCTTAACCACAAAATCAATTCTTGCATACCTATAAAATGTTTTTACAAGATTCTGGCTTGTTATCATTGGAACCTTTTCCTTTTTTTCAAGCCTTATTAACTTAGCTTTAACTCTGTAATCGGGATCTGGAGGATAGTAATATCTGTGGGTAAATTCCTTTACTTCCTTTTTTTCAGGATCAAAAGAAACAATAACAAGTCTTGAATCAAGAGGGTAAACTAAAAAAGAATATCTTTTGTATTTACAGGTGAGGTCTCCCTTAAGAGGTTCTCCTGTTTTTATTATTCTATCCTTATTTTTACAAACAAAGTTCTCATCAAAAACATCCCAAACCCAATCATTTCCCTTCTTAAAAACAGAAATTAATGAATCTTTAGTTTTATTTTCCACAAGCTTAAAATTACCATCTTTGAAGATAACAAAACTTTTTTTATCCGGTGGTACTGTCAATCTATTAAGACCAGCAATAGGAGAAGTAGGAGAGGTTTTGAATTCCCTGTCTTCTTTTGCTCTTCTTTCCATTAATTTGGCTTTCCACTCCTTTATTTCAGGAGTTTCCTTTTTTTCGCAGGAATTAAAAAAAATTACTATGAAAACGATCAAAAATAAAATAAATAATCCGTTTTTCTTCATTATCTCCTCCAATTCTTATTTAACAAAACTTCCCCAATTTTTACTATAAAATCTTTTTTACGAGATAATACCCCCTTTAAAATAAAAACGCCTTCTTCCTTTTCATCCAAATCAAATGCCTCTTTTATTATTTTCTTATCTCCTGAAATCCAGAGCTCAGAAAAATTTTTAAACGGATTTGTTATCATTAAGCATAAAATATCATACCCTTTCTTTTCTCTTAAATTAGCCATTTCAAAAAATATATCTTTCTTTTTCTCATACACATTTTTAAACTCACCGGTTATAATTTGCCCGACTCCAACAATCGCACCTCCCATTCTAAATACTTTAAAATCTCTTTTAAGAATTTCAACCGGTGAAAGATTTTCAAAATCATTGTTTGCTTCTATTATCTCTCTGGCAAAGAGATCAGGGTTAATCCCCACCAAAGATGACAATCTTTTAACCACTTTTTTATCCCTTAGAGTTGTTGTGGAGATTGTAAGATTCATAGTATCTGACAAAATTCCCGCTAAAAGCAAACCCGCTATTTTTTGAGGGATTTTTATTCTCTTTTTAAAGTAAAACTCAGCAATAAGAGTGGATGTGCTTCCTATTGGCTCCACATGAAAATGTATAGGTTTTAATGTTGAGATATCTCCTATTCTATGGTGGTCAATTACCTCTATAACCTCTGCTTCTTCTATTCCATCAATAGCCTGGCTCAATTCATTATGGTCAACCAGAATAACCTTTTTTTTCTTTAAATTAATAATATCTGTTCGCGTTAAAATTCCAACCAATCGGCCTGAATAATCAGTTACCAACACTCCTCTGTATCTTGAATGTAAAATTTTTTCTTTAACTTCCTCCATAAAATCATACAAATAAACTTTCTCAAAATCTGTTCTCATATACTTCCTGGCTGGAACAGAAAGGTCAATTAACTTTGATGCAGAGTAAGTATCAAATTGAGTGGATATTAAAGAACATTTTTTACTCACTGCTCTTTTAATCATTTCATAAGGGACAGAGGGATAACCTGTAAGAATAATTGCGCCTACCTCTTTTTTTAGAAGCTCTTCCACTATTTCATATCTATCTCCAATAATCACAATATCCCCTTTCCTTACCTTTTTTAAAATTCTCTCCTTGCTATTTGCCCCTATAAAAAGCCTCCCATCTAAAATCTTCTTTCCCAGAGCAAGAATCTTTCCTTTTAAAACTTCAGATAATTTGGAAATTTCAACAGGATTATCTTTTAAATTAATCCTCCCGATTCTCTCCACAAATCCTCTGGCTATCGAAGATTGCGGAACAATTCCAACCGGCTTTCCGTCCGTATCAACAAGAGGAACCAATCTTATTTCATACTCTTTCATTAAATCCACGATTTTTTTCAAAGAAGAGCTTTCATCAGCAACAATGGGAGATTTAAAATTAAAATCAATAACTGTAGGTTTTAAACTATCCAAAGTCTCTGGTTCCCTTACATCAAATTTTTCTAAAATAAATCTGGTTTCACTGTTAATCTTCCCGGCTTTGGCGGGAATATAAAGATTTTTTTTATCAATCTTATTCTTAAAATCTGCATATCCTATTGCAGAGCAAATTGAATCACTATCAGGATTTTTATGCCCGATAATATAAACTTTTTCTTCTTTTTCCATCAAGAAAACTCTTTAAGAAACTCAATTGTTAATCTTACTCCAAACCCTGTCGCACCTTTTATCCCAAAAAAGTCTCCCTTTTCAAAATATACGGGACCTGCAACATCAAGGTGAAGCCACCTTCTTTTCCCAATAAATTCTTTCAAAAATAAGCCGGCTTTTATAGTCCCTCCGCCAATACCATAGCCTGTATTTTTAATGTCAGCAATATCGGATTTCACATCCTTTTCATAAAACTCAGGTAGAGGAAATTCCCACAGGGGTTCCTGAATCTTCCAGCTTATCTCATAAAACTTCCTTAATGAACCTTTATCTGTTCCCATAATAGCAGCAATCTTTGTGCCCAGTGCGGTAATACATGCCCCTGTTAAAGTAGCATAATCTATTATAAGATCAGCCCCTTCTTCATCTGCAAGGGATAGGGCATCAGCAAGAATAAGCCTCCCTTCAGCATCAGTATGTTTTATTTCAACTGTTTTTCCATTATAAATTTTTACAATATCTCCCTGTTTATAAGATTTTGGTCCGGGCATATTCTCAACAGCAGGCACATAACCAATAATTTTAACTGGAAGTTTAAGAGCATTGGCTAATTTTAAAATACCGAAAACAATTGCCCCCCCACTCATATCTATTTTCATATCTTCCATTGCAGAATACGGTTTAACATTTAAACCACCAGAATCAAATGTAACAGCCTTGCCTACCAAGGCAACCGTTTTTTTATAATTTTCAGGAGAATACTCAATCCTTATCAACCTCGGTTCATAATTACCACCTTTACCTACAGCCAAAATACCTCCGAAACCCTTTTTCTCAAGTTCCTTTCCTTTATATACTCTTAGCTTCAAAGATGAAAACTCTTCTTTTGCAATTTTTTCAAGAGAATCAGGATTAATCTCGTCTGCGCCAGCATTTACAAGCTCCCTTACAAATTTCACTGCTTCATTGAATAATTTTACTTCCTTCCCTTCCTTAGAAACCTTAAATTTTACAATCCCTTCATCTTTCTTACTTTCTCTTTTTCTTAAAAATTTATAATTTAAGAGAGAAGAATAAAAGGGAATTTCAAACCTATAATCAAAAGGAAGTTTTTTTAGATTTCTTTCATAAACCTTTAATTCATTTACCTTTAAGGTTAAAGCTATTTTTCTTACTTTTAAAAGAGCTTCTCTGAAAGAAAAGATATCGACCTTTTTTTCTTTCCCGAGAGAATAAAAGATAAACCATTTTTCACCATCATTTGAAATTACATAATCCCCGTTTTTATTCTTAAATTTGAATCTTCTTTTTTCCTTATCCAATAAATAAGAATATTTTTTATCTCCAAGTTCTCTGTCTTTAAAAACAAAAATAACAAATCCTTTCATCTTTCCCTCCCAATTAAATATTAATGTAATAAAGAGGAGGGATCACAGAACCCTCTTCTATCTTTAAACCTTTCCTGAGATAATTAAAAGGGTAGATAATAGAATCCTCACCTATTTCAACATCAAATTCCACAAATGTATTCTCAGGAGAAACAAAAGTTATTCCTTTTTTCACATGCTGACCAATATTCTTCTTATTAAAATAGGCTATCGCTTCCATCAATTCTTCCCGTGTATTAATTCCTTTTGTGATTTCCTGATGAGAAACCCAATAAATTCCCACTTTCCCACCATCTGCTGCAAGAAAATTAATTGCATCCGGTAAAAAGTACTCCCCTTTTGGGTTATCATTTTTAATTTTTTCTATATAAGGAGCCATTTTATTCCATTTAAACAAAAAGATGGAAGAGCTTACTTCTTTTATTTCCAATTCCTCTTCCGTTGCCACAATTTCCTCAACAAGCTTAACAAAATTACCATTCTCATCTTTCACTATTCTTCCGTATGGCGGAGGATTGTCAAAATTGGTGGTTATAATAGATACATCATATCCACCATTTTGATGAAATTCAAGAAAATCCTTAACCGTATCAGAATCAAGGTATGGATTATCCCCTACTGTAATAAGTACGTCCCCTTCAAAATTTTCAAGTAAATGTATAGCTGATTTAACAGCGTCCGCAGTTCCAAGAGGTTTTTCCTGTAAAGCATATTCCACCTCATTTCCGAATAATTCTTTTAAGACTTTTTCATTATGTTTTCCCGTAATGAGAATTATTCTCTTTGCGGATGCTTCCTGAAAAGCTTTGACGGGAAATTTAATAATTTCTCTTCCAAGAATTTTATGTAAAAGTTTGTTTGTTTTTGACTTCATTCTTGTACCAATTCCACCCGCCATTATAAGCCCAATGAATCCACTTTTTTTTGAAGCAATTTTGATTCCGATAGTCAAATAGAAGGAATTGCCCTCATTATCTTTGAATTCAACTTCTTTAATATCAAGTCCGGGGCGATAGAAAACCTCATGTTTATGTCCTTCTACAATAGTTGGTGGAGTTATTTTACTATCAAAACCCTTTTCCACAATTTTATTCCTTGCCTGACCAATGACAATATTGGCAACTTCACCTATAGCATCTCTTGAATCATAATCAATTTCTGTCTTTTCTTCCATAAGCATGGTTGAAGCAATTTTAAGCGCAAGATTCTTTTTAAAACTCAGAGTAATAGTCCCTTGAACCTCACCAATAAGTCCGATAATAGCAGAGATGTAAACATCTCTATCCTTACTCACCCCATCTTTAATTTCTTTAACTTCTGATCTTAGAGATGAAAATTGTTCAAGATTAATTTTTAAACTTTCAATAAAAAAATCAAGAAACTCTCTCTCCATTAGATTTTTCCTCCTTAATTTAAAATTTATTATAGCATAGTAATTTTAAATTTTGTATTTGTTAGTTTTTACTCCAAAATACTTTGCAAATAAAGAAAAAAAATATTGACAAAAAGCTAATGATTTGATATTAATTAGTAAAATTTTGCGGGAGTAGCTCAGCGGTAGAGCATAACCTTGCCAAGGTTGGGGTCGCGGGTTCAAATCCCGTCTCCCGCTCCATCTTTTTAATACGGCGGCGTAGCCAAGCGGTAAGGCAGCGGTCTGCAAAACCGCGATTCACCGGTTCAAATCCGGTCGCCGCCTTTTCTATCTCAATTCCTGGATAGTCTTTTTCTTCAAAGAGTCGAATACTCGAAGATAGTTAATAATTAATGGTAAGACAGCAAGATTTGGCAGAATAAAATATTAGCTTTTAGAGGTGGAAATTCCAGTCCCTGAAGTTTTGTAAATTGTAGAAAATTTTACTCTTATAAACTTTTTCTCTATTTTTACACTCTTTCTTTTAATTTGAAGCTTAGGTCTTTACTCTTTGGCTAAAACCGCTCCCAATAATATGGAATAATATTTGGAATCATCGGAATCAGCTCTTGATGTTAAAACAACAGGAGCCTTCGCACCGACCACTATACCTGCCAAAAGTCCCTTTGCAAGAATTGTCGTTGATTTATAGAAGACATTTCCTGTCTCTATATTCGGGAAAATTAAAATATCAGCAAAACCTTCCACCGGTGTTTTCAACCCTTTTATATCGCATGCTTCTTTTGAAAGCGCAACATCAAGAGCTAAAGGGCCGTCAACAATAGCTCCCTTTATTTGTCCCCTATCCGCCATCTTTGAAATTATTGCCGCATCTATAGTGGGCTGCATTTTATCAGAAACTTTCTCATTAGCAGCTATTATAGCAACTTTTGGTTTTTCAATACCTAATTTGTGAGCAGCATCTATGCAATACTTTGTCATATCAACTTTTTGTTGCAGGGTAGGTTCGGGAATAATTGCCACATCGGATACTATTAATAATTTGTCATAAGTTGGAATCTCAAGAACAGCAATATGGGTAAGAGTGCTACCTTTTGGAAGAAGGCCCTTTTCTTTGTTTAAAATAGCTTTCATATAATAAATGGTGCTAA
>JAMOVU010000049.1 GCA_027067555.1 Candidatus Aminicenantota bacterium | reverse complement strand
AATCCTTTGCTTTTAAGAAAGAGCAAAGAGTTGAGGAGCTGAGAATGCAAAAGATTATGAGAATGCAAAAGTTTTTGACGAAAAATGTTAAATTTCATATATTAAGATATTACTCACAAGGGGGTGATTATGGATTATTCGAAGCCAAAAGCAGAGCAGCCGAGCAGCAGAGCAGCCGAACAGCCCTTCAATCCTTTGCTTTCTAAGGGAGCAAAGAGTTGAGGAGCAAGATGAGCCCGAATTTAATCAAAAAAATAAAATAAAAGGAGGAGAATATGAAACAATCGAAAGGCTCCCGCAATAGCGGGAAAGCGTTTAAGTTTTTGTTTAATTTTAAGTTTTTGTTTGTGGTTTTGTTTAGTGTTGTGGTTGTAAGTTTGCTGAGTTCAGTAAGTTATGCAGGAGTTAAGTATCACAGTCTCGGAGATGATGCGACGAAGATATATGTAAAGGAGATAAAGGAACTTCCGTTGGATTATAAGAATTATACATTTTTTTATGGTCCTACCGTACGGTTTATTACAGGGGTTCCAAAGGAAAAAAATGGGTATAGATTGTTAATTGATCCTATCTCATATAAAACCATTTTAAAATATAAAGGTTATGAAAGAGTTGATATATCAACAGATAATAAATATATGTTAGTTATACATAAAAATCTTACAACCCTGGATTTATGGGATATTAAAAAGAAAAAAATCATAAAAACATTTAAACTAATGGATGATTTTAATAGAGCTTGTTGCATTAATACTATAAGGATATATGATAAAGAGCATATAATAGGCTTAGTAAATCCTGAAAAGGGTTATAATTATGTAGCGATAGGAGATATTAATAATGGTGAAATTAAAAAAGTGTGTGAAATAAAACGAAAGGCTATATTTGATTTTAAATATTATAATGAAAATAATATTTTTTATAAGGTTTTGGAAAATAAGGTTAACAAGCTTTACAGATTAAGATTAAGTAATTGTTCTAAAAAAGTGATACTAAAAGGTAGAGATTTGTTTATAGATACAACAGGTCAGGGATATTACAGAAATAAAGATGGTAAAATAAGAATAAGGGTAAACAATAAAATAATAGATGGTGAGGGACATATAATAAAAATTATCCCGGATGTTTATAAGAAATGGCAACAATTATGTGGTGTTGAAAGGGTAGTTGAAGATTCTATAAATGGGATATTAGTATCACCGGATGATAAATTGATATTATCGAGAATTGGAGAAACTGATGTTGATTTTGAGTATTGGGTAAAAGGAGGTAAAAGATGTGTTGTAGTATATGATTTTAAAGGAAACATATCAAAGCTCAATTTGGGGTTAGGTGACAGAGAAGTACCCGATGAGATATACTGGCATCCGATGGGCGACAGATTGATAATGAGAAAAATAAATAACGAAAAAACATTAACTAAACTAAAAATTATTATACTTGGGAGAAGATAACATGAAAAAACATGTAAAAATAAAGATTATTTTTATGTTTTTAATGTTTGTTGTGTTGTTTCTATATTCCGATCCAAAAAATAAGGATGATTGTAGCAAACGAGGATGTATGAAAACAATTTCAGATTTGATAAATTCATATGTTATTGTAATTGATCCCGGACATGGCGGGACAGATGCGGGGGCACTGTCAAGCAAAAATATAATAAACGGGGATAATAAAAGATACAAAGAATCTGATATGGTTCTTGATATCGCAAAAAAATTGAAAGATTATTTATCAAAAACTTCAAATAAATTAACTGTTAAACTTACGAGAATGACAAATACAAAAAAGAGTGCAATAAATAGGGCTGAAACTACAAGAACTGAAATAAAAAATAAAGTAAAGGCTGAGAAATGTGAAAAAACTCATCCGATATTTTTAAGTATTCATTTAAATTCCAATGAAAGTTCACTTGATAATAATGAAGCGTGTAATAGTACACATGGCCATGAAGAATTATGGGCATTTTTAGAAGGAAACAGACAACCTCAAGAGCTTTTAAATGAGTTTGATAGTTATGGATTTAAAAATAGAGGTTTAGTTGATGGTTCTAAAAAAGGGGTTTTAAGGTATGGTCCTCTTTGTTTGAAAGATAAGAAGGTAAGTAGGTTAAATAGTGATGGAGAGGTGATGAAAGATCGTAAGGGAAATGTTGTTTATTTATATTCAGGCTATTCCAAATCAATAATAACCCAGAACAGTTTGTCTGAAGTTGATTTTATTTGTAATGATATAATGGCAAAGTTTATATTAACTACGAGCTATGGACACTCATTTATTGCATCTATTTATGTTGACTATATAGTAAACAAAATTATAAAAGATATAAATGATATTTGGTTTAATTCTGATTGTTTTACTTTTAAGTTAAATGATGATCCTGATGATAATGAATCGTATTCAAGTGGAGTGATGAGATGGAGGGGGAAGGGATATGGTGTTGATATAAGGTCAAAGGTGTTGACAAGCATAGAGTTTATAAATCCGTATACTGTAAAGATGTTAAATTCCATAGGAGAAAGGCCTGCGGTATATTTCAGGGAATTGACAAAAGATATGGTAAAGGAACACCCTGTGTTAGTAATACCTTACGGAAGTTTATCATTAAACCATAACAATATCTCTCTAAGAGAGACTTTAAAACAATATGTCCAATCAGGTGGAACAATAGTAGTTTTCGCTCAGCAATACGGACGCCATGTTGAGAATATTGTCCCTGTTCCCGATGGGGAAAGGCTCAAGGTCTACGGTTGGCGTGAGGATCAATCATGCTATAATGGAAGTGTTTACGGCTCAATTATACATCCTGTACTATCATCAATGGTAAATGACAGGGTAAGTGTTGCAGTTGACGGCTATATAGATAAGTATCCCGAGGATTCGGTTGTTCTTTTAAGAAGGACAAAAAACCGTAAACCGGCGCTTCTTTATTATAAATACGGAGAGGGAACTGTAATACTTACGACTCTTTATACGGACTGGGGATATGCACACTCACAG
>JAMOVU010000048.1 GCA_027067555.1 Candidatus Aminicenantota bacterium | reverse complement strand
CACCTCCTGTGTGAGATCTTTTAAAACAATTGAATATTTTACATCTTCACACAGAGGTGCTTCAATCTCTCAAATTTTTCAGGACAGAAGTGAGTTAATAAGTTTTAACTTGACAAGATAAGGATTTTTTAATATTTATAATTTATAAGATAAAGGAGGTGTAAAATGAGAAAGAAGTACTTGATTGCGGGTTTGTTGTTTATCTTTGTAGTAAGCTTGGGACTTTCCTATTTTACAGTTAATGAGTATTTAAGAAGATGCCGAATGAAGGTTATGAAAATTAATCTTGAAAGAGCATACACATTGTTTAACCGTGGAGGATATATCTTTCTTGATGTAAGAGAAGCCGATGAACTTAGAAAGAGAGGCACTATCCCGGGAGCAAAGCATATTCCCAGAGGTCTTCTTGAGTTTAGAATAGGACGGATTACAGGAAATAATCTTAATACACCAATAATAGTATTTTCAAATGGAGAAAAAAGATCCACTCTTGCGGCTTTTACTTTAAGTGTGACTCTTGGTTATAGAAAAGTTTATCGCCTTGATCACGGATATGAAGGCTGGAAGAGAAAGGGATATCCGACAACATTATCCCCGTCAAATAAAGCTAAAACCACTCCTTCTAAGATAATAATAAGAAAGAAGATTTTTAAAAAGAGATAGAACTTTTTTATAAATTTATTTGACCAATAAAAACCATTGATTTGATTTAGCATCAAAGTAAAGCGAAAACTTCTCACCTTCTTTACTTTCCACAACAAAAACATTAAATTCTCTTTTTGTTATGATATCTTTTTCATATTTGGATGAAATTATTTTATTTATCTTATGGGTTTTCCCATTATAAATAAAGGATATTGGTTTCTCTCCTCCCTTATACCCTGAATATTCCGATACTTTTATCCTTTCAAACTTTCTCAATTTTGAAAAACTTTATTGAAAGGATTGCAAAAAATATAGTAAAAAGTGTCAGAACTATAATATTGGTCATGACTGAAACAAAAGGGAATTTGTAGAATAGCAGTTTATCAAGAGCCTCCATAGCCCATCCTGTAGGTAGCATCATTGCAATCTTTTTCATAAACTCCGGTACAATCTCTATAGGCCACCAGCATCCTCCCAGACCAGCTAAAAGGTTTGCCACTAAAACTGATACTCCTACAACAGCCTCTGCTCTTTTTAAAACAGAGCCAAAATAAATACTCATAGAGGATACAAAAACAGAAAAAACGAATAAGATGATTAACATGTTTAAAATGGGAATAATTCCGTATGATACTGAAAACAAAAAAGCTGAAATTATAATAATCACAAGAGAGACAAGGGTTGCAACAAACATATTTGTAAGGAAAAGGCCTACCCAGATTCCCTTTTTACCGAAAGGAGTGATTACAAATCTCCTTAGTATTCCTCTTTCCCTTAATTTAATAAGATTGGTCCCTCCAAAAATCAAAATATTAAACAATAAAAATGTAAGAATTGTTGCTGGCATCTGATGTACGACACCGGTAGGGATATAACTTGCCTTGCCTGCCCATTTTGATTTAATGGAGAGAACTTCTTCCGGTTTTTTTATATTAAGATATCTTTTGATAAGAAATTTATAAATGGCTCTGTAAAGAGAGATTTTAACCTGAATTGAAGAGCTGTCCAATTTTGTTCCTTTTACTTTGAATTTAAGAATTATTTTTTCTTTCTTTAAAATTTTATCCGTAAAATTTTCAGGGATTATGAGCTCTCTTGAGGGTTTGCTTTTTTTATTGTTAGATACTAATTCAAGTTTTTCTTTTTTAAGATAATTAATTAATTCAGAAGATAATTTCCCCTTATCAAGATTTCTAATAAAAACGGGTACTTTTACCTCTTTTGCGAAATTATTCTCCCCTGTGTTTGAAAATATGAAAATAAAGAGAAGAGGCAGTACAATTGCCCAAAAATAGAAAGATTTTTCCTTTAGTATTAGCTTTAATTCTGTTAAGGCGAATCCTAAAATCCCTTTCACTTTACCACCTTCTTTAAAGCTCGGATATTTAATGCATATGCCAAAATAAAAAGTACTGCTGAGATAATTGTAGCAATTAAAAGCATATTGTAAAATCTACTCATATTTTGAAGAATGAGAGAGATCACAGATTCTGTCATATAATAGAGAGGAGAAATCACAGATATCTTTCTAATGGATGTCGGAAGAATGCTTACGGGAATCAAAGATCCTCCCAAAATTGCAAATACAAATACAAAAATCATTCCTATGTTGTGGACCTGTCTTTCACTGTTAGAAAAGCCCATGATTATTGCTGAGAGTAATGTGAGTATTAGAGCGGATATACAAAGAGTTAAAAACAAAAGTAGTAGATTGTTTGTTTTTAAACCAAAAATTACCCTTCCGGTTAAAGATAAAATGATTTCAATTGTAAGAATAAATACAAAGGCACTTAATATTCTTGAAAAAAAGTATTCTGATTTTTTTAGCTCTGAAAGAAATAATCTCTTTATGATAAATCGGTTTCTCTCTTTAACCATATCAGTTAGAATTGCGTTTGAGATAAAGAAAAGAAAGAAAAAGGACATTCCGGCAAAAAAGAATATTGCAAGAGGAACTTTCTTTTTACTCTTTTTTAAGTCAATAATTTCTATCTTTTGTTCTTTAAACAGAGGGATGATTTTTTCAATCTTTTCCCCTGCACTGTCAAAAATTTCTTTGAAAAATTCTCCTTTGATTTTTTCTTTCTTTTCAATCGCCTTTTGAATTTTGTCAATTTCTTCTTTGAAGATTGTAAGTATATAATTTGTTCCGTCTTTTATAATATTAAGTCCTGTCTCTGCAATCAGGGGGTAAATTGTTTCCGTTGGGTTTTTTATAAGTAACAGCTCTGTATTTTCCCTTTTAAAAATCTTTTCAGAAAATTTTTCGGGTATTATTATAATTCCTGATACTTTTCTTTTATTAATAAGTTCAAACGCTTCCTTTTTCCTAACAAGAAAAGTTTTTAATTTCCCGTTTGTTTTATCATTTAATAGGGCATTAGAAAG
>JAMOVU010000047.1 GCA_027067555.1 Candidatus Aminicenantota bacterium | reverse complement strand
TACCCGTAGTAAACTTATTCTTTACTATTAACAAACTATTATCATCATAAAATACACCTCTATCCTTACCATCTATCCATGAAGATCTGAATTTCTTTACAAGCTTATAGTTCCTTGTATTATATATGTAAAAATCGGTGGGTCTGTCAGAATGATGAGGATCTTTAACAGTTAGTATTCTATTGCCTGTATATGATGAAAACCAGAACACTCCCTCAAGCTTCTTAAAATATCTCCCCTCCTTATCATACAAAAGGGTATTTCCTCCATCCTCTTCGACAATCATTATGTATTTGCCGTCCATTGTCCATCCCTTGAACTTATCATATAGAAAATCCCCTTCCTTCAACTTATATTGCACTGTTATAACTCTTTTCACCTTTACCTTGGAAGGATCACCTCCGAGATCCGTAAACTTTGAATAACCCATTAAACTTACAATCATTACAGAAAATAAAACTAAAAATATAATCTTATTTCTTATCATTTTAATTTACTCTCCCTTTTTGCGCACATAATATTTTAGTTTATTATTCTTTACATCAATTTTAATATCAATAAATATTTTATCTTCCCTTTTTATTATTAATCTATGTTTATCCTTAAAAGGGTTAAAACTTTTACTTTCTTTTATATTATCCGATAATAAATAGATATAAAATTTAAATCTTCCTTCTTTAAAATCTTTTACTATAAAATATCCATCTTTATTGGTTGTTAAAGATATTTGGTTGTTTTGCGAACCACAATGAATTAATTCAATAATTCTTTTATATTCAACATTTCCACTATTATAATATTCTATCTTACCTCTTATCTCATTATCCCTTTCCGGCATTTTAAATTCAAGGTCATTGTATTCCTTATTCTTTTCAAATCTTATAATCTTACTAAAATTACCATACCTAACACCTTCCTCGTCTATTATACTTTCAATTGAAAATAACAAATCTTCTTCAACAGGAATAACATCAGTATGAAATTTACCATCTCTTTCAATATGAACAATCCATCCCGTTTCCAAAGGATCATAGTCTCGTTTATTAACCAAGTTCACATAAATTCTAAAATCTTTTATCTTTTTATTCTCTCTTAATCGAACTCTTCCTCTTACTATTTTACCTCTCTTTATCTTTATGGGTGCTAATACCACATTTTTCCCTGGAATCGGTTTAATTTTAATCAAATATTCCTGTCTGAAATGTATCTTATCTTTACACCATTTTAAATGAATATTCCCACATCCTGCATCCACTTCTATCTCATAATACTCATTATTTCTTTCAAATGTAGGAACCTTTTTTAATATAAATTCTCCATTCTTATCACTTCTTGCACGAAACATATATCCTCCTCCGGATAACTTAATATTTAATAATATTATATGAACTCCTTCAACACCTTCTCCTGTTTTTTCATCTATAACTTTACCCATGATATTTATACATGAAGAGGTATTAATAGTTTCAATATTATTATTTCTTTCATTCGATTGCCCGAAAATAAAAGATTGAAACAAAAATATGAAAATAATAATCAAAAAATTTGTTTTTCTCTTCATATCTCTAACTCCTTAAAAAATTATCTTTATCTCTCTCTTCTCCCCAGGTTTTAAATTTATGTGCATCTCTTTATATGCTATTACTCCAAAATTTTTTCTTTTTTTCATTGCATATAATTCCAATTGACCTGAAACCACATACCCCTCCTTATGTTTGTTGTTAAATTCAGCAACATCATAATCCACATCCGTCCCGAAAATATTGACATATTTACATACACCAACCTTCCAATTCTCAAGTTCTTTACCCGTATCTTTATCTATCACATTAAACTTCAAATACCCTTTATTCTTAGGTTCTCTGAGCTCAAGAACCTTTCCCGCAACACTCGTCTTCTCCTTCCTTACCTCTACTCCTACCAAAAAAGGAAGATATTCCTTCTCCCCTTCTCCAGAACGTATCTTTATCATATATCTTCCTTCCTCAATTCCTCCTATCATTATACCTTTCCCCTTCCCTTTAGGCTTCCAAAAATGCCACCAATAGTCTTCATCTATCATATGCTTAATTCTATCATCACTCACCCTGTATAAATTCAAAGAACATCTCAACTCATCTATATCCACATCCTGAGGCTCCATCCTTACGAATATCCTGCCCCCCTTCTTCATCCTGATTATCAATTCTTTTATCTCACCCTCCCTTAACTTAAAAAATCTCCCTCTCTGATTCACATAATACGGTAAAGCTATTACATCCATGTAATAATAACCGCTCTCCAAATTCTTTATCTCAAATCGCCCGTTTTTCCCCACATCTACATTTGCAAGGTCAGATATTACATCCGATAACTTTTTATAATACAGTGTTATCATACTCTCCAATGGCTTCCCCGTTTCATAATCAACTACTATTCCTTTTATCTTTCCGTAAATCTTTGAATCTCTTGTTATCCCCTTTGTTATAAATATTACCACTCCTGTAAATACTAACAGCAAAACAATTATAACTTTAACATTAACAAAATTTTTCGCTCGAACATTAATCATTAGTTTTACCTCCCATATCATTTTCTTTTTGATTAAATTTGTTTTTCAATATTAAAGAGAAAATTTCGAATTTGCTTCTACTGTATGTTTCTTTGTCCGGCAAACCGGAGAATGATTCACATAGCCTCACCTCCGCCCCCTCTATCGGCTTTCCGGTCTCCTTATCAACCACAACTCCCTCTATCCTCGATGATACGAAAGCTGAAAGATTAATAGAACAAATAACTACCACAAACAAAATAAAAATTCCCCTCAAATATTTATTCATTTACTTCTCCAAAATTAAAGCCACGCATAATCCCGCAATAGCTGAGGGCTGGGATTGCTGTAAGTCCGATAGCCTGCCTCTTAGACTGCTCTGCTGAAAGCTGCACGGTTTTAAGAAAGCTTCGATGCTTTGAGGCTTTTGGCTTCGAGGCTTTGAATAATTCATAATTAATTTTCCTCCCTTTTCGGACAATATTTTAATATATGAAATTTAACCAT
>JAMOVU010000046.1 GCA_027067555.1 Candidatus Aminicenantota bacterium | reverse complement strand
TATAATAAGGTTTCCCAATGATTCCTGTTCCTGGAAAACATCTTTTAACTGAGTTAAGGAGAAGCTTCCTATGTAAATATCATTTTCATCAACAACATGAAAAAAAAGCTCTTTACTTTTGAAAACCGTATCCATTATGGTAGAGAGTGAGGTCCCTTTGTAAAGTTTTGCAAAATCCTTTGTAATAATATCTTTTACTTTTATTGAACTTAATAGGTTTACATCATGACCATCTTTTAGAATTATTCCCTTTAATTTTAGTCCGAGTGTGTAGACCGAGTAGTCAAAAATTGAAGAAGATATTGTTGAACTTATAATACTTGCAAACATTAAAGGTAAGATGACATTATAATCTTTTGTAAGTTCAAAGATTAAAAGAATTGCAGTTATAGGAGCATGGGTTGCTGCTGCAATTCCCGCTCCCATACCTGCTATCGCATAAACACCGGGGTAAACGACTATATGTGGGAACAGGAAGTGAGAGAGCTTACCGGTTAAAAGTCCTGCCATAGCTCCTATGTACATTGAAGGGACAAAAACTCCTCCTACTCCCCCGGAACCAACTGTTACTGATGTGGCAATAATCTTTAGAATGATAATTGCAGCCAGTAAACCTATTCCTATTTTATCATTAAGACTTAAGCCAATCGTGTCAAATCCCTGTCCGAAAATATTAGGAACCAAAAATCCCATAATTCCGACTAAAAGTCCACCCATTGCAGGTTTTAAAAACTCCGGAGTTTTTAGATCTTGCCACCATTTTTCCGTGGAATTTAGTGTTTTAATGAAGAGAACACCGAGTATTCCCGCGAAAATCCCTAAAAAGAAATAATTTATTAATTCTATGGGATTATGGAATTGATAGTGAGGGAGTATGAATTCTGAAAAATTACCTTCAAGATAGTGGCTTGTAACAACTCCCATAACAGAAGCAACTATTATGGGCATAAAACCTGAGATCCCAAAATCCCCTAAAATTATTTCAACAGCAAACATAGCACCGGCAAGTGGAGCGTTAAAAGCAGAGGCAAGTCCTGCCGCGGCTCCGCAGGCAACAAGTGTTCGCATCTTTTTTTCTGACATTTTGAATATTTGTCCTACAAAAGAGCCTATTGAGGACCCTATCTGAATTACAGGATCTTCCTTACCAACAGAGCCTCCTGTTCCAATCGTAAAAGCTGCTGTTATTATTTTTAATGCTCCTACTCTTTTTCTTATAAAGCCACCCTTGAAAAATATTGACTCTATAACAGATGCCATCCCATGTCCTTTTACTTCTTTCCCGAAATATTTCATTATTATTCCAACTACCAGTCCTCCAAGTGCCGGAACCAATATTATGTAAATAAAAGAGAATTTATCTTTTATATGAAGAAAACTTTCAGTGTTTCCCCAGAAAAGATTGTAAATGAGCTTTATTGCTTTTTTTAGGACATAAGCTCCGAAACCAGCAAGTACCCCTATCAAAGAAGCTACAAAAACAATAGTAAGATTGTCTTTAAGTTTTTCATTGATTTTGATTTTCCCTAACATGATATATTTTAGCACCTTGATGATTGATTTAAAACATTATGACTGTTTTAGAATAAATTCTTTTGACGTCTGTATTTTTTTGAAAAAAGAGCGGGACTTTGTTAAACTTTTTTATGATAAATTTCTGGGATTTTGAGAGAAAAAACAGGTTCAAAAGTCTTTTTATTCTTTTTTTGATATTTCTTTTATTTGTTATTGGCTGGCGGGGAGCCTTTTTAATAACAAAGCTTTTTTTAGGATTGAAAATCGATTTACCCTTTTATATCTTTTTCGTAATAGCTTTGTTGAGTTTTGTATTTTACCTTCATAGGTCCGGTTCAACCATTAGAGATTTTTTATTTGCGATAAATGCTCTTCCAATAGATCTGGAGGATTTTAGACATCGAAGAGCCCAAAACATTATTAATGAAATTTCAATAAGCGCCGGAATCCAGCCTCCCCGGCTTTATATCTTTCCTTCATATATAAAAAATGCTTTTACTGTTAAACTTGACAAAGAGCATGTAATTGCACTTTCCGAGGGGGTGGTTGGTAATATGAGGAGGGATGAGATTCAGGCGATAGTTGCTCATGAAATAGGTCATATAGTTAATAAGGATACAGAGCTTAAAACCTTCATTGCTTCCATATCCGGAGCTCTCTATTCTGCGAAATCACTTTTGGGTTTTACAAAGACAAGGGGAGCTAATGTTAGTGTGAAAACAGGATCAAGGACTCAATTTGGAGGGCTATACATAGTTATAATGTATCTTTATATAAAATTAGTCATGTTTTTCACAAGGATTCTCTCAATGATGATTTCACGGGAGAGAGAGTATCTTGCTGATATGAAATCTGTTGAATTTACGAGAAATCCTGAGGCAATGGCAAGAGCTCTTTATGTAATTGAGCATGATAGAATTAAACAGATTATAAATCTGACCCATCCCTCCTTTTCAATGCTTTTTTTAGTAAACCCAATTAAAGACAGTATAGAGGTTAAAAATAATTTGTTTTCAAGGCTTTTTACCACTCATCCGCCAACAATAGAAAGGATAAAAAGAATGCTTCAACTTGCCCATCTTCAGCCGGGAGAATTTTATGTGAAAACAATGAAGGAGCGAATGGAAAAGAGGAAAGAGCAGGCATACTTTATTAAGGATGGGGATGAATGGAAAGGGCCCTTTACTTTAAGTGAATTAAAAGAAAAGTTTGAAGATTATCATACTCTGGAGGTTTTTACTGAAAAGTTCGGAAAAGAGAGACTCCTTTTTAAAGGAGAGAAAAGCGGCTATATTTGTCCCCGGTGCGGAGGAGCATTATATAACACATATTACGAAGATATTCCGATTCAAATGTGTGAAAATTGTAAAGGTGTTTTAATTAAATCGGTAAGATTAAAGAGATCTCTTATCAGAGAAGATTATCATCCTGGAAGGGATGTGGATAAACAAAAGATAAAAGAGGCATTTTTAATAAAGAAAAAGACAACAGGTAAAACAGAGATAAAGGATTTCGACCCTTCAGAGCCTTTTAATTGTCCGGTC
>JAMOVU010000045.1 GCA_027067555.1 Candidatus Aminicenantota bacterium | reverse complement strand
ATCTTGGCACAATACCAGAAACCCTTTCTCGAGTGCTGTCCAAGATGTCAGCACAAAACATCATAAAGGTAGATGGTTCAAAAATTATTATAACAGACAGGCAAGCTATTGAAGATTTGGCTGTTGGGCTTAGACGCTTGGCATAATTTTATAGGATAGATAGTTAATATGAAAACTCATGAACATGCTGCTATTAGTCTTGGCTATACTGCATTATTAGCTTTAATGGCTAATAAAAGCTTAACTGATCCATGGTTATACCTATATGGCTTGATTGGAGGGGAATTAATAGATTTTATAGATCATCCTCTTTATCATTTAGTGTATAATCGTAAAAATAAATATGTTATTCAAACACGCCAAATTTTAAAAGAAAAAGGCTTAAAAGCAGCCCTAGCTTATCTAAAGCAAATCGAAAATAAACGAAAATTCAAAGGATTATGGCTACATAATGTTGGTAGCTTATTTATAATTGCCTGTTTTGCATTAATAATAAGCTTATTTTTTGATATTAGTATTTATTTTTTAATAGCTGTGAACACCTTTTTTCTCCATATGCTCACAGATATTTATGCAGATTTTAAGCTATTGGGACATTTTGATAACTGGCTGTGGGTGCTTCCTAAAAATATCCCCTCTTATTTTTCAAAAACAAGACATGGGTTGTTATGTTTAGCAATCATTTTTTGTTTTTTTATAGAAGTATCTTTTTTGATTTTAACTATCAGAACTTATCTACAATTGTCTCAGCCAGCAAACCATAGATATTGGTTCAGTATATTTTATAGCAATGACTTTTTAACATGTGTTCCATTTATAATTTTAGCGTCTTACTATTTTTTTGTCTTTTTGTTAGGTATGGCAGCCTATCATAAATATAGATTGGAGGTTGACTTTAATCCTAATTACACTGCTGGTTTTAACTTTTTTCAAAAGATACGTTTTAAAGAAGTTAATTTAAACAAAGAGTTTTTCAATAACATATTATTAAAACTCCAAGCGCATCAAGAGGTTGGTATATTGATTTGCGCTTTGTTGATAGCATTAGTCTTAAATTTCTTAACAATATTAAGGCTTGATACTGATTTTGCAATAGTACTAATCCCAATTTTTTTGGCACTATTCTTTGGAACTTTTATTCACACTACTGTTGGGGAATGCGGGAGCGTTTTAGGTATTCTGTTGGCATGGATGCTAAATTTTATTTTAGCCCGAGGTGGAATGATCCCATTATGGTCTATGGATCGCTGTTCCTTATTTTTTAGTGCTGCAATAGGAGCCTGGATCCTAGGCTTGTTGGGAGGAATCATTTTAAGACAAAAAAGCAGAATGTCATTGGGAGTATTTATTGTCAAAGTAAGTAATATAAACAAAAATAGAGATGATAATTGGATAAAAGAATTATTACATATAGCTCAAAATAGCCTTAATGAAGGTTTTAGAAAAGCTCATGAACAATTATTTGTTTATCCTCCTAAAAAAAATTATACCGCATTTGCTTTACCTAAATCTGTAGCAACACCTTATCAAAGCAATCCTGTTTATGTTGAAAAATATTGTCATCTTTATGCTAAAGACACATATGTGCCTGCTATTCGAGAGTTAGAATATGTTTTATGTGATAATGCTTTTTCTTCCTATTGCCCTCATAAAACACCATTTTATCCTATTATGCCCCGTTACCGAACGTTTGGTGACCCTTCAATAGGCGATATGATTTGGATAAACAAGGCCTATTATTGGAAAAGTAAAAAGAAAAAATTAATTTTGCCTAGCTATGGTTCTGTGCCACAAATTGATTTTAATGGTAAGACATGGCTTCTTTTTAAACCTAGAAACGAAATATGGGACAATCTTTTTACTAAAAGTTCAACAATTCATATGGATTTAATAATTTTTGGTGACAAAAATAATCACAATGAAATCATCCTTTGTGGCATGGCTTCGGAACAAACATCAACAAAAGAATATGCCACTGTAGAAGCTGAAGCTTATGCAATTTGGGTTTTAAATATATTAAAACAAAAAATTGACAAACATCCCGCCTTTAATACTGTATCCAATTTTTATACAAGAATTTTCTATCCACGCATTTCATTTTATGACATGAATTTATGGGAAAAAATTAAGGCTAATACTGTTTTATCATCGGATATGGCCGGATTTCCTATCACTGCTTTATCAAACTTTAAACAAGCGCTTTTTTTATTGCCCGATAAAAATTATATTTCTTCAGTTTCAGCAAATATAGGCAGAAAAATAATGGTGTTAGGGATAGAATATGTGATTGCTGTTTTAGCAGATCCTCAAATTAGACATTTTTTAAAATCGTTATTTAAAAAACTAGGCACATAACCTCTCAGAATATTTTTTAAAATTAATCTAGTTTGCTTGTTTATACACATGCCAGATGCGCTGAATGGCTGTAATATGGGTAAAAAAGGCCAGAATTACTAAAACTGGCATTATAAAATTAAAAATTAGGCCTATGGCCAAAATCAGCAGCCTTTCAAAACGGGTCAATATGCCTACAGTGCAGGAAAACCCTAATGCCTCAGCCCTTGCCCGGGTATAGCTTACCAACAAAGAGCCTGTCATTGCTGTTAATACTAAAAGAGGCCCAATTATTCCTTTAGGGCCGTGGGAATGTAAGTAAAATAAAAGGCCTATAAATAAAAAAAATTCTGCATATCTATCTATTGTTGAGTCCAAAAAGGCTCCAAACTTGCTCTGATGTCCATATTCTCTGGCAAGAAGCCCATCAACTGCATCAAGCGGCCCAAATACAGCCAAAACAATCCCAGACCACATAGGCAAGCCCAAAGCTAGTAATAAGCCTGATAAGCCATAAAATAATAGGCCAATCAGGGTAACTCCATTGGGAGATATATTGAGTTTAGCAAACAGTTTGGCTATGGGCAGAAGCAGAGGCTTAGACCAACCCCGGCACCATGTGCTAAAAGACCACCGTTTTTGGGTTTGGTGATTTGATTGCACTGTTATGATCCTTGAAGCTCTTCAGGCTTGGCATCTATTTCATCTAATACTTTGGCACAGCGTCCACAAACATCTTTCCACACAGGATGG
>JAMOVU010000044.1 GCA_027067555.1 Candidatus Aminicenantota bacterium | reverse complement strand
GAGTTTTTATTCGGAGAGCTATAATGTCTGAGCTTGATATTTACGAATATTTTGAATTATTTACCTATATTCCTCTTGACTTTTCAGACAACATCTTTATACTGCTTAACTTTCTCATAAATTTCATACCAGATTTGAACCTTATTTAAAGCTGATTTTAAGCCTTAGTGCATTCTTTTTAAAACATCATTCAGGATAACAAAAACACTTAGCATAATCAGAAGATAGAATCCTATCATTGCTATTCTTTCTTTCCACTTGGGAGAAAAGTCTTTTCTTACAATTGCTTCAATTAGAATTACGAAAAGCTGTCCACCGTCAAGAGCCGGGATAGGTAAAAGGTTTATTATTCCTAATTGAAGACTGATAAATGCTAAAAATTGCAAAAAACCGGAAGCACCGCTCTTTACCGCTGCATAGGAAAAATCCGCAATATCAATAGGACCCGAAAGACTTTTATATGAAATTTTACCGACTATCAGCTTTTTCAAAACCTGATAGGTGAGCACAGTCAACCTCTTTGTTTCTTTAACTCCGTTTAAAAGAGCTATATGAATGGGATACTTTTTCTTTACTGTGTCAAAATAGGCAATAACTCCTATCACTCCCTTTCCGCCCTGATCTTCAGGAATTACTTTTATCTCTTTGATTTCATTTCCTCTTTTTACAGTGAAAATAAGCTCTTTTTTGGGAGATTTTAAGACAATTTCTCTCATCTGATAATAATTTTTTATCTCCTGTCCATTAATTTTAATAACGAGATCTCCTGTTTTTAGCCCAGCTCTTGAGGCAGGCATTCCGGAAGCAAGCTGGCCGATTTTAGCAGGTAATTCATACATTACACCGGCCTGTCCTATCTGATATGCACCTGCTGCTTTCGGATGCAATTTAACACTTACTATTTTCCCGTCTCTTAAAACTTTAAGATTTAATCCCTCTTTTGGGCTTGTTGTAATGATTGTTTCGAATTCTTCCCATCTTGTTATTTTCTTTCCATTTATTTCTATTACAATATCTCCCACTTTAAGCCCGGCTTTTTCAGCGGGGGAACCTTTCTGAATCCATCCTATTTTAGCAGGTTTATCAAGATATGCCGGCCTTTCTATTCCTATTGTGAATAATACTGAAAGTAATATTATAGTTAATATCAGGTTAAATATTGGTCCGTTTAAAAGAATTAAAGCCTTTTTCCACTTTGGTTGGGACTCAAACTCATAAGGTTCGCCTTTAACATCCTTTGCCTCTTCCCCTGCAAGAGCCACATAACCTCCCAAAGGAATAAGGCTCACTCTGTAATCTGTCTCTCCTATTTTTTTACCGAAAAGTCTTTTCCCGAATCCGAATGAGAATACTTCAACTCTTACTCCAAAAAGCTTTGCTGTAATAAAGTGTCCAAACTCATGGACCAGGACCAAAATTCCAAAAACTATAAAAAAGCTAATAATTTTTCCTACTATTGCCATTAAAAATCTCCTTTATTTACCATTTGTCTTACCTTTTCTCTTATTCTTAAATCAGTATTAAAGATATCTTCAAATGTTTCAATTTCCTTAAAATCCTCTTTCTCATAAATTTTCAAAACTATTTTAAATATATCAACGAATTTTATCTTATTTTTAAGAAAAAGAAAAACACTTTCTTCATTGGCAGCATTAAATACGATAGCTCTGTTTTTACCGTTTCTTATAATCTCATAGGCAATTTTCAAAAAAGGGAATTTTTCAAAGTCTGGTTTTAAAAATTCAAGCTTCTTTATTTCAAAGATTCCATTTTCTGTTGGATCTTCAGGTGCCCTGTCAGGATAAAAGAGAGCATAACTTATAGGGTATCTCATATCCGGAGCACTCATTTGAGCAAACCTGACTCCATCCTTGAATTCAACCAAAGAATGAACAATTGATTGGGGATGAATAATAACATCAATCATATCCGGGGAGAGAGAAAAAAGATAAAATGCTTCTATAATTTCAAGGGCTTTGTTGGCCATTGTAGCTGAATCAACCGTGATTTTTGCTCCCATGTTCCAGACCGGATGATTTAATACATCCTCTTTTTTTATATTATTTGAAATTTCTCTTTTGTAAAAAGGACCGCCAGAAGCAGTGATGTATATCTTTTTTAAACATTCCCTTTTTATATTTCTCAGAAGTTGAAAGAGAGAAGAGTGTTCACTATCAACCGGAATTATTCTGTCAAGATGTTTTTTTATAAACTCTCCTCCGACAACAACCGACTCTTTGTTAGCAAGTGCTACTGTTTTTCTATTTGAAAGTGCCTTAAATGTTGGTTTTAAAGCCGCAAACCCGGAAATACCCATCAAAATAAGATCAACATTTTCTATCTCTACAGAATCTTCCAAGAAATTTTCTCCTGAAATTATCTTTAATTCTGGAAATTCTCTCTTTATCTCTTTTACCTTATTTTCGGGTATTCCCACATACTCAGGATTGAATTTTCTTATTTGTTTTTTTAATTCATCCGTATTCTTATTTGCTGATAAAAATTTAATCCTGAATTTGTCCGGAAATTTTTCTATTACTTTAAGTGTGGATTTCCCGATAGAGCCTGTGGAACCAAAGACTGAAATCTTTTTCATTTATTTTATTAAAGTGAAATATCTTATTAATAGAAAAAACACTGGTGCTGCAAAAATATAGCTATCTATTCTATCCAGGAAGCCTCCATGCCCCGGTAGTATATTGGAAGAATCTTTTACTCCTGTGGCTCTTTTAAACAATGATTCAACGGGATCACTTAGCTGTGCTACAAGAGGAATCAGAACTCCCGAAATAAGAATAAAATCGGGTGGAAACATTTTATAAAATGTCAAAGATGCAAGATAAGCTGCTAAGATTGAAAATACAATTGAAGCTATAAAACCTTCCACGCTTTTTTTGGGACTTGCTACGGGAAACATCTTATGTTTTCCTATCCAGCTACCTATGAAATATGCTGCACTATCTCCGACAGATATGATTAAGATTAAAAAGAATAGATGAAGATAACTGACTTTCCAGATATAAAATAAAAAATTCAAAGTGAAAACAAGATAGAATGGAATAAAAATCAATTTTGCATAGTTTGAGGAAAAATTTTTAAGAGTTTCTTTGTCCGTTCTTTTGAGCAAAACGATTCCGGAAGCTAATATCATTGTTAAAAGAATAGTATCAATGGAAAGTTTTTTTGTGAAAAAGTAGTAGGAAATGAGAATTGCATAAATGCTTATTATTAGTTTGTACTCGTTTTTCAACTCAACGAGGTTTAATAATTCGTAAAGTGCAAGATAAATTACAGCTTGAAGTACAAGAAAAAATACAAGTGGTGTTGATTTTACTGCTAAAAAGTATATAAAAACCAATAGCACAATAGCTGTTAAAGTTCTTTTAATAAATTCCATCAGATTTCTCCAAACCTCCTTTCTCTTTTTTGGTAATCTATTATTGCCTTTAAAAATTCAGATTTTTTAAAATCAGGCCATAAAACTTTTGTAAAATAGAGCTCCGCATAGGAAATCTGCCATAAAAGATAGTTTGAAATCCTGATTTCTCCTGAGGTTCTTATCATTAAATCCACATCCGGAACATTTGAAAGATATTTTGAAAACAGATTTTGATCTATTTTTTCATAATTGATTTTATCTTTTATGATATTTTTAACGGCTTTTACTATTTCCTGCCTTCCTCCGTAGCTCAAAGCAAGTGTTAGAACAAGGCCTTTGTGATTCTTTGTATTTTCCATGGTTTCTCTTATCAGTGTTTGGAGTTCCTCATCAAAATCCTCTATGTCTCCTATTGTATTAAACACTATGTCATCTTCGGTAAATTTTTTCTGATTTTCCTTCAAATATTTTTTCAAAAGTTTCATCAAGTGAGATATTTCACTTTCCGGCCTTTTCCAGTTCTCCTTTGAAAATGTGTATAAGGTAAGGTGTTTTATTCCTATGTAATCAGCTATTTCTATAGTTGATAAAACTCTTTTTATTCCTTTCTCATGTCCCTTTATTCTCGGAAGACCTCTCTTTTTTGCCCACCTTCCGTTTCCATCCATAATAATTGCCACATGCTCCGGAAGCTTTTTTCTATCTATCTCTTTTAAAAGATCTTTCTCTCTTTCACTTAACTTAATCTCTTTCATCGTCCTAATTATACCATAAGAGATACACTGATTCTAATTGGTGAATTTTAATTTAAGTATAAGTATTTGTTGTAAAATTATTTACAAATCTTCTCTTATTAAATATAATAAAAAGCAAAATCACTAAGGAGAGGTGAAATGAAAAAAACAGTAGTATTGATGATTATGTTATTTGTTTTAAGTTTTGTCCTACAAGCAGGAGGTGATAATTTGAATTGTAAAAATCTTAAAAATCCGCTATTAAAACCATTTAAAACACCCTTTGGTGTACCTCCTTTTGACAAAATAAAGGATGAGCACTATTTACCAGCTATCAAGTGCGCTATTAAGGAGCATAAAGAAGAAATTAAAAAAATTATTAACAATCCGGCAGAACCTACCTTTAAAAATACAATTGAAGCCCTTGACAGAAGCGGTAGAAAGCTCAGATTGATAACAAATATATTTTTCAATCAGCTTTCTGCTGATACAAATGATAATCTTCAAAAAATTGCAAAAGAGGTTTCTCCTCTTCTTTCAAAACACAATGATGAAATTTTAATGAATCCCGAATTATTTAAGAGAGTTGAAGCTGTCTATGAAATGAGAAATAAGTTAAAGCTAAATCCTGAGCAAAAAATGGTTTTAACTCTGTATTATAAAGATTTTGTAAGGGGCGGAGCAAAGCTTTGCGAAGCAAAGAAAAAAAGATTGGCAGAAATTAATAGCAGACTCTCTCTCTTGACTCTGCAGTTCGGAGAGAATGTTCTAAAGGATACGAAGGCATTTGAATTGGTTATTGACAATAAAGATGATCTTTCTGGACTTCCCGAAGGAGTTATAAAAGCAGCCGAAGAAGCAGCAAAGGCAAAAGGTTACAAGGGAAAATGGCTTTTTACCCTTGATAAGCCGAGTCTGATTCCCTTTTTACAATTTTCCGATAAAAGAGAGCTCAGAAAAAAGATGCTGCTTGCCTATATAATGAAAGGTGATAATGCGAACAAAAATGATAACAAAAAGATAATAAAAGAGATAGTTAATTTGAGAATAGAGAAAGCGCATCTTTTGGGATACAGAACCCATGCCAATTTTATTCTTGAAGAAAATATGGCAAAAAATCCTCAGAATGTTTATGAACTTCTATGGAAAATATGGATGCCTGCTCTCAGAAAGGCCAAAGAGGAGAGGAAGGCTCTTCAGGAAATGATTTATAAGAATGGTAAAAACTTTAAGCTTGAGCCCTGGGATTGGTGGTATTATGCTGAGAAATTGAAAAAACAAAAGTATAATCTTGATACTTCTGAGTTAACTCCTTACTTTAAACTTGAAAATGTTTTAAAAAACGGTGTTTTCAAAGTTGCTAACAAGCTTTACGGATTAAAGTTTGAAGAAAGGCATGATCTTCCAAAATATAATAAGGATGTAAAGACTTTTATTGTAAGGGATGCTGATGGCTCTTTGATAGGTGTTCTTTACCTTGATTATTATCCGAGACCCGGAAAGAGAGGTGGAGCGTGGATGAGTCCTTACAGAAAGGAAGCCAAGATCGGAGGAAAGAGAATTGCTCCTGTGATTGTTAATGTGGCTAATTTTACGAAACCTACTTCTGACAAGCCTTCTCTTTTGAGCCTTGAAGAAGTTTTAACTATGTTTCATGAATTCGGTCATGCTCTCCACGGTCTTTTATCTCAGTGCACATACTACAGAGTTTCCGGAACGGATGTGGCACGGGATTTTGTTGAACTTCCTTCTCAGATAATGGAAAACTGGGCACTTGAGCCTGAAGTTTTAAAAATGTATGCAAGGCATTATAAAACAGGAAAGCTTATTCCAATGGATCTTGTAAAAAAGATAAAGGATTCTGCTAAATTTAATCAGGGATTTGCAACAACCGAGTATCTTGCAGCTTCTTTTCTGGATATGGATTGGCATACCCTTGAAATGTCAAGCGATTGGGATGTTACTGCTTTTGAAACAAATTCTCTTGCAAGAATAGGATTAATCCCGGAAATTTATGTAAGATACAGATCAACTTATTTTCAACATATTTTTGCCGGGGGATATTCAGCAGGATATTACAGCTATATTTGGGCTGAGGTTCTTGATTCAGATGCTTTTCAGGCTTTTAAGGAAAAGGGAAATTTATTTGACAAAGAGACAGCCACGAAGTTTAGAAAATACATACTTGAGAAAGGTGGTTCCGAGGATCCAATGGAACTTTATATTAAATTTAGAGGAAGAAAACCAGATATAAATGCGCTTCTTGAGAAAAGAGGTTTGAAAGAAGAATAGCCTATATAGATAATGGCGGAAATGCCCTTAAGGGCATTTCCGCAGGGTCTAAGATGGATTTAATTTGGGGTTAGTTCTAATATGTTTCTATTGAATGATGGAATAATTTAGTTTATAATCATAAATTATACTGTGAGGTGAGCATTTGATAATAACCATAGCAAATCAAAAGGGTGGAGTTGGTAAAACTACCACTGCCATTAATCTTTCGGCGGGTCTTGCATATAAAAATAAAAAGACATTGCTTATTGATCTTGATCCTCAGGCAAACAGTACAATTACCTTTGTTGACCCCCATTCTCTGGGTATAACCATATTTGATGTTTTAACAGGAAAAGCAAAGTTTGGAGATACTATAGTAAAAACGAGAATTCCTAATCTTGACCTTGCTCCTGCCAATATTTCATTGGCAAAACTTGAAAGAGAGCTGTTGGGAGACATTGACAGCCATTTCAGATTAAAGGATAAAATTTCAGAAATCTCGGCTTCCTATGATTATATTATTATAGATACTCCACCTACATTGGGAATTATTACTTTAAATGCCCTTGTTGCAGCAACGCATATTTTAATTCCAATTCAATCCTCATACTTTGCTCTTGAAGGAACGGATGACCTTCTGGAGACAATAGAAAAAGTCAGATACAGGAGTAATCCAAATCTAAAACTTTTGGGAGTTGTTATAACCCTTCACGATAAGAGAACTTCTCTGGGCAAAGATACTGTTGCTCAGATAAGAAAAGTTTTTAAGGATAAAGTTTTTAAAACCATAATTTCCAAAAATGTAAGGCTTGAAGAAAGCCCGGCATACAGGGAATCCATATACACTTTTGCTCCGGATTCAAGAGGAGCAAAGGATTATCTTAGTCTTACGGAGGAGATAATTAAAATTGGCTAAAAAGAGAGGATTACCCGATTTTGTTAAAATGAGACATGATGGTCACTTTGTTGATGAGATAGCATCAGGTTCAAACCCTATTTCCATAAGAATGATAAAATTACAAAGAATAGTAGTAAATCCCCATCAACCAAGAGAAGAACTGGGAAATATAAAAGAACTTGCCCAATCAGTAAAAGAAAAGGGAATAATAGAGCCTATCATTGTAAGAAAAAAAGATGAAAAATTCGAAGTTGTTGCTGGGGAAAGAAGGGTAAGGGCTGCGGAAATGGCGGGAATAGATGAGATCCCTGCTATTGAGATGGAACTTGAGGATGATGAAGCTTTGGAGTATGCTCTTATAGAAAATATTCAGAGAAAGGAGTTGACGCCTTTTGAGGAAGCTTTTGCACTTAAAACATTAAATCAAATTTTCGGTTATACTCAGGAAGAGATTGCAAACAGAATAGGAAAATCAAGAAGTACAGTTTCAGAAACCATTAAGATAGCGAGCTTGCCAAAAAAAATCATAAAACTTTGCAAAGAAGCCGGTATTTATTCCAGGAGCTTTCTTCTTGAGCTTTCTAAACTTGAAAGCGAAGAAGAGATGCTTAAAGTTTTAAATTCTTATAGTGAGAACGGGCTTACAAGGGATGATATAAGAGAAAAAAGGAAAGAGAAAAAAGAGATTCCAAAAAGGTTTGTTTTTAATTTTTCAGCACCTGATAAGAGTTTTAAATTAAAGATTCAGCTTAAAGACAGGGAACCTTCGAAAGAAGAACTTATTCAGATATTAGAATCTCTTCTCGAGTCCCTTAAAAAGGGAGAGATTGAAGGTATAAACTAATAGAAAATGGCCAAATTTAAAAAGGATCTTCAATTTTACAAATTTTCCGCATACGGTTTCTTAAAAAACCTGAGATTTTTTGACCCTTACATAATTTTATTTTTTCTTGAAATGGGTATCAGCTATGTGGAAATCGGGATTCTTTTTTCAATAAGGGAGATCGCAACAAATTTTCTCGAACTTCCTACGGGTATAATAGCAGATAGCATAGGTAGAAGAAGAGCAATGATTTTTTCTTTTCTTTCCTATATTATCTCTTTTTCAATTTTTTACTTTTTCCCAGGGTTTTATTCTTATGTAATAGCAATGATTTTTTTCTCTTTTGGGGAAGCTTTCAGAACAGGTACTCACAAAGCAATGATTTTAACCTATCTTAAAATAAAGGGTATTTCTGATTTAAAAGTTTATTATTATGGTTATACTCGAAGTGCTTCTCAATTGGGCTCTGCTGTATCCTCGTTAATTGCTCTCTCAATAGTGTTTTTAAGAGGAAGTTATAGAATAGTTTTTCTTGCTTCAATTGTTCCCTATGTATTGGAGCTTTTTCTGATGCTTTCTTACCCAAAAGAGCTTGATGGAGATATTAAAAAATTTGAAAAAGGCTTTTTTAAGGAAGTTTTTGAAAGAACAGTTGAGACAACAAAAGCATTTTTCTCAATCTTTAAGGATAAACTTGTTATGAAGGCACTTCTGACTTCCTCTGTTTTCAGCGGGCTTTATAAAGGTACAAAGGATTACATACAGCCTCTTTTGAAGTATTATGTGCTTTCCCTTCCTATCCTTTTATCGCTTACTGAAGAAAAGAGAACTATGGTTATGGTAGGTATGGTTTACTTTTTCATATACCTTATGACATCTTACACATCAAAAAAAGCAGGACCATTTTCAAAAAAAGTTAAAAGTGTTGCCCATGGAATTAATATAACCTTTTTAATTGGAGTTGGCTTGTTTTTCTTATCCGGTATCTTTCTTATGTTAAAGCTTTATTTTCTTTCGATTATTTTCTTTATTTCAATTTTTATTTTGGAGAATCTGAGAAAGCCTCTTAATGTGGGGTATATAAGCGATAAGATAGCTCTTAAAATAATGGCAACAGGTCTTTCGGGGGAATCTCAATTAAAAACGATTTTTTCCGCAGGCTTTTCCTTTGCAATGGGATTTGCTGTTCAATATTTAGGATTGAGTTATGGAATAATTATTCTTGCTGCTTTTACCCTTACCCTTTACCCCATTTTAAAATTACCGGAAAAATAAAATTAAATAAAAAAGGGAGGCTTTCGCCTCCCTTTGAAGCCTAATGAGGGCTGTTCCTTCTTATTTGTTTCTGAAGGGAGGTACTCTTCTTTTCATCTGTGAATTCATTGGTCTTCTGGTTTTTCTGTTTTGAAGGATAAACTCTCTTATTTTTGTTAGTTGTTCATCTGTTAATATCTTTTTTATCTCATCTCTTGCTTTAAGTCTTTCAATGAATAGCTCTGATCTGTTTTGACTGATTTTCCCCATAATATCTTTTACTACTTTATAATTGATATTCTCAGCCGAAAGCTCCTCTCTTAATTTTAATCTCAAAGTTCTGTTTGCATTTGTAAGCTTTACCTGCTTTTCTTCGATATAAAAGGCAAGCGATTTGAGTTTGGTAAGCTGATCATCAGTTACATTGAGCTTATCCTTGTAAAGTGAGAGCATCCTGTAAAGTCTCATCGGACTCATAAATCTTGCTCTCATGTTTTTTGTAAAGGCCTTGTGGTGGTTTCCGTAAAAACCCTGGGCAAAAATACCTGTGCTTAAAAAAATAACCAAAACAAAAAATGAAAGAATTTTTGTTCTTTTACTCATTGTATCCTCCTGTTTTTTTTATATTTATTTCATTTATATTCACAATAATAGGTTCTGTTATTAATGTGGCTTCTTTAATTTTTGCAAGTTCGAAATTTTCCGATTTGTGGATATTCATTCCAATAGAGACTCCTGTTAATAGTCCTGTTGCAAAAGAGACTCCGTAAAACCACATCTTAATGAAATTAATAATTTTTTCCATTGTGTACTTTTTGTCTATTTTAGTAATTGTTTTTAAAGATAAGTTCGGAGGAACCGTTTGCTCCTCAAATTCCATTTTTTCTAAGAAATTTTCAATTATTTTATAATCTATTTTTTTCTTCATATAGATTATACTCATTAGGTGAGGAAAATCCTTCGTTTTAATGGGAGCGTGGAATTCAATATCAACTTTATTATTGTATTATAATTTTTCATTTGCTATAATAATTCAATTGGGTAGGAAAAATGGTGGATGTCGAAAAGTTTGTAATTCCCGCTTGTGTGTATAGAAGGGGGGAAATAGAAAAGTGTAATCAATATTTTAAAAAAGCGTGTAAGAAATCACCGCAAATTTTGTTAAATGAAATTAAGGAGAAAGATAAAAAGAGATTCTTCGACTTTTTAAAGAGTAAAAAGAGGCAGATTATTTTATATATTGAAGATGAAAAGAACCAGATAATAGAAGTTAAAGTAAGTAAATTATTTAAGATGGATAGGGGAGAGTTTATTCTTGGTTTTGAAAAGTCTAAAAGAGAAGAGTATAGAGATTTTTACAAATCGATTTTTGAAAAAAGTATTGATGGTATTCTGGTTGAAGACCTAAACAGAAGAATAATAAATGTTAATAGGGCATTAAGTAAAATGCTTGGTTATAAACGGAATGAAATAATCGGTAGAAATAGCTTAGAGTTTGTAGAGAAAAAATCAACTGAGGTTTTGGATAAAATTCCTAAAGGGGGAATTTTTGAGCTTAATTTAATAAGAAAAAACGGTGAAATATTTCCTATTGAAGCAAGGGCTTGGGTTGATGAGTTAGAAGGAGAAAAGGTTGCTGTTGGGATTTTAAGGGATATTTCAAATTATAAAAGAATTATTGAAGAGTTAGATGATCTCAGGAAAAAATTAGAAAAGGAAGTAAAATCTCAAAGAATGATTATAAGAGCGCTTTCAAGATTAGGCGTGGGAATTGCGATTTTTCAGGATTATAAGGGGATATTCGGGGCTATAAGAGAAGCAAATAATTATCTCCTAAAAATAATGGGTTATAAAAAAAGTGAGGTAATAAATAAACGCTCTTTTAAAGATTTTCTTTCTAAAGAGTCTTTTGAGAAGGTTATCTCAAATTATCAAAAAAGAATTAGAGGTGAAAAAACAGAACATCTTTATGAGATGGTTGTTATTGATAAAAAAGGTAGAAAACATATACTCTTGTCAAATATTGAAAAAATAAATTACAAAGGTAAGCCAGCTACTTTTGGTTTTTATTTTGATATTACTGAAAAGAAGGAAAGAGAGAGAGCTTTGTATGAAAAGGAAAGGCAACTGGCACTTTTAGCCAATAATTTTAATGGCTTTTTATGGCAGGCCAGATTATCAGCGGATGGTAAGTTTGTAAACAATATAATAACCAAGGGAATTTATAAAATTACAGGTTATTCTCCCAAAGAGCTTCCTATAAATGATGAGAGATTTTTAAAAATTTTTCATCCGGCTGATTTACCATTATTAAAAGAATCAATTGAAAGATTAAAAAAAGGGAAAAAAGTTACTCTTGAATGTCGGGTTATTGATAAAAAGGGAAGTGTTAAATGGCTCCATGGAAGTGCAGAGACTTCGAAGGATAATGACGGCAATTCTATATTTTCTGGATTTGCGATTGATATAACTAAGAGAAAAGAGTATGAAACAGAGCTTAATAGTATAAGTCTTGCTGTTGAAGCAAGTAGTGAAATTTTCATAATGGTAGATGTTGATGGGAAAATTCTATATGTAAATCCTGCTTTTACGAAAACCACCGGTTTTAAGTTTTCTGAGGTTAAAGGAAATTATGTTTACGAGTATTATGAAATATGTCCGGGAAATGAAAGAATACATGAAGAAGTTTTAAAAAACAAGAAGTGGCAGGGAGTACTATATAGAAAAACAAAAAAAGGAGATATCTTCAGAGTTTTTGCTTCTGTTTCTCCTATTTATGATAGTGAAAAAGATGTTATTGGATATTTTATAATTGAAAGGAATCTTGTGGAAGAGGATAAACTCCTTGAAAAAATGAATAAACTTTTTGAGTCTTTAACAGCTCTTGGGTTTTCTTTTATATTGTTAAATAAAAAAGGAAGGAGAAAGGGCTTTATTAAATTCGCAAATAAGGAGTTCTTTGATTTGACAGGTTTTAATAAAAGGGAAATTATCGGTAAAAGGAAATTTTCTGATATTATTGAAGTGGAGGGAGAAAAAACTGATATTTTTGACAATCTTGACGAAAACTTACCAGGAAAAGCAAAATTAAAAGGAA
>JAMOVU010000043.1 GCA_027067555.1 Candidatus Aminicenantota bacterium | reverse complement strand
GGAAAGTTCTTTTAATCCTCTTTCATTTTTTACCTTATAGTGTCTGCTTCCATCATACAACACCAATTCATCCTTTGATACATCAACTCCAAAAACTAAAAATTCCTCAGGATTTAACATTTTCCTCCTCCTTTTGTATAATTTATATTATGAGAATTGGAGAAGGTTGGTTGTCCTGCATACACTATGCTTGTAAATACAGCCTGAAGAGCTGTTTCTCTTCGGCTAAGATGTTGTACAGGATTGTGCAGGGGGGGAATGATCTTTAGGACAAGCTGTCTCATTCTGAGACGCTTAAGCCCGAGACATTCTCCTCCTCCAATCCTCTTTTTTCCTCTACTCATACCCTTTATCATTTTTTCACCGTTTTCTATTTTATCCATTTTCTCTTGTTTTTGCACTTTTTCGCCGTTTTACAGATATTTTTATAAATAAAAATATTAATTTATTAAGATACAAGCATAAAGCTTCCAAGCCTCCGAGCCGATGTTGGTGATTTGCTGTTTGCAGGGCAAATTTTTTACAAAAATATAATAATCAATAACCAACCACCCGTAGAGCCGTGGCCCGCCAAGGCGGGTCTACGCTTCACTCCGACAGCTACGGCTCTACACACAATAAATAATATTACGGATGAAATTACATAAAATCTTTGATTTAACTGAAATTTGGTTGTAAAATTTTATTGTATGAATGATTACGGGAGACAAGACAAAACAAAAAAAGCTGCTCGGCTGCTCAGCTGCTCAGCTTCGGGCTTTTAGAGGACGGGACAAGACACTTTGAGGTTTGTGGCTTTAAGCTCTGAAGCTTCGTAATATTAAATGTCAAAGATTATATTCGCATAATAATACACTCTCTTTTTCACTATTTTAAGATTATGGTAGGTTACTGCTTTTATATCATAAAAAGGTGTGAAATTGCCATCCGTAAGATTTATGAATTCAATATCCGCAATAATTTCTAAGTCAGAAAATCTGTGAAATTTCACATCTTTATAAAGTAAAAATTCTGTTTCATAAAAGAATAGCAGTTCATTGAGAAATTTCACCAGAAAACCTTCTGTTGAAGGAGCTTTTAATTTTATCTTCTTTAGAGAAAAGCTATTTACGGAATTAATTTTTTTTACCAAAAGGTAAGAAAGCCCTTTTGCAGCATTTTTAAATAAATTTTCGAGAGTTTTTCCCTTTACGGAGATTCCTATATCCGCTGTTGTGTAAAATACTTTGAAACCTTTATTTTTCAACTAACTCCCTGAGAAATTTTAATATATCCTCTCTTGTATCATCTCTTTTTAGAGCAGCCATTATATTTGCCTTTACAAAACCTGCTTTGTTTCCGGTGTCAAACCTTTCTCCTTCGAAAACATAACCGTAAATCGGGATTTTTTCTCCCATCTTTTTTATGGCATCCGTAAGCTGGATTTCTCCCTTTTTTCCGGCTTCAAGGTTCTCTATAATATCAAAGATTTCCTTCGGTAAAATATATCTTCCTATTATTGCATATCTTGAAGGAGCTTCCTCAAGTGTGGGTTTTTCAATAAGATCCTCTATTTTTATCACTCTTTCATCAATAAAATCTCCCTTTACTATCCCATAAGAGCTTACGGCTTTTTCTTCAACTTCCATAAGAGAGATATAGATTCCCGGTCTTTTTTCAAAAGCCTCTATCATTTGAAGAAGAACAGGTTTTTCAGCAAAGATTAAATCATCGGGCAAGAGTACTGCAAAATAATCCTCATTTACTATGCCTTTTCCATATCCTATCGCATCTCCGAGTCCTTTGGGAAAAATCTGTCTTACTGATATTATCTTTATCATTGAGGAAAGATGTTTTAATTTATCTTCATACTTTTCCTCAAGATGGGAATAATCAAAGTAATTTAATATTGGCTCTTTGCCGGGGGATGTAATGAAAATAATTTCATCTATCCCGGAGTTTTTAATTTCGGTTACTCCATAATAAATAACAGGCTCATTTACTATTGGCAAAATTTCTTTTGGAATTACCTTTGTTATGGGAAGCATTCTGCTTCCTATCCCGGCAGCAGGTATGATACATTTTTTAATCATCTTGAACTCTCCTCCAAAAATTTTGTTTTGCATTCTTCAGAGCAAAAGTAATATGTTTGACCTTTGTACTCTAATTTAATGGCTTGCTCTTTTGGAAGGTATACTCCGCAAACAGGATCTTTAACAAGTTCTCCCTTTATAACCTCTTTCTTATTTTTATTTTGTGTTTCCCTGTGTACTGGCTCCGTAAGAATTTTATAAATTAAATAAAGAACATATCCTCCTAAAAAAAGGAAAAAGAGCTTAAAAAATATTCTTATCATTGGTTTTTAATCTTTTCTCTTATCTCCTTTTCTATTTCTGCCGCAAGCTCTTTTTTGGTTTTTAAAAGATTTCTCACATTGGCCTTGCCCTGTCCCAATCTCTGTCCTTTGTAAGAAAACCATGTGCCAAGTTTTTCAATTACTCCTAACTCCACTCCGAGTTCTATTAATTCTCCCTCTTTTGAAATACCTTCTCCGTAAATTATTTCAAGTGCAGCTTCTTTGAATGGTGCGGCAAGTTTGTTTTTTACTATTCTCGCTCTTGTCATTATTCCGACCTGTCTTGTTCCTTCCTTAATACTCATAATTCTTTTTACTTCAATTCTAACGGATGAATAAAATTTAAGAGCTTTGCCTCCTGTTGTTGTTTCAGGGCTTCCCATAAAGAATCCTATTTTTTCCCTTATCTGATTTATGAATATAAGGCATGTTCTTGATCTTCCGACAATAGCTGTGAGCTTTCTGAGTGCCTGTGACATTAATCTTGCCTGAAGCCCCATATGGGCATCGCCCATCTCTCCTTCAAGCTCTGCTTTCGGTACGAGAGCCGCAACAGAGTCTATTACTATAATATCAACAGCTCCGCTTCTGATAAGCGTTTCTGCAATTTCAAGTGCCTGCTCTCCATAATCTGGCTGGGAGATATATAGATTTTCAATATCCACTCCGATAGTTGCCGCATACTTGGGATCAAGAGCATGTTCCACATCTATAAAAGCGGCAATTCCTCCGTTCTTCTGAGCTTCCGCCACAGCGTGAAGGGCAAGGGTTGTTTTACCTGATGCTTCATTTCCATATATTTCCACAATCCTTCCCCTTGGAAGTCCTCCTATTCCCAGTGCAGCATCAAGGCTGATTGAGCCTGTTGGAATGGATGGAATATTTATTACATCTGTATCTCCCAATCTTCTCAAATATCCCTTTCCATACTGTTTCTCTATTTGACCTATTGCTGTTTCAAGTGCCTGCTTTCTTCTATCATCAGGCACCTTTGATACTTTTTGATCCTTGCTCTTTTTTTGTGCTACCATAAATACCTCCTAATTTTCTTAGTTTAATAATTTATATCTTATTTCATCAAAGTTTTCAATTCCCTCTATTTTTATGAGTTTTGATTTTTGTTTTTCTCCTCTTATTATGCTTATTTTGGATTTCGCTATTTTAAGCTTTTTCGAAATAAATTCAATCATCTCTTTGTTGGCTTTTCCATCCTGCGGTTTTGAATTTAATTTTATCTTAAATATTCCATTCTCAAAACTAATTTCCTTTTTTTTTGCCGAAGGTATGACTTTGACTTCTATATTCAAATTATTCTCCGAGTATGCTTCTTATTTTTTCTTCCTGCTCTTTTCTTAACTCTATTCTTTCCTTAACCCTTTTTAAATCTTCAATCAAGCGTGTTATCTCAGATAATGTATCCATTTCTGTTCTTTTCAGATCTCCGATTTCATCTTCAAGCTTTCTTATCTTTTCATAAGCATCTCTTGTTATCTCTTCTGCTTTTAATTCTGCCTCTTTGATTATAAGCTCACTTTCCTTTAAAGTTTTCTCTTTGTACTCATCCACCCACTTTTGTGTTGACATTATTGTCTTTTTCAAAAGCTCTTCTCTGCTCATAAGATCTTTTATGGTTTCCTTCTGTTTGATATTTTCCTCTTCAAGTCTATCCCTTTCCCTCTGTAAAATTTCAAATTGCTCTGCAATATAGATTAAAAAAGATCTCACTTCTTCGGGGTCATATCCTTTGAACTTTGTTTTAAACTCCTGTTTTTGAATATCCGTTGGCGTTAAGCTCATTTTAACCTCCTATAAGGCCTCTTCTTAAGAGAACCTCTCCATACGCATAGAGCGTATCAAAAATTGTAAACTTAATAATGTAAATGATTATAATTACGATTATAGGGGAGAAGTCTATTCCTCCGTAAACCGAGGGAATTCTTCTTCTTACCCATCTGAGTGGAGGATCAGTAATCTCATAAAGTATCCTTACAATGGGATGAACCGGAAAACTTACAAACCAGGAAATAAATGCTGCAATTACTAAAAGGAAAATATAGATATTTGCGATGAGATTCCCGACAGCTCCTATTGCTCTTAGAAAATTACCTATTAGAATCATCTTACCTCCTTTCTCCGAAAATCCCTCTTCCTATTCTTACCATTGTAGCTCCCTCTTCAACTGCAACAATATAATCTTCACTCATTCCCATTGAAAGTTCCTCCACACTTATATTATCGGAAGAAAATGGTTTATACTTTTCATAAATTTCTCTCATTTGAACAAAGTATTTTCTTGAATTTTGAGGATTGGGATCATAAGGAGGGATTGTCATAAAGCCTTTCATTAAGATATTATCTTTTTTGCTGATAAAATCAAAAATTTCATCCAATTGCTCTTTTAAAAACCCCGATTTACTTTTCTCCTCTCCTATATTAATTTCTAAAAGAAATGGAAATTTTATTCCCTTTTCCCTTGCTATATCATCTATCTTTTCTATATGTTTGGTTTTTGAAACCGATTGAATTATTGAAAAACTATCCATAATTTTTTTTATTTTGTTGGTTTGCAAAGTACCTATGAAATGCCAATTAATGTCAAAATCCTTAAGCTCGTTTATTTTTTTAATTGCTTCCTGATAGCGATTCTCTCCTATCTCCTTTATTCCTGCTTTATAAACCTCCTCAATAGCTTCTGGGGGAAAAGTTTTTGAAACAGCAATAATCTTAATTTCGTGCTCTATACCTCTCTTTTCTTTAACCGACCTGATATTTTCTCTTATTTTTTCTATTCTCTCTTTTATTCCCTTCATTTCCTAAAAGTTTACAGCAAACAGCTCAAATAGTCAATATTTTGTTTGATTGGAATGATATAAAAGCTTATGATTCCCTGTATTTTTCAGGAACATCAATTGAGTATACAAGAGAAACTCCCGGCTCATTCATTGTTACCCCGTAAATTGCATCCGCTATCTCCAATGTTTTGGGATTGTGGGTAACGATTAGAAATTGAGTCGTATCTTTCATCTCCTTTATTAGATTTAATAATTTTGAAATGTTTGCTTCATCCAGAGGCGCGTCAACTTCATCGAGTACACAAATAGGGGAGGGTTTGAATCTGAACATTGAGAAAAGAAATGCTATTGAAGCAAGGGCCTTTTCCCCTCCTGAAAGCAGGTGAATATTTTTAAGTTTTTTCCCGGGAGGTTTTACCTTTAGCTCAACCCCTGAATTTAGTATATCCGATTCATCTAAAAGGTTAACTTTTGCGCTTCCCCCTCCGAATAATATTTTGAAGACCTCATTAAAGTGAAAATTTATTTTATCAAGTGTATTTGTAAATCTTTTAATACTTTCCTGATCGATTTTATCAATGGCTTCCTTTATATTGGCTATTGAATTTTCAATATCCTCTTTTTGTCTTGTATAAAAATCATTTTTTTCTTTGAATTTTATATATTCACTTTCAGCTTCAAACCTCACTTCGGAAAGCTCTTCCAATGCATTCTTTAACTCTTCCTCTTTTTTAAGAAGGCTTGTTTCATTGTCCGTTATCTCAACTTTTTTTAATTCTTCAAAGGTCATTGTAAGTTCATTCCAGATATTCTCTTCCAGATTTATAATATCCCTTTCAATTGTGGCTCTTTCAATTTCTTTGTCATTAACACTATTGTTAAGGGAAGCAAGCTTTCTGTTAAGTTTTTTAAGACTCTTTTCAAGCTCACTCTTTTTTGCCTTGATCTTTGAGCCCTCTTCCGTAATTTCATCAAGCTCGGATCTTTTTGCTTTAACTATCTTTTCCTGTTGCAAAATCTCATTTTTTAAGGTGTTTATTTTTTTATCGAGTTCATCCTTTTCTTTTTCAAGAATCTTTATTTCTTCATTAAGTGTTATTATTCTGTTCTTTTCTGATTTTATTCTTTCGTTTAATCCTTCGAACTCTTTTTTTGAAGAAACATACTCCTTTTCACTCTCAAAATACTTATTGTTTAGGATTTTGTACTCTTCCTCTATTTCAGCAATTTCTGATTCTATGGTAGTTATTTTTTCCAAGATAATTCTCTTTTGCTCCTCTATCTTTTCTTCTTCTTCACTTATTTCTTTCGATTCATTAACCAATTTATTATATTGTTCTTTGTAAGTTAAAAGCTCTTTTTCTATTGTTTCCTTCTCTTTTGTGATGATGGAAATCTGTTTTTCCAAATTTTCCAACTTTGTATCAAGTATTCGGATTTCCCCTTCATTTTTTCTCTTTTTATCAATTTCAGAATTTTGCTTGCTCTCAAATTCTTTTATAAGATTATTGAGAGTATCAAGCTCACTTTTAAGCTCTTCGTGTTCTTTTGTTAGTTTATTGAGGATTTTTTCCTCTTTTTCAATTTTTTTTAAAATTTCATCCAGAAGTTCTTTGTAAAGAATAAGTCCCTTTTTCTTTCCTTTGTATATTTCACCATTTATGGTGATTAAAAAACCATCGTCTGTTATGTAATTGTTTTTTTCTTTGTTCCAGAGTTCTATTGCATTTGAAAGATCCTTTGCCTTTTTAACTTCAGGAAAATAATCCGAAAAGGGTGATTCTATGTATTCTTTGTAGATATCTTCTTCCTTTTTTTGTTTTAAAATGTAAGAATTTCCTTCCGAAAATTTACCTTCATAAGGGGAAAGGCTTAATAATTCTTCAAGAAAAAATGCAAGAGGTTCCGGTAAAGGTTTTTTAATTGAAAGATTGTTTCCTATTCCTGATTTTCTTTCCTCTTCTATTGAATTAAGACTTTTTTTGTATTCATTCTCCAGAGCAATGAGCTTTTGAAGGGAAAATTCTATCTTTTTTATTTCTTCCTCTTTTGATTTTATTTTTTCCTGGAATAATGCTCTTTTTTTCTTAAGCTCGGCTATTTTATCAGTAAAATCCGTATATTTGATACCTTTCTTTTCCTCTTTTTCTTTCAGGATTTTCTCTTTTTCTTTCAAAAGCTCTTTTTTCTCATCTTCAATTTTCTTTATTTTATTTGATGATGTTTTTGTAAATTCTTCCATGTAAACTATTTTGTTATTTATATCACTTTTTCGGGAAATAACATCAAGAAGATTTGATTGAATTCTGTTGTATTCTTCTTTTACTAAATTAAGCTCCTCTTTTTTACTTTCAATTTTTTCCTCAAGAGCCTCTTTCTGCATTCTAAAGGTTTCCGTTTCGCTCTCAAGAGTTTCTATTGACTCTTTTATATCTTTTAGTTTGTTTTCAAGTTCATTAATAAGTTTGTCAGAGTTTTCAAGCCAGTTCTTGTTTTTTAGGAAACTCTCCCTATTTGTTTTTAGCTTTTCTTCTGTGGAAAGGAGTTCTTTTCTCTTTAGCTCAAGATTTTCTTTTTCCCTGTAAAATTCTTCTTTTTTTAAGTTTATTTGCTCCTCAATTTGCCAGAACTTTGAGTCAAGTTTTGAAAGCTCTTTTTCTCCCTCTTTGTAAAGAGTTCTAAGGGTTTCCATCTGCTCCCATTGTGATTTTAAGACTTTTTGAATGTCTGCTTTTCTTTTTTCCAAAGAGTTTAGTTTTAAAAGAAATATTTGTTTTCTTACATCCCTGAAATCCTTTTTCAGTGTCTTGTATTTCTTAAGTTTTTCAAATTCCTTTTCCCAGAGTTCAAGTTCTGATTTTACCTCTTCAAGTATATTATTAAGTACATTAAGATTGTTTTCAGCCTCTATTAATTTTCTGTATGCCCCTTTCTTTTTCTCTCTGTATCTTGAAATTCCTGCGGCTTCCTCTATTAGTGCTCTTTTTTCAAGGGCTCCCATGGTCACTATATTGCCGATCATTCCCTGTTCAATAAAAAAATATTTTCTGTCTCCTATCCCCAATTTATAGACTTCTTCGGTTATATCCTTTAATCTGACTCTTTTTGAATCCAATCTGAATATGGATTCTCCATCTCTGAAAGCTTTTCTGAAAATTCTCTTTTCCTCTCCATTATCATCAGAGAAAACAAGAGAAACTTCAGCGGATGCAAGGGGTTTTCTTTTGCTATTTCCTACAAAAATTATGTCTTCTGTTTTCCCCCCCCTGAGGTTGGAGATTTTTGTCTCTCCCAATGCCCACACCAGGGCATCCAAAATATTACTTTTACCACTTCCGTTAGGCCCAATTATTACATTTGCCCCCTCTTTTAAAAAAATCTCATTTCTCAGAGGAAATGTTTTAAAACCAAAAATCTCTATCTTTTTTAAGAGTACCATAGATTAAAATAATTTTGTGCAAAAAAAAAGGGGGCTTTTTACAAAGCCCCCTTTTTTATTCTTTTTTAATTAAAGATTGATTTTGTAGCTAAAGTTGAGATACTTTACTGAAACAAAACCACCATCTGCAAGGTGTGCCCAGCCATTATCGACTGTTACAACCTTTACAACATCGCCTTTTTTGAGATATCTGATGGGTTTGGAATCAACTGTTCCCTGCTCTCTTACTGTTAAAACAGAGCAATTTGCAACTGTTCCATAAATTTCAACATTTCCCTTTGTGATATTCTTTAAATCATTGATGGCTTTAACGATATCATCGCCTTTTGCATTGAGCTTTGTGAAGTTATCTTTGAGAAGTTTGTTGTTTTCTTCCACTGTGGTTTTAACTGCTGCTACATCTGTAGCCATCTTTGCATCAAGTTCTGCTGATTTTTTTGAATAATTTTCAATGGAATCAATCTGTTTCTGCTTTACACATCCCATCATAAAAAATGCGATTACCACTACAACCAAGCTTAAAATTAATGCCTTTTTCATCCATGACCTCCTTTAAAGTATATTGTTTATTAATATATAAAAAAACTGAAAAAAAAGCAATACTTTATTGATAAAAACAAAAAAAATTATGCCTCCGCCCAATTCTTCCCCCATTTGATATCTACAACCAGTGGAACTTCAAGCTTAACACAGTTTTCCATACTCTCTTTAACAAGCTTTTCTACGATTTCTCTTTCATTCTCAGGAACCTCAAAAACGAGTTCATCGTGAACCTGCAAGATTATTTTTGTTTTAAATTTCTTTTCTTTAATTAAATTAAATACATCAATCATTGCTTTTTTCATAATATCTGCTGCGCTTCCCTGAACTTTTGTATTTATTGCCATCCTTTCTCCATGGTTTCTTATATTTGCATTCGAGCTTTTTATTTCAGGAATTGGTCTTTTCCTTCCGAAAATTGTTTTTACAAACCCGTATGTTTCAGCCTCTTTAATACTTTCATTTATAAACTCTTTTACCTTTTCGTATCTTTTAAAATACATATCTATGAATTGTTGAGCCATTGATCTTTCTATTCCCAATTCCCGTGCAAGTGAATATGCTGTTTTTCCGTAAATTATGCTGAAATTTATTATCTTAGCTCTTCGCCTTTTTTCATCAAAGGGAATGTCCATATCTCCGAATACTTCATTTGCTGTGTGAGAATGAATATCCTCTCCTCTCGCAAAAGCATCCATTAAAACAGTATCCTTGGAAAGATGTGCTAAAACTCTTAACTCGACCTGAGAATAATCAGCTGATAAAAAAAGATGTCCTTTTTCAGGAATAAATGCTTCCCTTATTTTTTTTCCTATGGCTGATTTTATGGGTATGTTTTGAAGGTTTGGGTCGCTGGAGGATAATCTTCCTGTTGCTGCAACTGTTTGATTATATGATGTGTGGATTCTTCCTGTTTTATCATAAATAAGTTCTGGAAGAGAGTCCACATATCCCGATTTTAATTTTGTCAATTGTCTGTATTGTAAAAGGTTTTCTACTATTGGATGCACTTTTTTCAACTCTTCAAGAACATCTGAGGAGGTAGAGTAGGCTTTTGATTTTTTTGTCTTTTTTATGACAGGGAGTTTTAGTTTTTCAAATAGGATTTTCCCCAATTGCTGGGTTGAGTTTATATTAAACCTTTCCCCTGCCATTTCATAAATATTCTTTTTTAATTTTTCTATCTCTGTTTCAAGATAATTTGATAATTGCTTTAATTTGAAAGGATCAACTTTTATACCGCTTTCTTCAAGATGAATAAGGACACTTATTAAAGGTAATTCTATTTTTTCGTAAAGTTCAAGGAGTTCCTCTTCTTTTACTCTTTTTACGAGAATATTCCTTAATCTTAAGCTGAGATCAGAATCTTCACACGAGTAAAAGCTTAATTCTTTCAAAGGGACCATACTTAAAGGTCTTTCGGATTTCCCGCTACCTGCCAGCTCTTTGTAACTTTTCATTTTATAATTAAGATAATCAAGAGCGAGATCATCTATCTTGTGGGATCTTCTGTTTGGTTCTATTAAGTAAGATAAAATCATTGTATCCCACTTTATTCCTTTTACATCAATTCCGTATTTTCTCAAAACAATTACATCATATTTGAGATTATGCCCTGTTTTTTCTATTCTCGAATCTTCAAAAATCTCTTTTAATATTTTTAAGACAGTATTATTGGAAAACTCAATTTTTTCCAATTGATGAAAGGTTGGAATATAAAAGGCCTCTCCTTCTTCAATCCCTATTGAGAGACCTATTAAATTGGCTTTTACAGGGTTTGTATTATCTGTCTCAGTATCAAAAACAAATGATTTTTTATTTTTGATTTTTTTTATGATTTCGAAAATTTCTTTTTCTTTTATGATTAATTTATAATTCTGCTTTAGCTTTTCTCCGTTTCCTTCAATGTCTTTCAAAAGAGATTTAAATTCCAGCTCTTTGTAAAGCTTTAGGAGTTGCGTCTGATCCGGTGGTTGATATTTAAAATCTTCAAGATTTAATTTTAGTGGAAGGTCTTTTACGATAGGGGTCAGTTTTCTGCTTATTTCAAGCTTGTCTCTGTTGTTTTTAATTTTTTCTGCGAGGGATTTTCTTTTTATTTTATCTAAATTATTTAACAGATTATCTATATCTCCGAACTCATTTAAGAGTGAAACTGCGGTTTTTGGTCCTATGCCGGGAATCCCGGGGATATTATCTGAGCTATCTCCCTGAAGAGAGAGGAGATCAACTATTTGTTCGGGATATACTCCAACATAATCCTTTACCTTTTCCCTGTCAAAAAAAATTTCTTTGGAAGGATTGTAGATTATGGTATTATCATCAACTAATTGATAAAAGTCTTTGTCTCCTGTAACAATTATTACTTTTATTCCTTTTTCCTTTGCGAGAGCTGAAAAGGTCCCTATAACATCATCTGCTTCAAAATTTTCCAGCTCAAGTATAGGAATTTTGTATGCTTTAAGGAATTCTTTAATATAGGGGAGTTGTTTTACAAGCTCATCAGGCATAGGAGGTCTTTGAGCTTTGTATTCTTTATAAATTTCATTTCTAAAGGTTTTTCTGCTAACATCAAAAGCCACCGCTATATAATCTGGCGGATTTTCTTTAATAAGTTTGTTTATCATTGAGATAAAACCATAAATCGCATTTGTTGGAAAACCTTTTGAGTTTCTTAAATTTTTTATTGCAAAATAGGATCTATAAATTAGTGAATTTCCATCTATAAGATAAAATTTTTTTTCTTGCATTTATCTGATAAAAAATGAGACAGGGGAATAAACTTTATCTGCCTTTTCAAAGCGGATTGTAGCCCAGTATGGTTTTGTTTCGGCTGAATACATTAGTTGGACTTTGTATTCTCCATAGAAATTTGTTCTTGATTCTGCGGAAGTTAAAATATTATTCTTTTTATCTTTTATCTCTATTATTACTTTTGCTGAAATTACAGGTTCCTCTTTAATAAGATCCTCAATCTTTCCTATTATTAAGACGGTTTGCATTTTATCATTTACATCCATGAATGGGAAATATATTCTAAAGGAAAGAAAATCATCCGGGATATTTTCTATATGTTTTTTTATTTTATCTATTATTTCATTTATTTCATTTTTATCAGCTTCTCTCTCTTTCTCCTGTTTTGGTTTTATAGGGGTGCTGGAAATTTCTTCTTCTGTGCTATTCATTTTTTCATTTGTTTCATCAGGCTCAAATCCCAATAATTCATCATGGAGGCCATTTTGAATCTCTTTTATTATTGTTTCATGCTGGTTTTTTAGTTTTTCCTTAACCCTATCTTTTAAGTCTTTTCTTCCGATTAGAAATGAATAATTTATCTTTCTTGAAAAAACTATCTCC
>JAMOVU010000042.1 GCA_027067555.1 Candidatus Aminicenantota bacterium | reverse complement strand
AAATGGGGTTTTAAAGGCTACATAACATCCGATTGCTGGGCACTGGATGATATCTTCAAAAGACATAAAAGTGCAAAATCAGCTGTTGAAGCTGCTGCAATGGCTGTTAAGGCAGGGGTTAATCTTAACTGTGGTTATGTTTATAAATATATTCCCGAGGCAGTTAAAGCAGGGTTAATAAAAGAGAAGGATGTTGACAGAAGACTTGCTGAGCTTTTAAGAATAAGGTTTCTTTTGGGAGAATTTGACCCTCCTGAACTTAATCCCTATTCAAAAATAAGTAGCAATGTTGTAAACTCAAAAGCTCATAAAAAACTTGCCTATGAAGCTGCTGTTAAATCAATTGTTCTCCTTGAAAATAAAAGGAATATCCTCCCTCTTAATTTAAAAAAAATCAAAGATATCCTTTTAGTAGGTCCCCTTTGCTCTGATGTACAGGCCCTTGTTGGAAATTATAATGGATATTCTTCGAATATGTACACTTTCCTTGAAGGTATAACCGAAAGAGCGGGAATAGGTACTGTTGTTGAATACAGTCAGGGCTTCCTTTTAGGTGATCCGAATGAAAAACATTTCAGAGGATTTTGGGAGAGTAGTAGAGCAGATGTTGTGATAGTTTGTGTGGGAATAAATTATCTTTATGAAGGAGAACAGGGAGATGCTGTTTTAAACCCTGAAGGTGGAGATAGGAAAGATTTGAAATTACCTGAAAATCAGATAAGGTATTTAAAAAAACTGAGAAAAAAAATAGGTAAAAAACCTTTGATTTTGATTGTAAGCGGAGGTAGTGCGATTTCTTTGGAAGGAATAAGAGATATTGCAGATGCGATTTTGTTAGCCTGGTATCCGGGAGAGCAGGGAGGTTTGGCTGTTGCCGGTATTTTGTTTGGAAAGGTTAACCCTTCGGGGAAACTGCCAATTACTTTTTACAAAAGCGTCAAGGATTTACCACCGTTTGATGATTACCGGATGGAAGGGAGAACTTACCGCTTTTTTAAAGGCATTCCTCTTTATCCTTTTGGATATGGCTTAAGCTATACAAAGTTTAAGTATATTGGTGCAGAATTACCTGAAAAAATACGCTGGAGTTCAAAAGTAGTTAATATAAGAGTAAAACTTAAAAATATTGGAAAATTTGACGGTGATGAGGTTGTTCAGATTTATGCAAGAAAAGTTAATCCTGAAAAATTCAGACCATTGAAACAATTGGTGGGATTTTCAAGAGTATTCCTAAAAATAGGAGAAACAAAGGGTGTTAGTATCAAAATAAAACTTGAACCTTTAAGATACTATGATTCCAAGTCAAACAAATTCAAGTTTGAAAATGGAAATTATGAAATCCTTGTAGGCTCCTCATCTTCCGATATAAGATTGAAAAAAGTGATTGAGATAAGATAGTTTATTTAAAAGGACTTTCTTTTTTTAATATAAGTTAGGGTAAAAAAAATCTTAAGAGCACTAAAGAAAAATCAAAAAATTAAAAAAATACTTGACAAAACTGTTATACTGTTCTATATTAGTAGAGCAATGAGGAAAAATAAAATAATTAAAAAAGGATTTGAAATTAAGATTGATAACAAATCGGCCGTTCCTATTTATGAGCAAATTAAAAGAGGAATTAAGCTTATGATAATATCTGGACATCTTAAAAACGGGGATCCCATACTATCAATAAGAGAATTAGCTTCAAAGCTTAAAGTTAACCCGAATACCATTATTAAAGTTTATTACCAGCTTGAAGCTGAAGGATATATTTCTTCAAAGCCTGGAAGTATGTATGTGGTAGATATTGATAAGGAGAGAGTTAAAAAAGAAAAGCATAGTTTTTTCAAAAGAGAAACACAAGAATACATCGCAAAAATAGTTTCAATGGGATACACACCGGATGAAGCGATTGAGGAGATAAAAAAATATTTGACCGATAAAAAGAGAGAGGAGGGGACATGATTAAAATTGAAAATCTTTCGTTTTCTTATGGTAAAAAGCCTATTTTTGAAAATTTTAATCTTGAGGTAAAAGATAATGAAACATTATTAATTACGGGTATTAATGGGGTTGGTAAAAGTACTTTGTTGAGGTTGATGGCTGGTGTGTTACTACCTGATAAGGGCTCGATTCTAATAGATAGTAAACCTGTTTCCGAATCCAAAAAAAGGATTGGTTTTATCTCTGACAAAATGAGCCTTTACAATGATATGACAGTTGATAGCTTAATCAAATTTCATAAGAATATTTATGGATTGGAATCATTTTATGGTTCTTTGATTAAACACACTAAAATAAAATATGATCAAAAAGTGGGAAAACTTTCGGTAGGACAGAGGGCAATCCTGCATCTGAGCCTTATTTTGTCCCAGAGTCCTGATATACTTTTAATTGACGAGGTACTCCCAAATATTGATGCGTATTTGAGAGAATTATTCTTGAATGAGCTTTTGAAAGTTATATCAGAAAAGGAGATAACTCTTGTTCTTGTTAACCTGAATTTTTATGATATTGAAAATTTGGTTGATAGAGTGGTGCTTCTTAAAGATGGTAAAATTATGGTTGATGAGCCTATAGAGTATTTGAAGGATAGAGTAAAAAAGATTGTTTGTGAGAAGATACCTGGAAAATTGCCTGTAATTTATAGACAAAGGGTCGGAAATTTGGATGAAATTTTTGTATATCCCTTTGATGATAATAAAGAAGAAGGGGATTTTGAGGTCATAGATCTTGATCTTACGGAAATAATAAAGGCTTTTATCGGAGGTGAATATGTTAATTAAAGAATTAAGAGTTTCCTTTAGAAAAGCTTTTAATCTTTTTATTGTCTTTCTGATTGTCCCCATAATATATCTTGTTTTATCCCTCTTTCCGGGTTTAAATTATTTTTCGATAGATGGGAAAGACTATCTTGAAGTCCTTTTATTTTTTATCTGGTTAATTACATTACTTTCTTCCGTTTTTTTAGGAACATCGGGATTCGAATATGAGAGGCGAAATGATGCTTTTGAATATATGCTGACATTCCCTTTCACAAAAATAAAGATAATAACATACAAACTTTTTGCAAGATTGATAATTCTTTTTGTTCTCATAAGCTTGTTTGAATTTTTGTACTATTTTTCTTCTTTTTTTAAAAAGTATTCTTTATTCAATCCGTTTTATTTCCCTCTTATCTGTGTTCTGCTCTTTTTTCTCTCTTTCTCATTCAGTCTATTTGAGATAAGGGATCTTATGGCTTTGCTTGTGTTTTTCGTTTACATAGGTATTTTTTCTTTGACTTTTTTCTTAAAAAGAAAAGGTTTTTATCTTGAAATGGCAAAGATTAAACCTTTCTTTTCCTCTTTTGCAATTTCATTAGGGGTTTTTGCAGGAATTTCATTTTCTGGCTTAATTCTAACCTTTAAAAAGTTTGATATTTCTCCATTTAAAAAGCATTTGATAAGATTTTTGCCATATTCCCTTTTGCCGGCTTTTATAGGATTTTTGTTAAATTTTATCAAGTAAATAAAATGAAGGTAGTAATATTTTTGATTTTTTTAATTATATATTTATGTTTTGCTTGCGGAGGTCGGATTATATGAGTCTTTTCATTGAAGTTTGTGTTGATTCTTTGGGGGGAGCTTTTATTGCTGAAAAAGCCGGAGCAGACAGAATTGAGCTGAATTCTGCCTTGGCACTTGGTGGCCTTACCCCCTCTTTGGGGACATTTCTTGAAATTAGAAAAAAAATTTCTCTTCCTATTGTAATAATGATAAGGCCGAGAGCTGGAGATTTTTATTATAGTAAGGAAGAGTTTGAGATTATGTTAAAGGATATCGAACTTTTTGTCTCTTACGGAGCAAAATCATTTGCCATTGGAATTCTTGATAATAATAAAGAGCTTGATTTAAAAAGAATGAAAATACTTATTAAGAAGGGGGGAGGGGCTGAGATAGTCCTTCACAGAGCATTTGATATAACTCCGGATCCATTTAAAACTCTTGAAAGGGCAGTTGATTTGGGAATAAAAAGAATTCTTACTTCAGGTCAGAAAAAGACAGCTTTGGAAGGTGCTGAATTAATTAAAAAGTTAATTGAAAAAGCCGATGGTAGAATAGAAATTTTGCCTGCCGGAGGAATAAATAGAAGTAATATTGAAAAATTAATTTCAATAACCGGTGTAGAGCAAATTCACGGCTCATTTTTAAAAAAAGAAAAAAACATTAATCAATCCAACCTACAATCAAATCATTTCGGATTATTCTATCTACCAGATTTAATCGAAATAAAAAAAATAAAAAATATATTTAATTCTACAAAATAAAAGCTTAAAAAAAATTATTTTTTTCTTAATACGAATTTTGCTATTTTTTTACATTCCTTTAATAAATGAGCCTAAGAATAATAATATCCATGCCGCGAACAAGAGCCAATAAACAACTATGCCATTAACAACCGGCAGAGCTACAAAATTTCCTACTAAACTAACAACTGCCAGAATAAGAGAAAGCAACCATACAATTTTTTTTGGTGCATTTAATCTCATCTTTATCCCTCCTAAGATTTTAATCTTTTCAATCTTCTTATCTTTTTTTACCGAATATGCTTCCGATTAGACCTCCTATAAGATTGCCGCTTTTACCTTTTTGTGGCGATCCTGAATTGTTGAAGAAAAAACCGGCAACATCATCGAGAATACTCCCGTCTCCATCTCGATCAAGTAAAGCAATCAGTCCATTGGCTCCTAATCCATCTTCATCTTTCTTTTTCATAAGTGCTCCGAAAATTACTGGTGCAACCATAGGGATAAGCTTTTTTGCTATGGATTCATCAATGTTGAACTTTTTTGAAATTGCCTTTGCAGCGGTTAGTCCGGAATTTCCGAGTAAACCGTTTAGAGTAGGATCAGGGTTTTCTTCCTTTGCCTTTTCTCTGAAAAGGTCTGAAAGATTGTTTAAAATATCAGGTGTACCGAAATTTTTCATAATATTTTCCACACCTTCAATTCCTCCATGGGCATCCTTTTGTTTTTTTAATCCTCCAAGTATTACCGGAACAATATTTGGTATGATTTGTTCAACTGTTTTTGAACTCAAACCAAGATTTTGAGATACATGACTTACCATTTCGGAGCCATAGTTTTTCATTAACTCATCAATAAAGCTACTCATCTTTTCTCCTTATTTTTAATTAATATTTTTTTTATCATAAAAAAAAAACAAAATCAAGTATGTTATTTTTTTTTAAAAATTCCAGATTAATAGACATTATAATAGTGTTTTCCTTCTATGTACTTGGATTGTTAGAAATGTTTCAATTGTTTCATTTTTGACGAACGATGGTATCTTGACAGATAAAAAATTTTTTAGTAATCTTTACCATTATGATATCAATAGACGGGTCAATATTTGCTGTTATTTTTTTGGTGTGGATACTTCTTATTATTCTTGATAAAATCTTCTTTAAACCTGTGGGAAAAGTGATTGAGGAGCGTAGAAAAATAGTAGATGATAATGTAAAAGGGAAAGAAAATGCTGAAATAGAGATTGAAAAAAAGCTTGCCTATATTGAAGATGAAATTAAAAGGGTTACTATGGAAGCTAAGGAAGAGAGAGAGAAAATTAAAGATGAAGCTCTTTTTAAATATCAGAAAATAGTTGAAAAAGCAAAAAAAGATGCGGAAATTAAAGTGAAAGAAGTAAAGGAAGAACTTGAAAGAGAAGTTCCTAAGATTAAAAAGGAAATTGAAAAAGAATTAAAAAATATTACAAAGGATATAGTAGAGAAGGTGCTCGAACAATGAAAAAGAGCTTTTTCAGCGGTTTAATGTTTTTTCTTGTTATGGGTGTTTCACTTGCTGCAGAACACAGTGGAGGAGGTCATGAACTTACGCAGGTTTTAGGTAAAATAGTAAATTCCACGATTTTATGGGGAGCTCTTACCTATCTTTTATACAAGCCAATAGCCTCTTATTTCAGAGATAGAGCATTCGAAGAAAAAAGTGTGTACGAGCGAGCGGAAAGGGAAAGAAAAGAGGTGGAAGAGAATTTGAGAAAAGTTTTGTCAAGGGTTGATAATCTTAAAAAGGAGTTGGATGAAATTAAAGAAAGATTTAGAAAAGAAGCTGAAAAGGATAGGGAAATGATAGAAAGAAAAATAGAAGAAGATCTTGCTAAAATAAAGAGATTTTCCGAGCTTGAAATAAAAAGAATTTATGATGAAAAATTAAGAGAGATTAAGATGTTTGCTCTTGATATTTCTATTAAAGAAGCTGAAGAAAAGATAAAAAAGAGACTTGATAAAGGTACTCAACAGGCAATTATAAGAAGATTTTTGAAAGAAATAGAGAGGGTAAATTGAGAGAAGAAATAATAGCAAAAAGATATGCTCTTGGAATTTACAAAGCAATAGACGGAAAAAATTTTGAGGAAACAAAGAATGAGCTTAATGCTTTTGCAGAGATATTGCGTTCCAACAGGGAACTTAAAGAATTTCTCTTAAATCCTTTTTATACAAAAAGTCAAAAAAGAAGTGTGGTTGAAGCGGTTTTAAAGGAAATTAAGTTTTCAGATGTAAGCTCCAATTTGATACTTCTTCTTATAGATAAAGGAAGACTTCATTTTCTTCCATTTATAATAAATGAATTTGTAAAAATATGGGAAGATGAAAACAATATTTACCCGGTTCAGGTTTACACTCCTTTAAAATTAGATGCTCAAATAAAAAAGGAAATATTAAAATCCCTTGAGAAAAAATTCGGCGGAAAGGTTGATGCTGAATTTATTCTTGATAAGAGTTTAATCGGTGGAATTTTAATTAAATATAAAAGTACTTATTATGATGGGAGCATCTCTGGTGCCCTTAACAAATTAAAGGAAAAAATAATCAAGGAGAATTAAAATGGAAATTAGAGCTGACGAAATAAGTAGAATTATTAAGGAGCAAATTTCAAAGTTTAAAACAGAGATTGACATTGAGGAAAAAGGTGTGGTTATTAGTGTAGGAGACGGAATCGCTCGTGTTCACGGACTTGATAAGGTAATGTACAATGAACTTATAGAATTTCCCCACGATGTTTTCGGAATAGCTCTTAACCTTGAAGAGGATAATGTGGGAGTTGTTCTTTTGGGTGAAACAGATCTTATTAAAGAGGGGGATATAGTAAAGAGAACAAAGAGAGTTATTTCGGTTCCGGTAGGAGAGGAGCTTATCGGTAGGGTCGTTGATCCTCTGGGAAGACCTATAGATGGAAAAGGTGAAATAAAAGTTAAACAGTACAACCCAATTGAAAGATTGGCTCCCGGTGTTATTGACAGACAGCCGGTTAAAGAGCCTTTGCAGACAGGACTTAAAGCAATTGATTCAATGATTCCCATAGGAAGAGGGCAGAGAGAACTTATAATCGGAGACAGACAGATAGGAAAAACCGCAATTGCAATAGATGCTATTATTAATCAGAAAAATGAAGGGGATGTTATCTGTATATATGTTGCCATAGGTCAGAAGCAATCCACAATTGCTCAGGTTGTTAAAAAACTGGAGGAAGAGGGCGCTATGGACTACACTATTGTTGTTGCAGCATCAGCATCTGAACCTGCACCACTTCAGTATATTGCTCCATATGCAGGCTGTGCTATGGGAGAATATTTCAGAGATAGCAAAAGACATGCTTTGATTATATATGATGACCTTTCAAAACATGCTCAGGCATACAGGGAAATTTCACTTCTTTTAAGAAGACCCCCCGGAAGAGAGGCTTATCCCGGTGATGTCTTTTATCTCCATTCAAGACTTCTGGAAAGAGCTGCAAAGCTCAATGATGAACTTGGCGGAGGTTCACTTACAGCTCTTCCTATTATTGAAACACAGGCGGGAGATGTTTCCGGATATATCCCGACAAATGTTATCTCAATTACCGATGGTCAGATTTACCTTGAACCCGATTATTTTAATGCTGGTATAAGGCCTGCTATCAATGTTGGTATTTCAGTTTCAAGAGTCGGAGGAAGTGCTCAGATTAAAGCTATGAAAAAAATCGCAGGAAGTTTAAGGCTTGAACTTGCTCAGTTCAGAGAATTGGAAGCATTTGCCCAGTTCGGCTCTGATCTTGACAAAGCAACTGTTGCACAGCTTGAAAGAGGTAAAAGACTTGTTGAATTATTAAAACAGGATCAATATCAACCTCTTCCTGTTGAAAAGCAGATTGTGGCTATTTATGCGGGTACAAAGGGATTTTTAGATGATATTCCAGTTGAATTGGTTAGAAAATTTGAGGAAGAGCTTTACAGATATATTGAAGATTATAAGCCTGATATATATTCTGACATTAGAGAGAAAAAAGTTCTCGATGATGAACTTGATAAGAAAATAAAGGATACTATTACAAAATTTCATGATGAATTTAAAAAGGAGAATAACCTCTAATGGCTACCTTAATTGATTTAAGAAGAAGAATTAAAAGTGTAAAAAATACAAGGCAGCTTACAAAAGCAATGAAAAGCGTTTCTGCTGCCAAATTAAAAAGGGCTCAGACTCAGGTTTACAAAACAAGGCCATTTTCAGAAAAATTAGGGAAAATACTTTCAAATATTAAAGCCAAAAACCCGAATTTAAAGAACTTGTACTTTGAGGCAAAAGAAAAGGAAGAAAAGGTTGATCTTGTGGTTATAACAGGGGATAAAGGACTTTGCGGTGCGTTTAATTCCAATACTATTAAATATTATTATGAAAAGAAAAGAGAGTTGGAAGAGAGTGGAGTAAAGGTTAATCTTATTTCCATTGGTAAAAAAGGATACGATTTTTTTAAATTTAAAGGGGAAAAGGTTATTGAGGTTTATAAAGATTTTTTTATGAAACTTGATTATTTAAAAAGCAAAGAAATCTCTGAGAATATAATTTCACATTTTACCGGATTTAAAGAAGAGGGTGATAAAAAAGAGGCAATTGAAGAAGATAAAAAGGTTGATGCCATTTATATTATTTACAATAAATTTTATTCGGTAAGCAAGTCAGAGCTTGTGTTTGAAAAATTTTTACCGATTCAGCCTATGGAAATTGAGGATGATGAAGAAAAGGTTTTAGAGTATGAATTTGAGCCTTCTGTTGAAGAGATTTTTGATAATATTATACCCCTTTATCTTAAAAACTATTTTTACAAAGTACTTCTTGAATCCGCAGCATCAGAGCATGCATCAAGGATGCTTGCAATGGATCTTGCGACAAGAAATGCTTCGGATATGATAGATTCACTTACATTGACAATGAATAAGATAAGACAGGCAGCAATAACAAAAGAAATACTTGAAATAACAACAGCTACCGAAGCTATGAAGAAATAAGGAGGTAATTATGAGTAAAAAGGAAAATATCGGTACAGTTATACAGGTTATCGGAAATGTTGTTGACATAGAATTTAAGGATAAGCTTCCTGAAATTTATACAGCTATTAAGATAACATCAGAAGGTTTTGATGTTGACCCTCCGATAACCGTTACCACAGAGGTTCAACAACACCTGGGAGAAAACAGGGTAAGGACTGTTTCAATGAATCCCACGGACGGACTTGTAAGAGGGATGAAAGCAATAGATACGGGAGCACCTATTTCAGCTCCTGTTGGTGAAGCCTGCTTGGGCAGAGTTTTAAATGTTATGGGAGAACCTGTTGATAAAAGGGGAGAGATAAAAGCTGAGAAAAGATATCCTATTCACAGGGAAGCCCCTTCTTTTGTAGATCAGAGTACAGATCTTGAGATGTTTGAAACCGGAATTAAGGTTATTGACCTATTACAACCATTTTTAAAGGGAGGTAAAATCGGACTATTCGGAGGCGCCGGAGTCGGAAAGACAGTTCTTATCATGGAACTAATTCACAATGTTGCAACAAAGCACGGAGGTTACTCTGTTTTTGCCGGAGTCGGTGAAAGAACAAGAGAGGGTAATGACCTCTGGCTTGAGATGAATGAATCAGGTGTTATCAATAAGACAGTTCTTGTTTACGGTCAGATGACAGAGCCTCCCGGTGCAAGACTGAGAGTTGCTCTTACGGGAGTTACTCAGGCTGAGTTTTTCAGGGATGAAAGGGGACAGGATGTTTTACTTTTTATTGATAATATATTCAGATTTACACAGGCAGGAACAGAAGTTTCGGCACTCTTGGGAAGAATCCCTTCGGCAGTCGGATACCAGCCAACACTTGCAACTGAAATGGGAGAACTTCAGGAAAGAATAACATCCACCAAAAAAGGTTCTATCACCTCTGTTCAGGCGATTTATGTTCCTGCTGATGACTATACTGACCCAGCTCCTGCCACAACATTCTCTCACCTTGATGCAAACACAAACCTATCAAGAGCGTTAACAGAGCAGGGAATCTATCCTGCGGTTGATCCATTATCTTCATTTTCAAGAATTTTAGATCCTAAAATCATAGGCGAAGAGCATTATTTGGTGGCAAGAAGAGTAAAAGAAATCTTGCAGCGTTACAAAGATCTTCAGGATATAATTGCGATATTGGGAATGGAAGAGCTTTCAGAAGAGGACAAGGTTATAGTTAACAGAGCAAGAAGAGTTCAAAAATTCCTTTCTCAGCCTTTCTTTGTTGCCGAGCAGTTTACGGGAATAGAAGGAAAGTATGTTCCTATTGAAGAGACCGTGGCCAGCTTTAAAGAGGTCGTTGAAGGAAAATGGGATCACCTTCCGGAGCAGGCTTTTTATATGGTTGGAAACCTCGAAGAGGTTAAGGAAAAAGCTAAAAAAATGGGAGCAAAGGTTTGATGAAGTTTGAAATAATAGCACCTCAGGGAATAATCCTGGAAACAGAAGCTGACGAGATAGAAATTCCAGCAAAATTAGGTTATGTGGGAGTTTTGGAAGGGCATACACCATTTTTTGCTATGCTCGGAATGGGTGAGCTATGGTATAGAACGGGTACTCTTAAAAAATCACTCTTTGTTCAGGGAGGATACTTTGATGTACAGCCCCATTCTGTTTCCGTACTGAGCGAAGAGGCTCTGGATCCCGAAGAAGTGGATTATGATGAAATAGAGGAGAAGAAAAAAGAGCAGGATGAACTTGTGCAGAAGGGAGTTAAAGGGGAAATCTCGGCTGAAGAATTTCACAAAGCTCTTTTTCTCAGTAAAAAATATGAAATCATACTTTCTTTAAGGCCGAAATAGTAAAGTATCATAATTTGCAAATTCCTTCTTTATGTGTTAATTCTAAAAGATGAAGAAAAGTTATCTGCTTTTTGTGTTTTTCATACTTTTTCTTAGCATTCAAATATCTGCTGATACACTTTCCATTGTAATTGAGAATGATTTTTTTGCGGGTACGGATAAACACTATACAAATGGTATTAGGTTCGGGTGGTTGGGAAAAGGAATAAAGGGAGAAAAATTAGAGACTCAAAACAATTTTTATTCTAAAATTGTAAAGGGGTGGATAAAAGCAATTCCATTTTTATCGGTGGAAAAAGATAAATATTACAATTTTGGTATGAGTCTTTATCAAATGATGTTTACTCCTGAGGATATTACAAAAAAAGAGCCCAATTACAATGATATTCCCTATGCCGGACATCTTGTATTATCCTTTCTTCTATTCGAGCATGATTCTCATTCTTACAATGAATTTAAATTTCAACTTGGAATTGTGGGGCCTGATTCGGGAGCAGGAGCAGCTCAAAAATGGTTTCACAATTTAATTGGAGGTGTTGAGCCTCAGGGATGGGATACTCAATTGCCGAATCATCCTACTTTTGGTTTGGTTTATGAGCATGGAATAAGAAGATGGGAAAAGAATTATGGGAATGGTTTTTCTTCTGATTTGATTGGGAATATAAGCTTAAGCCTTGGAAATTTTTTCACAGGCTCATCTGTCGGAGCAATGTGGAGAATAGGCAAAAATTATCCTAAGAATTTTAATGTTTATTATTCGGGAATGATAAATGAAGGTGCTCTTTTGGGGCTACAAACTTTAAATCGTGGGTTTGGTTGGTCTGTAAACTTCGGTCTCTACTTGGATATAATAGCTTATCTTTATGTAATTGATTCCGCAAAAGAATATAATATAGATAGCGGATATTTTTTGGGGAGAGCGGTTATTTCACTTAGTTTTTATTTTCATAATTTTCAAATTTCCGTTACAAAACAGATACGCTCTTCTATTTTAAGTTCCAGAAGAAATGAATTATCTTATGGTGCTGTTTCAATACTGTGGAGGATATAGAAAAAATAAAATTTAAAAGTAGAGGGTTATTTTACTATAATCTCATCGGCAAAAATCCAGCTTCTCCCTCCTGCTCCTTTATGCCATGGGGGACATATTCCTCTGTTTTTTGCAAATACTCTCAGGTATTTTCCCTTTGCTTTCAAGTTTGAAACTTTAAAATATTTTACAATTCTTCCCTCTTTCCTTTCATCAACATCATTTACAACCTTTCCCAATTTTTTAAAATTTTTCCCGTCATTTGAAATGTAAAATTCAACATAAAGGGGCATAAATATCCACGCATTTATATCCTGCAAAAATCCTATTGAAACAGAGTGAATC
>JAMOVU010000041.1 GCA_027067555.1 Candidatus Aminicenantota bacterium | reverse complement strand
CGCGCCGCCGCAGAGAAGAAAAAATTTAAGTCCGAAATTGCCGGAGATGTGGATATATTCATAGTCCCCAACATAGAGGCAGGAAACATCTTCGGAAAATCCTTCACCTACTACATGCACCTTCCTGTGGGCCACATAATCATGGGCGCCCGCGTTCCCCTTCTTATCCCCTCCCGCACCGAATCCGACGAAGACAAACTCAACTCCATTGCCCTGGGGTGCTTGATAGGGGGGTAACCGCTCTACTATTTCCAGTTTATTGACATTGATTTTACCCCACTAAGTTGCTAATATTCTCTTATGAAGAAGAGAAGATTGGAGATGAGCTTCCGACTAAAGGAAGAAATGCAGAGTAGCATTATAAGCAAATCCTTAGGTTATTTCACTAAATTAACAGCATACTCAAATGGTTCGTATATAAAGGAATTAAATGAGTTTTCGGCCCGTGGTCATAAAAATTTAAAGTCATATAGGAGAGCCCAAATAGGAGATATAGATATTGAAGTTCATGCTATTGCTGCAAATAACAAAGTCAGGCACATAAAAAAAGATTGGGGAATATTTTTCACACCACAATGGGTTGTTGATTTTATGGTAAATCTGATAGATGAGAGAAACCTGAATACGGACAGTGTTAAAATTCTTGAACCTGCCTGTGGGATTTGTCAGTTTCTAATGGGAATTAAAAAGAATAAAAAACATATTTTTGAAAATGCATTAGATAAAATAGGTGTGGAAATTAACGAAGAGGTAATTGAATACATTCATGAACATGGCTTAGCTCAGAATATACGTATTATTCATTACGATTATCTACTCTGGAATACCGATGAACATTTTGATGTAATCATAGGTAACCCACCTTATGGTATACCGAGTTTGTCAGAACATTACAAAATACGAGTGGATAATGAAACCAAAAAAAAATACAAGGAAACATATGAAACATGGTATGGAAAGTATAATGTGTATGGAGCGTTTATAGAAAAATCAATAAAATTATTAAAGGATAATGGACAGCTTATATTCATCGTTCCAGCCACTTTCATGATTCTAGATGAATTCAGAAAGCTCCGTAATTTCCTTGCGACACATGGCAAGACTGAAATTGTATATATGGGTAATAATGTATTTAAGCCAGAAGCGAAGGTGGCTACTGTGATCTTGAGGTTTATAAAATCTAAATCCGAAGAGAATAAACTTATATTATACGATTATAATAATGCTAACCCAAAGGTAATTGCAAAAAATACTCATTGGGATGGAGATATAATTTTGTTTTCAACAGAGTTCAGTAGGAAAGTAGATCATATTTGTAGTTTTAAGCTTGGAGACATTTATGAAATAAAAATATCACCAAGAACTCCAGAAATAAAACACAATACGTCCATAATAGAAACAGGAAATTTGTCTAATAGAAAGAATCTACTTCCCATTCTCAATGGGAGAAACCTAAAAATTGGGAAAGTTATTTATAAACCCCTTACAGGTTATTGGATTGAGAAGGAAAAGAGAATTTATTTGAGGAGGTTTTTTGATAGGCCCCATATTGTTGTAGGTTTAGGCTTTAGAGGGAAGGGGCAAGTAGGGGCTGCCTATGATTATAAAGCATATCCATGGATGGGAGATGTTTACCATTTGTTGAGAAAACACACTTTAATAAATACGCAGTTTGATCTTACTGAGGAAGAGGTAGTTGAATATCTAAATTCAAAAATAATTAAGAAATATGTAAAAGACATCTTTAGAGAAATCACCTATCATTTTAATATAACACAACTTAAAATGCTTCCATTACCTACAAAGGAGGAGCTAAAAGAGTTACTTACGCATACTGAGAGGAACAACTGATGAAAGATAAAATATTAGAGATTGTAAAAAAAGACTATGAATCTTTTTTGCCTATCCTCCACCTAGCCAATTGGGAAAACCTAACAAAAAGATATAAAGAGTTTTTAAAAAGCATCCCTTTGTCTGATTATCGAGAATATCTACAAAGAATAAAAACCGTGGAATTTGACTTATCGGGAAAATTTCGGAGTTTGCACTTATCCTTAATTTACCATCTTTATTGGAAAAAGAAATTTGTAACTTTACTCGTCAATGACATCCCATCACGCTGTAAAATTCTAAAGAATGTAAGCAATTTATTAGTTGAGTCGGGTGGACGAATTCCATTATATCGGGTCTTAGGACACTTCAGTTTTAATACTGAACTAAATACTGAAAGACGATTTATAAAATGGTTGTATTTGAAAGAATACTCAAATGGTATTCGTCCTATCAATTTTATTGGAATAAAACCAGAACTGATATCAGAAGAAGATATATTCCCATCCTTTGAGGACTTTTGGAGAGAATACAAATGCAATATAGATCTAAATAATTTTCTATCGCAACATCAAAAGTTCATAGACATTAATGTGATAAAATCACAGATTAAATACGAAATAAAAAATAATCCTAATGTTTTTTCACTTTTGAAAGAAGAGGATGTTGAAACTAGAAAGACAGACGAGCTTATAAAAGGTTATATCCTTGTGGGCTTAAAAGCTAGAATGTATCGAACTTGGGTATCACTACTTACACAGCTTGACTTAAGTTATACTTGGAACAAGACTATAGTTTCTCCCAAAATGGATAGCGATGTTATTTTGGATTTGAAAGGGATAGATGTATACGGGAGAGTTAATAATTCCTTTATCGGAATCCAAATTAAAAAAAGAAGTAGAAGGCATGAAGCACTTAAGATTACAGAAAGCGAAGCTCCTATAAAGACTATTGATATTCCTTATGATTTAAATTTCGAAAATAACGAATATTTGCAAGATAAACTAATGAGACTTAAAAATGGTTTTGTAGTATTTACTGAGAACTATGTAACACATATTTACAGACAAATATCGGGCGTAAATGTCAGAAGATAAAAATGAGGGAGTTACGAGTTAATACTTTCGTTTTCGGGGAAACACATTGTCACTTTGCTCCGTGATTTAAATATTCTTAGAGTAGTTATGCTGAGATACTCTATTTTTGGGGGGGCATTATATTTAAGATAAGATAGTATGGGCGTGTTGATTGAGGTTCTGGACTACGATGAAAACAGTTTCAGGGAAAAGAAGGTAGAGACCCTGGAGGAAGGCTTATTTTCCAAAATAACCCTGCTAAAATTACAACTTGCA
>JAMOVU010000040.1 GCA_027067555.1 Candidatus Aminicenantota bacterium | reverse complement strand
CTCCTGTTTTTTATTTCTTCTATTTCTTTATATTCTATCTCTTTTATCATTCCTTCAACCTCCCGCTATCAATATTTTTTATAAATAAAAAATTATTCTCTTATACACAACTTTTATTTTACTCCCGAGAGAGGAAATCAGAGAAGGGAGAAGATAATAAGACGAGCGAGACAGTGAAGAAGTTAATAGAGGAGATAGAGGGAGGAGGGAGTTTCTGGGAAGTTGTATGGAGGAGGTTTATAGATAGGGATATAAAGAGGGAAGAAGTGAAAGAGGTTATAAGAAGATATTATGTTGAATCTGATGGAAACTATAAAGAAGCAATAAAGAAGATGAATATTGATGAGAGTGATTATAAAAAATTGATTTCACTTTTTCACAAATACGATTTAAAGGTGTGAGTTTGGAAGAATGCCAAAAATGTGGTTGAAATAACCTATAGGTTATCAGATATAACCCATAGGTTATCCGAAGAGCAAATATTACAATTCTCAAAAAACTAAAAATCCTTATTTTTCAATAGTTTTCGAACGCCGAAAGCTTTGGCATGATTTTTGCATATATTATTTATTCCCTCTATTGAGGTTAGAACTCTAATAAAACGGAAAATTATATAAGGAGAAAAGAGAGATGAATTGTTTGAAGTCGAGTAGTTTCCAAGCTTCAAAGCCTTCAAGCTTCCGAGCTTTTTTAAAATCATGCGGGACAGTGCAAGAGCTGAAAGCTTTAATAGCTTTAAGCCCAAAAGGCTGCCTGAGAGGCTCGGAGGCTTTAAGAAAGGAGGTGTTTATGAAAGAGATTGTTATTAGTGGAAGTTTGAGGAAAATAGGAAGATTGTTATTTGTTTTTAGTATTTTTGTTATTTTAATTTGTATGAATTCTGTTATGGGGGCGAAAGAGGATTTGAGGAGTATTAAAGGGAAATGCTCGGGTATTGTATTAAAGGATATTTCGGGAAAAGAGGTTAAATTTACGGATTATATCGGGAAAAGATTAATAATAGTTTTTTGGTCTCCGAGATGCTCACATTGCGTTGATATGATAGAGGGATTGAAAAAGATATACAATGATTACAAGAGAAAGGTTGAGCTTATAAGTTTATTGATGATACGGGTTGATGATAAGGTGAAGAAAGCGATAAAAATTTATGATATTCCATATGCTGTGTATGAAAAGAATGAGGAGTTAATAGATTGTTTGGGGGGAGTATGGATGTATCCGACGATATACTTTATAGATGAGAAAGGAGAGATAAGGAAGGTGACGGAGGGGGAGCAGGAGGAGGATTATTTGAGATATTTGATAGATAGAAAGCTTGGAGTTGAGGAATGCAAATGCAAAATTGCTGTAAAAGATAGAGGAAACAAGTGAGATTTAAAAATCCGGAGCCAAAAGCCAAACATTTTAAAAGGCTGATCAGCTGGGACGGCTGTTTACCTACTCAGCTTCAAAGAAGGAGGAGAGATTAATAATTATGAATGCTGAATTCTACAAACCGTGCGGGATTTTGCAAAAGTTGAGAGCTTTAATTACTGAAAGCCCAAAGAGCTGCTTAAAAATCTTTTGCTTTAAGCTACCCGAAGGTACGGCTTTAAGCTTTTAGAAAAGGAGGTTAGAAAGAGATGAATTTAAGAAGTTTTCGGATTATGAGAGGCGTAAGTTTTATAATTTTGTTTACTCTGTTTTCATTAACACTATCAGCTTCACTATTGGATGTTTACAAGAGCGGAAAGATTAAACTTGTTCCCGATCCCGATTTCGGAAAAGGGACTGAATGGGATATCTATTTTCCGCAAGGGATAAAGGATATAGCTTTTTTACCTGACGGGAGCTTTTTTGCAACGGGGCTTGGGAATAAAGCCTGCCACTGTGTTTATAAATTCAATAAAAAAGGTAAATTTATAAAAAAGTTTGGAAGGAAAGGAAGAGGGCCCGGGGATTTGTATCATCCGGGGGCTTTATCAATACTTGATAATAAGTATTTGCTTGTAGCTGATTACCCTTTGAACATGAAGATAAGTGTATTTGATTTGAATGGGAATTTTGTAAAGATAATAAGGACAAAAGAGCCCGTATTTAATGTAATGGGCTTTGATAATAACAAAATAATAATTGTAACTATGTATTCCGGTAATAAAGATGGTATGAGTAGGATCAAATTGAATTTATTTGATTTTGGGAAAGGAGTTATAAAAAAGATCAATGAATATAAGAGAAAAGAAAGTTATTCACCAGTTGTTCCTGGAGCTTTTTTCGGAGAATTGTATATTAGCAAAATAAACAATAAAAGGTTTGTCGCGGGAATAACTAATCAAAGAGAGTTTGATATTTATACAAATGAAGGGAAGTTGATAAGAAAAGTGGATACAGGATTTAAGAAGAGAGAAATAACAAAAGAAGAAAAAAAGGCATTCGAAAAAACTTTGGATGAGATAATAAAAAAGGGTGATTTCAGAGCGAAGATGATAAGAAGATTATTATCAAAGATGAAGTATCCCGAGTATGGTACATATTATGAGAAAATTTTTACTGATGAAGAGGAAAATATCTTTGTTATTAAAGCATTGGGACCTGTTTATTCATGTAGCAAATATAAAGTAAAAATATATGATTCCAATGGGATTAAAATAAATGAAATAGTAATAGATAAGAATAAATATCCAGAGTATGTTGCTAATAATAGTTTTTTTTATAAGGATTATGTTTATTTTTCAAAATTGAATGATGATGTTTTTAGATTGACAAGGGAAAAAATTGAAAAATGAAAAAACTTGCGCAAGTAAAAAAATGAAAAAGGAGGTTAAAAGCCATGAAGAAACTTAAGTTAACAAATTTATCAAGAAAAGAACTTGAAAAAATAAGGGGTGGTTATTTGGTTATTGTAACTCCTGACAAATGTTGCGGATGTGGATGTTATTATGCAAATAGTGGAGGTTCATCAACAAACGATAACGGAGATGCAAATTTTAAAGGTGGTCTATGGAGCAAGTAAATAATTGAACTGGTTAATCTAATATGGCAAAGAGGCGGAGGGCCCCCGCCTCTTCCCCTAATGTTAACCTGTAATCAGGCAAAACATAATTTAATTATACACTGAAAGCGGGTTATTTGAAAGAAAATGCTTTCGTCTAAAATAGATTTTATGCTTAATGGCTTTAGTAAAGGAGGAAATATGAAGAAGAAAATTTACTTTGT
>JAMOVU010000039.1 GCA_027067555.1 Candidatus Aminicenantota bacterium | reverse complement strand
AAGGTCAATGTTAAAAGATCTTGGAATGTTAGCTTCAATGTGCGTTCCTACAAGCCTTATGAGAAGAAGAGGTGGTGTATTTTTAAAAGAGAAAGAATTAATCAAACTTGCTAAAGATCCACACTGGAGTTTATGTAGTATGGGAGACTCGGCAATCAAGGGAATTCCTATAGATTCAAAGGGGACAATAGATCACTTTTTAAGTCACTTGATGTGGAAAAATGGAAAATTGGAAGATGAATTTTCATTTAAATACAGGATTTTTGAGGATTATAAAAAATCAGCGGAAATACTTAATAGAATCTACAAACCTGTGGGAAGAAAAGTGTTAGCTTATCTTTACCCCTATTCAGACCCGGGTACAGGTTTTGGAGCTTACCCTAAAGCTGAAGAAATCAACAGGGAAGCCTTAAAAAAGTTTTACAAAATTGCCTTTATCTCAGCAAATAATCCCTTAAATGTTACAGGTAGCAATCCCTATGCACTAACAAGATTAAGAATACCTTCAAATTGGGATGCCGAAAGATTGATAAAAGAGCTTGATAAATTTTCCCCACGATCACAATTCTATCAAATAGTTTCAGACAAAAAAGACTGGATTAAAAAAGGGAAAATAAAAACAACAGGATTCTTATTAACACCAAATGCAAATATATGGCTAAGAGGGAGTGATAATTGGTCAGATATCAAAGGTGATGTTAAATTTATCTTAATGGATAATGCTTCTTTTGTTATATTTCTCAGATACACTTCAAATAAATCATTTTTTAGTATTAGTTTGGATAAAGTAGGTATTTACATAAGAGAAAAGATAGGAAATTCTTATCAAACACTCTTGAGATATCCTCTTAAAGAGGAAAAAGAAACATTTCATGATGTAAAGTTCATATTAAAAGGTAAAAGAGCATGGGTATGGCATAATGGGAAGTTAATTAGTAATGCACTTCCAGTATCCTCAAATACGGTGAAAGGAAGAATCGGATTTTTAGCTCAAAAATCCGATGTCAAATTCTTGGATTTTAAGGCATCACAAATACCAAAAGTTTTCGCTTTTGTTAATAGCTATAAAGAACTAACCCCTGAAGCTCAGAAAATAGTCACAGGTATAATACCTACATGGTACAATGGGAAAATTGGAAATGATTTTCTGGGAAACCTCGGAACAAACAAAGGGAACCAAATATACGAAATTTACATTGGGACTTATACCAAAAAAGTTGAGGCAGAAGCAGTAAAAGAATATTTAAACAAATTATTTTTCAATACAATAGAAAGAAAACTATCAGATGAAAAAAATACTTCTTATTTTGAGATTTCCGTGGGCCCCTATTCTTCTTTAAAAGAAGCAAAAAAAGAGCTTGATATAATAAAGAAAAAGGGTTTTAATGCTTTTATAAAAAGTTTTATCATAGAAAATAATAATTTATTTCTTCCAAACATAAAAGAAGATGAATTAATCGGAGTGGAATGCTCTTATATTATCAAAATAAAAGGATTTAAAGATAGGAAAAGTGCAAATTCTTTTATTGAAAAACTAAACAAAGAAGGCTTAAAAGCAAACTTAAATAAGGAGAAAAATAAAACATATATAATTTCCTCTGACAATTTAAAAGAGTATAAAATAGTTGAAAAATACTTGAAAACAATAGAAAACATGTTTTATTTAAATAAAAAAAATATCCTTGTTGACAAGAAATGCATAAAAAATAAAAACAAAAAGATACTTCGGTTACCATCAGGTTCATTTGTTTTAAAAGTCGGAGAATATAGTGAGCCCGCAGAAGCAGAAGCGCTTTATGAATTTTTAAAGAACAAAGGCTTTGTCTGCTTTGAAAAAGAAATTCAGTATTCTGACAATTCAGAAATAGTTCACGGAGTTTTTGTGGGGCCATTCTCAAATATTAATAACTTATTAGAAGCAAAAAGAGCACTATCAAAAATGGGAATTAACAGTACGATAAACCCAATCTTCATAAAGGAAGAAAAAGAGATAGAAATTCTTAAAGCCGCGGCAGTGGGAATTACTACAATCCCGCTTCTTCAATTAAATACCAATATGGATAAAAAAAGTGCTGAAAACTTTGTGAGAGCATTAATTTCAGAATTAAAATATCCTGCTATAAGACTTTTATTAAAATACTTTGCTCTTTATGGAAAAGAGAGTGAACTTCATAAGGCTTTTCATAAGTATGGTTTTAATGTATTGAGAATTGTCACCCCTCAAGAAGCTATGGAACTGGCAAAAAAGAAATGGACACTGGGGGATGATATTATTCTTATTTATGGGAAAACACTGGATGTTAAAAGAGCTTACAATTCAATAGTGGCCAATATTCCAGAAGATAGAATTCTCATCCTAACAACAGGAAAAATAGATGGGATAAAAGGCTTAAAAATCGCAATAAAAGGAACAAAAGAATGATGCGCAGGCAAAAAGACAGCAAAAAATTTTTCATTTTTTTAATATTATTCTCATCCTTTGCATTTCTTTTTTCTGCTTCTCAAAAAGATACCAATAAAATCCGCTCCTCCACCCTAAGACTTATTCATGAATCTAAACTAAATGTAATGAATGGCAATCTAAAAAAAGGTCTTGAGTATGCAAGATTGGCTGTAAAAGCAGACCCCGCCTATGCCCCTGCATGGAAACAGCTCGGAAGAATTTTAATGATAGAAGGTAAATACTCGGAAGCGCTCAACTGTTTCCAAACCGTTCTTTCAATAGAAAAGGATGACACACAGGTTCAAGGATGGATTTTAACTTCCATAGAACAATTAATTATGAATGAAAATTATTCAGAAGCAGATAAAATTTTAGAAAAGTGGGAAAGCAATATAGAGAAAAAAGAAGCAATAGCAGCAATTTCTGCAATGAAAAAAATAATTTACGGAAAGCTCTCTGAAGCAGAAACAATCCTTTCTGAAGCTGAGATAAACCCTAAAGAGGCATCAGATAATGTCAACTCACTATTTGCACTTGCATGGACACAACTCGGGATACACCACCTTAAAAATAGAAATAATCAAAAAGCAATTGAATGCTTTCTTAATGGTAAAAAGTTCAGAAGTGACTGGGCCCCTCTTCTGAGAGAATTAGGATGGACCTACTTTAGAGAAGGAGAGCCCCTTAAAGCAGCTGAAGAGTGGAAAGTAATTTTAGAGAAAAGCCCTCAAAACAAAGGCGTTATGGAATGGATTATTAATGCTTTAATTGAAGGAAATAAGTATGAGGAAGCTCTTTTTTATGCTGATAAATTGCTAAAGGAAAACCCAAATTATAAAAAAGCCTTATCATTGAAACTTATGATTTTAAAATTAAAAGGAGACACAAAAGAGGCAAATAAATTAGAAAATAAGATAAAAAAATTGAAAGATGGAAAAAGAATAATACTACTTTCCAATGCTCTTGTTGAAAACTCAAGGAAAAATTTTAAAAAAGCCTCTGAATATTTTGAAGAGCTTTATAAAATGTATCCCCATGATAAAAGAATAAAAAGGATGTTAGAAAATGCTTACCTTGATTGGAGTTCAAAAGTATCAAGTAAAGAGGCCATAATCCCCCTTGAAAAACTGATTAAAATTTCTCCAAACAAATCATCAGCCTGGAGAGATCTTGGATGGAGCTTGTGGATGAATGGGAAAAAAGACGAAGCTATAAAAGCGTGGGATAAAGCTATTTCCGGGAATTTATCTGATAGAGATAAATTAATCTTTTTAGTAATCGCTCAGCTGGCGGAAGATGGAAGATTGGATCAAGCAGTGGAGCTCTATAGAAAATGGACAGGTAAGAGTGAATTTTTACCATTAGGCCTTAAACTTATAAACAACACAAGATACCGGGGTGCCAAGGAGATATTAAGAGTTGCATGGAATAATAAAGAAAATCTTCCTTTAACTGGCCTTTACCTTTCGTATGCAGAAGCAAACTCAGATGTATGTGAACCATTACCGACACATTTGAAGCCATTTATTAATAAATTAAATGATAAAACAGAGAAAGATAAATTAAAAATTTTTATAACATCCCTCGATCTATGCTCATACAATAAAGAGCTTTCAAAAATAATTTTAAATAAAAAAATCCAGAAAATCCTTAAAAATTACCCTGAATTGGATAAAAAACTAACTGACATTCTTGTTGCAATGGCAGTTGAAATGAAAAACAGAGATAATTTAAAATTTGCTTTATACTTATTTAAAAAAGCAATTGAGAGAGATCCAAATAAGCCGGATATTTGGGCAATTGCCGTAAATATTGCAGAAAAACTAAAAAACAAGCAAGAAGCTTTAAATATAATGAAAAATGTTTTGAAAAGAACTACCAATGAATCCATAAAAGAAGGTATATTAGCCAAATTGGCTTTGGATAAAGGAAAATTACAGCTTGCAGTGAATCATTTTTATAAAAGTTTAAGAGCTCAACCCAATCAACCGGATTTAAGAATCGATCTTTTCAATACCCTCTTAAAACTTGATAAATACGAGGAAGCAAGGAAACAGATAGAGTGGTTTGAAAAGATAGTTACGGATGAGGATATCACTTCAAAAAGTATGTTAGCAGATATGTATTATATGATCGGAGAAAAGGAGAAAGCTTTTGCTTTATGGCAAGAGCTATACCTTTCCTACCCAGATACACCGGTTTATGCAATAGGAGCCGCAAGCTCAATGTATGAAGAGTGTCAACCAGATGATGCAATAGATATCTTAAAACAACTATTATCAACCAAAAGTGATGCAGATGCATATGAGCTTTTAGGAGATATTTATATTTCTCAAAAAAAGTTTGATGAAGCATTAAAAATCTCTGAAGAAGCAATAAAAAAAGATGTTAAAGCCGGTGTTTATAGAATTCAGGCTGAAGTTTCAGAAATTTTAAAAAATTTCGAGTTAGCTGAAAAAGCTGCTAAAGAATACCTAAAGCTTGATTCTTCAAATGTTTCCATGTTAAGAATAATTGGAGAAGCCCTGATTTACAAAAAGAAATTAAAAAAAGCCGAAAAATTCTATAAAAAACTTTTAAAAAGAAATCCTCAATTTCTAATTGCACTATCCTCCTTAAAGGATATTTACTCTATGAGAAACAGGCCTTTTGAAGCTTTAAAATACGCTGAAAAAATAGTAAAACAAAGGCCATGGGATTTTATGGCAAAGGTTAAGCTCTCAGTTGCAAATGCAGAAGCAGATAGATACAGAAAAGCTTACAAATTTTTAAGAAAGCATGCAAAGAGAAATGTAAATGAAGCTGTTCCTATTCTGATCTATAAAGATATTTCCCTCTGTAAATATTTTGGAAAAATTAACATAGAAACTGTAATCGCTCACCTTAAAGCACTTAAGAGTAATGGTTATCATTTTATCACTCCTGCCGAACTTACAACAACATCAAAAGAAAAAAGAGTAATTGTTGTAATTGTTAACCCATCGGCAAAAATCATCAATAGGATTAATAAAACATTAAAAGAAATTGACGGGAGAGCAGTATTAGCACTTAATACAGACTCCCCACTAATTAAGAATTCAGAAATGTTAAAAAGTGGAAGATGGATGCTCGCATCAAGTGGTCCAATTAATTTTAATAAGGAAGTAATTGATGAGAAAGGCACATTAGGAAATCCCTTTACCCATAAATTATACATACATGGTAAAAAAGAGGATAAAGTTTCAATGTACTTAAGGATAAACTCAAAACTCAAAAGAGCATCAAAAGCTTTAGGAGATACTTACAAACATATATTAGTCTATCCGTGGGGAGATTATGGCCAAATTTCCCTTGATACGGATAATGAAGCAATAGAAACCCTTCATCAAGCAGTAAAAGAAAATTTTGATTTTGCAATTGCATACGACTCTTCAGGTTTCTTATGCACAGACAGAAAAGAAACTGACTATGTAAGATTACCGGGCAAAGTTGTTCCAATTACTTGGTCATCAAAAGATCTCATAAAATACCTAAGAGAAGAAAATCCCTTAGTAAGAGTAAGACTTGAACTTGCAAAAATTCTTTACTGGCAAAGTCAACATGAAAGAGCAAATATAAGGTTCAAAGAAGCTAAAAAGGCTGAAGCAAATCCAATTGAACTCAACTTTAATTGGGGTTCCAATTATGACATGGAAGGAGATCTTCCAAATGGCCTTGATAAATTAAGATTAGCTCTAAAGCTTTACCCTAAAACAAAGGATTACAAAAAATCTCCCGGTTATACAAGAATTGAGAAGGCTTTAAAACGCGCTCTTAATAGAAAACATCTTTTCTTAGATGGATACTATGATACTTGGACAGATAGTGACGGAAGAAGTTTCTGGGGATACGGCGGAGAAGGTAGGGTTTACCTAAGTGATTTTTTACAAATTACGGCATTCGCAAACAGAAACCATTGGGAAAGAAATGGTTATGGATTCGAAGAAGGTACCAGATACGGAGGAAATATCAAACTTCATTTTTCGGAAGAGAGATGGCTAAACTTTAAGTTATGGTATCTTGACATGGATAATATTGAAGACCATATTGGAGGACTCTTTAATATTCACATCCCAAATGCCAAATGGGGAGGACACATAGATTTAGAAGCAGCTCACGAGGAAATTGAGACAGTGGAGGCAATAAGACAGGATATTATGTCCAACAGATTTTCACTTTTTACATATTCAAGAATTCAGGATATGTGGGATCTTTTTGCCAATATAACATACAGGCACAATACTGATACTAATGATATTATTCTAATATATGGAAGGTTCTACAGGAGATTTAAAGAATGGCCATTCCTCGGAATCGGATATCTTTTTAGATTTGGAGACTCTGATTTTGATCCACCTCAATACTATGCACCGCAAAGGCTTCAACAACATCAAATATACGGAACATCCAGAGGTGATTTCAGCCTATTCCATTACAGCATAACAGGACAGGCAGGTTACGCAAAAGAAAGAGATACAGAATGGAAGTTTGTTTGGGGATTAAGAGCTGAGCTCGATGTCAGAATTCTTCCGATCTTAGTTCTTCACGGAGCATACATAAGACAGGAATCACCCCGTTATAAGATGAAAGAATACAGAGTGGGCCTAACCTTCAGATTTTTTTAACTAAATTTCTATCTTTAAAACAATAGGACAGTGATCCGAGCCATAAATATCAGAAAGAATATAAGATTCTTTTACATTATCAATTAAATCATCTGAGACAAAAAAATAATCTATTCTCCATCCGATATTCTTCTCTCTAGCCTTAAACCTATAAGTCCACCATGTATACTGATGAGGCTCCTTGTTAAAATACCTGAAAGTATCAATATAGCCATGACTTATAAATTTATCAATCCATTCCCTTTCAATTGGCAAAAAGCCTGAACGATTTTCATTTGCTTTGGGATTGGCAAGGTCTATTTCTTTATGGGCAGTGTTATAATCACCGGTTATAATAAGTTTCTTCCCTTTCTCTCTTAGTTTGTCAAAATACTCAAGTGCTTCATCATAAAACTTAAGTTTGTAAGTCAATCTTTCCTCACTCATTTGTCCATTAGGGAAATATATATTAAAAAAGGTAAATTTTTCATATTCAAGCTCTATTACCCTACCCTCCTTTGAAAGAATCTCCGAGGGGAAAACAGTTTTTACACTTAAAGGCTCATATCCTTTTTTTACAAAAACAGCTGTTCCACTATACCCCTTTTTTTCAGCAAAACTCCAAAAAAAGGAATAATCTTTTTCCAATAAAATTAATTCTTTTGGTATCTGATTTTCCTGAAGTTTAATCTCCTGTATTCCAAGAATATCGGGTTTGAATTTTTTTACAAAATCAATAAACCCGTTCCTTATAGCTGCTCTAAGGCCATTCACATTCCAGCTATATAAATTGTACTCTCTTACACCCATTCCTTAAAACCCATATTTTAATCCCACCAGAAAAATTATTGATTGAAGCGGAACAATCAGATCATCTCTTTCAATCTTTTCTATCCTGAATGAGCCATAATTATACTTTAATTCCAATCCAAACATCAATTTTTGATACACTTTTTTATATAAATTTGCTCCTATCTCAACTCCTATACTTCTATAATGGGTATTAAAAAATTCTATATCCTTTAAAACAACCTCTTTATGATTGTCTTTCTCCCCCACATTCATATCTTTCATAAAAGTCGGAGTTCCATGGAAAACAGAAAGCCCTATTGAAGTTTCGCCAAAAAATTCTTTCCCGGAAGTAAATTTATGCTTGAAACCTAAAGAAGTTTGGTAAACATTAAATTCAATGTCATCTTCAATAACTATGTCTCTATAATTAGTAGGTAAAATAGGATTGGGGTACTTTCCTTTATATTCAGAATCAAAAGATTTCTTCAGGGTATTGTAAGAAAGATAAATAGCTGAATTTTTAAGAAAATAATAACTTACTTCAATCCCATAATAATTTGTAATGCTATCTTTGTAATCATTTTCAATCGTATAATAATAAGGTAATTTCAAGTAAGTATCGCTCCAACTGTCATTTATTTCTGTTCTCAAAGGTATATTTGCACCACCGAAAACACACACATATACTCCTATATCCCCTGAAAAAACATTTACAATTAAAATACTTAAAAATAATACAAAAAATAAAGTTCTTCTCATATGTTCTCCTTTTTTACGCTTCCTTTGTTTTTTCACCTTTATTGGTCAAAAGAGATACTATTATTGCCAGTGTTATTGCCACAAAGAAAGTCACAGCTCTTGCTGTAATTATCTTTTCAAGGCCAGTTAAAATCCATACTACAGTTGTTAAAAGACCTGAAATAAGAGCTGTAATTACCCCTTTGGAATTGAATTTATCCCAGTAAAAAGATAGTAAAATTGCTGGAGCAAAGGAACATCCTATACCTGCCCAAGCATAGCTAACTATAGTATAAATAAGTTTTGAAGTTGTTAATGATAAGATTAATGCAAAAATCCCAATGCTTAAAGTTGCTATTCTTGAAATCATTAAAAGCTTTTTATCACTAACCTCTCCTTTCTTTATAATTCCACTGTAAACATCCTGACTAACAGAAGAGGCAGCTACTAAAAGCATACTTTCAGCAGTTGAAATCATTGCTGCAACAGCACCTGCCAATAAAATAGCAGCCAACCACCCGGGAAATAAGCGGGTTAACACATGGGGTAGTATCATCTCACTATCCTTTACTGCGCCTGGTCCGAAAAGAACAAGGGCTCCGACTCCAATAATAAATGCCCCCATATATGCAAGTAAAGTCCATATAACAGCTATATTTCTTCCCATTTTAACATTTTTATCATCTTTCATCCCCATAAATCTTGCATTAAGCTGGGGCTGCCCTCCTAAATACCCGAAAAACCACGCAATATTATTAAAAATTAATATTCCCGCTGCAAAACCTGTTGCCGTACCAGTTAAAGAAGTGTAGCCAGCTGGCGCAGCTGCAAATGCTTGTGATATATTAATGTGGGTGGTAAAAATTTTTATTAAGATAATGATAGGTGTAACAACAAGGGTCATTATCATTAAAATAGATTGAAAAGTATCAACAGCCACTACACTAACAAATCCTCCGACAGTGGCATAAATCAAAATAACGATAGCTGCAAGAATCTGCCCAGTCTGCGGATTTAAACCAAAGGTTTGAAATATGGTTTTCCCGGCTCCCGCGAATTGAGCACCTACATAAAAGACAAAAAAGAAAACAATAATTAAAGTCGAAAGAATTCTTATTATATTTGCATCTTTGGGGAATTTTGCGGAAAAATATTCGGGCATTGTAAGAGCATTGTATTTTTCCGCTTCAGCTCTAAACTTTTTAGCTAAAACAATCCACGCTGTGCTTATACCTAAAAGACACCCAACAGCTATCCATAAACCGGAAAACCCATTTGCATAAATAAAGCCGGTTAATCCTAACAATAGCCATGCGGATTCCCCGGTTGCTCTTTCGGAAAGAGCAAGCATCCATCCGGGAAGTTTTGAACCACCCAACACAAAATCCGATTGGGTTTTGGTCTTTTGAGCCTGCCATAAACCAAGCCCGATTGTAAAAAGAAGATACCCTATGAAAACAGCTATCATTTCCGAACCTCCTCTTTCATTATTTATTATTTTAATAAAAAAGATAACTCAGTGCAAGATAATTGGAAAGGAGAACTAATTCAAGCTTTTTATTAAATACAAAATTTGAGGCTGATTCTTGTTTAATTTTAATGATTGAGATAAATATCTCAAAGCCTCATCCTTTCTCGCAAACTTTTTAAGATAAAAGTAACCAATAGTATTTAATATAATATAATTGTGCCTGTTCTTTTTATAAATTTCATCTATAAACTCTTTACCTTTTTTCTCTCTACCCCATCTATAATAAAACTCAGCTAATGAGAATAACTCTTTTATGCTTCTTTCTCCGAAAGAATCTTTTTCTATAAGTAAAATAGCCTTTTTAAAATTTCCACATTTTGCATAAAATTTTATCCTTTCAATATTTTTTAAACTGTTTTTTTTCATTATAAATAGGGACAAATTATTCTTATCGAATTTAGATATTTCTTTAACTTTTTCATCTTTATCAAAACAAAGGTAAAGTTTATAAAGTTCTTTTTTAAATGCTTTATTATCTTCAAACCTGTCAATAGCATTTTTTAAAATTTTCTCAGCTTTTTCAAACTCGCCCATATATTTTGCTATCTTTACTTTAAGAGAAACTATATCTCTTTCGCTGGGAAGGTCAAGGTTTAATTTTTCAATAGTTTTTAACCATTTTAATGCTTTACTATATTCTGCTCTTTTTATATATAAATTAGCATAAAGGATACCGGTTAAGACTGCAGTATATTCTTTCATCCGCAATTTTAAAATTCTATTAAGATATTTTTCGGCCTTTATATATTCTCCCTTTAAAATCAAAGAGCGGGCATATTCTGCATTAACAAAAGCAATATCAGGTTGTTTTTTTACAAGTTTACTCCAGAACAGTTCTTCGTTTTTGTAGAAACTTGAATTTATCAAGACAGAAAAACCGTATGCAATAGTCAGAAACACAATAAATATTTCTTTTATCTTATACTCTAACTTTAAAATACTTTTAACAATAATCCATAAAAAGCCTAAAAATGGAAGAATTATGTATCTTGTAGATAGTGAATACGGAAATAAATTGGAAAAGACAAATACAAGATAAGCCGGGAAAAACACAGTAATAAAAAGAAGAGGGACTCCATAATCTTTATTTTTCTTTAAAAATAGATACAATAAAAAAAGATAAAAAGCAATAAATAAAAAGCCCCAAATATAATAATTAATTCTTAGAATACTGGTTGCCGAAACAAACATAACAAAATCAAACGGCAAAATCATTGATTTAAAATAATAACCAATAGAGCCAAGAATAATCAAAAAATTCTTATAAAAAGGTGAAAAAATGGAAAATTTTAAACCACCGACACCGTTAACAGAAAATTTTACATAAAAAAACAAAATAACCATTACCAAATTTGAAAGATGATAGAAAACAGTAATTTTTTTTCTTCTGACTATCTCATATAAAATAAAAAAAGGGAAAAAAAACAAAAAAGCTTCCTTTGAAAATAGACCGAAAGCAAAGGAAATAATAGATAAAACAAAAAAAGATATTTTATTCTCCTGCAAATAAATTTCAAGAAACAGAAGAGACAAAAATCCAAAAAGTAGCATCAAAAGATCACATCTTCCGACGACCCAGACTACATTATCAACATGAAGAGGGAAAACAGCAAAGAGTAATACCATTATCTCAGCAAAATATTTTTCATTATCAACTTTCTTCAAATAAAAAAACAATACTATAAGAGATAGATAGAAAATTATCAGATTTACAAATCTGTAAGAAAGAGGTTTGTTACCAAAAATCATTCTATTCATCATTAGAGAAGCTATAGTCAGAGGCCTGTAATAATCATTGGGTCCCTTATTGAAGCCTGCGGCCTGCCAGTATCCATATTTAAAAGCTTGAAACGGGTTTTTACTATCTCTAATAAGTTTATTATTGTCAACTTGAATCTTGGAATCCCAGATATAATCAAAAGAAAATGTCCTGTAATAGAGTGCAATTATAAGCATACAAAGCATTATAAGAAAAGCAATTTTATTATTTGTTTTCATCCTCTCCTTTATATCTTACCAATAAAATTTATTATAAAAATAATTATAAATTCCAATTCTTTGTTCTTATAATATAAAATCTCATAAGGCTATTGTCAATAACTTTCAATTGTATGTTTCCTCTATGTATAAATTTAAAATTTCTTGTTTCAGTAGGATCATAAAAAAAGAGTAATTTAGGCGTCTCCTTGTATCTTAATAAATTAATATTTTTATTTATAAAAAAATATCTGTAAAACGGCGAAAAAGTGTAAAAATAAGAGAAAATAGATAAAATAGGAAATGGTGAAAGAAATGATAAAGGGTATAAATAGAGAAAAAAAGAGGATTGGAGGAGGAGAATGTTCGAGGCTTAAGCGTCTCAGAATGAGACAGCTTGTCGAGCAGATCATTCCCCCCCTGCACAATCCTGTACAACATCTTAGCCGAAGAGAAACAACTCTTCAGGCTGTATTTACAAGCATAGTGTATGCAGGACAACCAACCTTCTCCAATTCTCATAATATAAATTATACAAAAGGATGAGGAAAATGTTAAATCCTGAGGAATTTTTAGTTTTTGGAGTTGATGTATCAAAGGATGAATTGGTGTTGTATGATGGAAGCAGACACTATAAGGTAAAAAATGAAAGAGGATTAAAAGAACTTTCC
>JAMOVU010000038.1 GCA_027067555.1 Candidatus Aminicenantota bacterium | reverse complement strand
CTCCAACTTTGGGTTTACTTAAAGTTCCCTCTCCGTTAAAAATATAGCCTCCGTCAACATATCCCTCCACTCCCTCTACAAGCATATCTTCGGTTACTGAAATGGGATTTGCCGCCGGGAGGCTGAGTGACTTTATATCTATTGAATATGCGCCTATCTTTGCGGACTCCGCATAAAAAGTAGCTGGCTCAATAGTTAGCTGAGGATTTTCATGTCCCTGAGGATGCTTAAAAGATGATGAATCTTCCGGAGAAGAGGTCCACTCTTTTACATATTTATAAGTGGTTACTTTTTCTGTCTTTCCACCCAATTTCTTTTTTGTTTTTGTGCTCGTATGCTCTACCCATGCATACATTTCAACTTTTCTGTGTAATACTGCATATGGTCCCGGCTTTATAAAATCCGGGTCTCCGACATCCCCTTCACTTTTGAAAACACCGGTAGCCGATACAAATTTTCCATTGTAGGACACATCAATCTTTTCTGCATTAATTGGAATACTTAATTTTTCGGAAACTTTCCCAACATTAACCCTACCTTCATTTTTCCAGAGAATCACAACTCCGATAATAAAAAAGATGATTCCTACAAAAACACCTTTAATACTTGAACTAATGTTCTGTCCGAGACCTATAGTCTCCTTTTCGGTAAACTCATCAGGCATCTTTCCCTCCTATTGTCTAATAATAATCCATATTAGCAAAAAAGAAATTCGTGTGCAAGAATGAAAAAGTTTTTTAAAAGAAGGTATTTATTTAGCAAAAGAGTACAAAAGTTTGATTTCCTCCGGCCACTTTTTTTGATCTATGGTTTCAAGGATTAAAGGCTTATTATCTGAAATAGAACTTTTAATCAGACACTCAAAAGCCTTGAGCCCGATTTTCCCCATACCGAGGCTATGATGCCTGTCCTTTCTACTCCCTAACTCCACCTTTGAATCATTCAGATGAAATGCCTTAAGATATTTTTCTCCGACAATAGTTCTAAACTCTGCTATTGTTTTCTCAAAAGTGTCACAATCTCTAATATCATACCCGGCACCGTGAAGATGGGCGGTGTCAAGACAAACTCCGACTCTATTCTTATCCTCTACATCATCAATTATTCCAGATAGGTGTTCAAATCTGTATCCTATATTACCACCCTGCCCTGCAGTATTTTCTATAACTGCAATCACACCCTTCACCTTTTCCAGAGCAATATTTATTGATTCAGCAACAAGCTTTATACAATCATCTTCTGAGATTTTTCCCTTATGACTTCCTGGATGAAAATTGAGATATTTAAGGCCAAGAGCTTCAGCCCTTTTAAACTCATCAATAAAAGCTTCTCTTGATTTTTCAAGCGCATCCTTTTGGGGGGAGCAAAGATTTATAAGATAGGAAGAGTGCGGTAAAATCTGTTCAGGAGTATAACCGAACTTTTTACAATTTTCTTTGAATTTAACAATACTTTCCTCTTTCAAAGGAGGTGCATTCCATTGAAGTTGATTTTTCAAAAAGAGCCCGAAAGCCCCTGCTCCTATTTTATGAGCATTTATCGGAGCATTTTCAACTCCACCTGAAGTGCTTACATGGGGTCCTATCCACTTCATAATTCATTCCTTGGTTCAAGCCAATTGTGTTTTTTCAATATCTCAAGCCCTTTATCCATTATCTTTGAAAAGATTTTAACAGGTCTATTAAAAAGGCCGATGAAGATTATCCCTTTTTCGGGAATAGATATAAAGAAGGCTCTGAATCCTCCCTGAGAACCAGTATGATAAACTATCTTAACACCGTATTTATTATCTTTTGCATTCTTTTCCTTTATGAACCATGCATAGCCTATTTTGGGAGGTACTGAATCCTTCCAATTCTCTGGCCTGAAGACAGTCCTGGATTTTTCAATTGATTCTTTACTTAGAAAAACATGGTTGCGAATTGCAAGTTCATACTTGGCGAGATCCAAGACAGAGCACCAGATGCCTCCATTTCCTGCAGCCGCAAATGTTGGAAACTCTCCATAATCATACTCTTTGAACTTTTTTTTGCCTTTTATATTAGCATATACATAGGCATGCGCAACTCCTTTGTCCGGAAAACTTCCATCTGTTATCACACTGTGAGTCATACCAGCAGGTTTAAATATTTCCGCAATAACAAAATCCTGCCACCTTCTACCGGTTATTTTCTCAATTATCAAAGCAAGTCCATTATAGGCAGGGTTGGAATATTCGAATCTTTCACCCGGCTCAAAAAGCAGAGATTTTACCTTTTTCAAAGGTTCAAAATTTTCTTTATCCTTTGCAGTTAAATAATAATCTCTATTGTTTTCAACATCCCTTAAATCCGGAAGCCCTGATGTATGGGATAAAAGATGTTCAATTCTTATCTTTTTAGCGATTTCTTTATTTTCAAAGTCAGGAAAATATTTGTAAAGAGGATCTTTTACAGACAATAATTTCTCCTCTTGAAGAATCAAGATAGCATTAGCAACAAAAGTTTTTGAGATTGAACCTGTGTTAAAAATCGTATCTGGAGTTATCTTTTCTTTTGTCTTAATATCAGAGACCCCATAACCTTTTAGAAATATAATTTTTGAATCTTTTTGAACAAGGACAATTCCTCCCGGTTCATTTTTCGAAAATTCCCCTTTAAGTAATCCCTCAAATTCTTTAGTAGCGCTTTTCTCCTTAACCCCACATGAAATCAAAATCATTACTAATAATGGAAGTACCAACCAATAAAGCTTTCTCATAAAAAACACCTCCATAAAATACTATATATTTAATAATAACATAAGAAATAAAAAAGTATGAAAAATACAAAATTATAAAAAACAATAAAAGTTTTTATGTTAATTATTTGCTTTCAAAAATTTGATATAATCAACACCAATACTTTTCAATTTATCGGAAAGAAGTTCGAAGATAAGACTATTTTCACCCTTTTTTAAATTATATGTTCCCAATAAAATTGAGAAATTTCCTGTTTTGTTCTTATCAAAACAATTAATTGAATTTAGTATTATTTTCCCATTTATTCTTATTCTGATTTTTCCATAGTCTTGCCCTTTCACCAATCGTGCCAGAACTTTGTACTTTCCTCCCCTGTTCAAAATAAATTTTGTCCTTAGCTCATCTCCTTCCTTTGCATCTTTCCACAAAAGAAAGAGTTTACCGCTCATATTACCCCCGTATTTTATATTAACCTCTCCCGAAGCAAAAGAAACCACCTCAAGATCCTCCCCCTCAAGTTTACCATCTTCGTAAACCAAAGGCTTAATAATATCACTTCGTTTATGAGCAACCGGAAGCTTTACCAATTCTGGTCCGGGAGAAATATTACTCTTAAAACCATCCTTAACGTACCAGAAAGCTGTCATAGCATAGTTTAACCTTGTTTTCACCCAGTGCCACAATTCAATATTTGAGCTTATCTTTTCCTTAAAAGGGATAGCATCAAGAGAGCGGTAACGAAGATTTACAGTCATCCCAACACTATCATTTCCCTCCCCGCTTGGCTGAGCTATAAATGGATGGGTAAACTCCTCGGGTCGGCACCATGCGTAACCATAATAATCTTCGGTTCCTGTTCCAAAGGAAGAAGGAAACTTTTCCCCGTCAACATAGATTTTCTCATCACCTTCCCCCCACCATATACCAACTGTATTAAAGACAGTAATAGAATCTCCCACATAAACTCCTTTCCCCTTTAACTCAACATAATTCAGATCATAATGCCATTCATCATTGTCAAGATCCGGTTTTGAAGCAGTACTAACACCATGATACTCATGCCATGAAGCTCCGAAATAAAGGCTGTTTTTCTTCCATTTATACTTTGAAGTAAAAACATTAAGATTAATTTTAACCTTTTGTTCTCCATAATTTATGAGCCAAACCTTCGCCTGTCTTTTAAAAGGCATAAGCCATGTGGCTTCCATTAGCCCCTCTTTACCAACTCTTGTGTACCATGTCTTAGAAGGACGAATTTCATAACCGCTTCCGAAAAATTCTCCCACAGGCACCCAAACCGTATCATGGTCATCAAAAGAAATTTTCAAAACAGTTGAACGAAGGGCCTGACTTATATCTTTAGCATCAATTTTCACTTGAATTTTTGAAATTGCCCTATTCTTTTCAAAAATATTCAAAGAAAGTTTCTTTGAAGGTAATAGTATTCTGGATTTTTCAAATTTTTCTTTATATTTCACATTTGGATTTAAGAGGATTGAAGCTGTTTTTTTAATTATTTTTTTTAGTTTTACCAAATCTTTTTTTGAAAAGCTCTTTATCTTTGTACCTCTTTCATATGTTCTATAATTTATATTGTAGTAAATACTTGGTTTCCATATTCCTTCCTCAAATCTCACAATATCACTTTCATAGGTAACTTTACAGTGCTTGGCATAGGGTATCGGAAGATAAAGATTGTGTCCCCTCTTACTGTAATCAGCTTCCGGGGGAACAGATGTGGAAAGAGGGGCAGGAGCCAAAACACCACCGCTTAAAAGTTTCAGTGGCCTCCCCTCTATTTCAGGCTCTTTTTTGCCATCTATATAGATTCTAAGGATGCCATCGGAAGCTCCTTCTCCTGAAAATGTCATCCAGAAACGGACAATAGCTCCGGGACCATCAGCATCAAAAAGCACAAATTCACGATGACCATTGTTTTTCTCAACCCTGATAAACTGAGTCCAATCTTCATTGGCAAACCATCCCATTTTATAAGGTGAAATACTCTTACGATCATAACTGCTAAACTGTTTAAGAGAGTATTCCGGTTTTGGAAAATGGGTTATAGCCGTTTTATTAACCATCTCTTCAAGAGATGTTTTAAGAGAGATAATCTTTTTATTGCAACCTGAAAATAAAGAAAGAATAAAGACTATTAAAACTATCTTAAAAGAAAAATTAATTTTTCTTGGTTTGATTTTTCCCATATTTTCTCCTTATACCTTTAAAAATAATTATAACTGAAAAAACAAGAAAAACAACCGATTTGTTTTTTGGGGAGATAGAGTTAATATACTAAGATTGATAGCTATAGTGGAAATTAAGAATAATAACTATAATGAGCTGTTTAATAAAAACCGATGTATCTCACTTATTTGGGATACTATAAATGCAAAAAAATAATTTATTCTCCTTTATTTTCGTTCATCACTTCCTTGTTTTTATCTCCCTTTTGCTATAAATTTCGTACAACCATTCAAGGAAAAAGCTTAATATCAACATTATAATTAAAAAGACGAGGGTTAAAACAGAATTTTTAAACAGATAAAAAATTAATATCAGGAATGAAACAAGATTTCCTATTATGGCAAGCCAGATTAGATATGGATTTCCATTGGTTTTTTTATACAATTTAAGATGGCCTATATTAACTGCAGCATAAATCAAAAGAAAGGATGCACTTCCGAGCATAGCAATTTTGCCGATATTAAAAAGATTCGCAAGTATAATAGCAAGAACAGCTGTTATAACCAAACCCTCTCTTCCATTTTTCCATATTTTCCTGTCAAAATACTCAGGCAATTCCCCATCTTTTGCAATCATATAGCTAACATTAGCCCCTCCAAAGAGAGTGGCATTTATTGCTGAAGAGGTGGAAAACAAAGCGGCAATGGCAATAATGGTAAAACCTATTCTCCCTAAAAAGGGCTTGGCAGCCTCAGCAAGCGCATAATCCTTGGCTTTAATGATACTCTTTAATGGCAAATTCCCAACAACAGCCAGAGATACAGCAACATATATTAATATTACTAAAATCACACTTATATAAAGAGCCCGGGGGAGAGTTTTTTCCGGATTTTTCATATCTTCCGCTGCATTTGTAATTAAACCAAACCCTTCATATGCAAGAAAAACTATAGCTGAAGCAAAAAGTATATTATTAACATGAGGGAAATTTGAGGGAGAAAGTAGTTGAGGTTTTATAAAAAAGAAGCCGGCAATAGCAAATAATAATAAAATCCCAACCTTTATTGTAACAATCAATAATTCAGAATTTCCAACAGCCTTTGAGCCTATAAATCCAATTAAAACAAATAAAAGTAGCACCCCTGTTGTAAATACATTTAGCAGTATAGAAGGAGGATTATGAAAAAAGGTCATTGCATATGATCCAAACGCCCTTGAATATAGGGCAAGAGCCAGAACATATCCGAGCCATAAAAGTATATTAAATCCCCCGCTCAAAACACCACTACCAAAAGCCTTGGTTAAAAATTCCACAGGGCCGCCGGCAGAAGGGTATTTCACTCCAAGCTTTGCATAGGAGTATGTACTAAAAAGCGCAATAATTCCAGCAAAGATAAATGATAAATACACAGCATTCCCACCAATCTGGCAGGCAGTTCCCAATATAGAGAATATACCTGCCCCTATCATCCCACCAACTCCAATAGAAATAGCAGCTAAAAGCCCGATTGTTCCCTTTTTCACCATTCTTATCTCCTAATTTTAATTTACTTCTAATTTTAATTTACTTCATAAATATGTATATATAATAAAATGAAAACTGTCAAATTTAATATTAAATTTGAAGAAGAGCTGTCTTTAGTAAAATATAGGAAGGAATTTTATAAATTAGCTCCTGATGAAGAATTGAAATCACTCTTTTAAAAAGATCAATTCCTTTGTCTTCGGATGAATGGAAAAATCTATTATATTTTCATACCTGGTTTCATAAATTTTATTCTCATTCAAATCAATTTTATAAATAGTTTCACTAAATAATACCAAAACCGTATTTTTATCATAAAATCTTACCTTTTTCCCAACAACAGGATATCTCTTTATAATATCGAGCTCCCTGTTAAAAATGACAGTTCTTCTGTTTCCTGTATCAATGATTGCTATTTTATCTTTCATAATATCAAAATCCAGAGGTAACATAAAATAAAGCTCTTCCCCTTTCTCAAGCTCCTCTATTCCCCTCTCCCCGTAAACTTCAATCTCTTTAAAGTTAGAATTATAAATTTTTAAAATTGCGCTCTCCTGATCCAGAACTAAAAATTCATTATCTTTTATCATTATTCTCACAGGAAAATCAAGTCCCAGATTCATTTTTTCTCCATTTAAATAAACATCCCTATCTTTAATTATATAAATATCTTCTCCCTTTATAAAAAAATCATACTCAAAATCAAGTTCGGAAATCTTCTCAAATCTATTTTCATCATTCAGAATATAAAGAGAACCATCCGATGCCCACGAGAAAATTTTGTCTTCACATGTTTTCAATAAAACCTTCTTACTCACTCCCTTATCCTATCTCTTAAAATATTATAAGCATCCTGATACTTTTCCCATTCCCCAACATCAATCCATGAATTTTCGGACACCGGGTAGATTCCTATCTTTCTGGATTCTTTCAAAAGGATTTTCACAAGGTCGGTCATATCAAAAAATTTGTTTTTGGGGATGTATTTTAGGGCATCTGGAGAAAGAATATAAACACCGGTGTTTACTATAAAATCAAATTTTGGTTTTTCTTCAAAATTCAAAAGTTTTCCCTCTTCATCAACCCTGCAAACACCATAAGGAATCGTAAAATTCTTTGTTGAACCTATTATTGTAAGCAAATTTTCAGATTCCCTATGATATTCAAGGATTGAGCTATAATCCGCCTTTACAATCACATCGCAATTTGTAACAAAAAAGTCATTATTAACCTTTCCTTCAATAAATTTTAAGCCACCGGCAGTTCCCAAAGGTTTTTTCTCTTCCAAAAATTCATATTTTATGTTTTTTTTTGAATCTTTAAAGTAAAATTTAATAATGGAAGCTTTGTAATTTACGGATATAAAAAATTTGTTAATTCCCCACGGCAAAAAATAATCAATTATATAGTCAATCATAGGTTTGTTCTCAATCGGGATAAGAGCTTTTGGTAGAATCTTTGTAAAAGGATCAAGCCTCTTACCTTCGCCACCCGCCATTATTACAACATCTATATTTAAAGGAGATTTCTTCTTTTCTATTCCAGATATTCCAAATACTTCTTCCCTTAAAATCAAATCAATAAAAAAGCCATCATCAAGAACCGGCAGGTGTTTAATTATAGGATTTTTAATAAATATATTTTTTACCTGCCTCATGCTGTGTGACTTATCCACATATTTGAACTTTTTTGTCATAACTTTGTAAACAGGAGTATCCAGATCAATCCCTTTCAAAACTGCTCTTCTGAAGTCCCCATCAGTCAAAATCCCTTTCATCTTTCCTTGATAATCCACGATAATCACAACCCCCTTACCATTCAAATCCATTTTTCTTACGGCTTCTCTAAGACTCGTATCCCTTAAAACGACAAACTTTTTCATTTCCCTTATCATAATAAATCCTCAAACCTTATAAGCTCACCGGATTTAATATCCCTTTTTAAAGTTCGCCCTATTATATTCCTATAAAATTCAGAGCCTATGCCATTATTTAAAGGTCTTTTCATAATAATATCCGCTGGACTTATTTTCTCTCCCTTTTTAAGCTCTCTATTTGCATAAATACCTCTTCTTGCCACCTTTATAATTTCTTTCTCTCTTTCGGGGATATCTCTCTTGTACCCATCACCAAGAGCTTTTTCAAGATTTCGGATACCTTTTACCATCGCTTTGAAAGTATCAGGATTTAATGATAATTTTTGATCAGGACCCGGAAGATTATTATCAATCGTAAAGTGCTTTTCAACAATCTCAGCTCCAAGAGCAACCGCCGCCAATGTTATCTCAAACCCTTCCGTATGATCCGAAAAACCTATTTTGTATGGAAAAGCTGTTTTCAGAGTAGTAATAAATCTTAAATTCATTTCCTCAGGTTTTGGTGGATAAAGGGAAATACAGTGAAGAATTGAAATATTCTTATTCCCTTCATCCTCTATCCATTCCACGGCCCTTGAAATCTCACCAAGAGTGGAAAACCCTGTTGAAATTATCATTGGCTTTCCTGTTTTTGCAATCATTTTAAGAAGCGGATAATTAGTAATATCCAAAGAAGCTATTTTATAGATAGGGAGATCAATTTTTTCCGAAAGTTCAAAGGATTTTCTATCAAAAACACTTGCAAAAAATGTTATTCCGAGCTTTTCAGAGTACTCTTTTAACTCAATCCACTCTTCCTCTTTAAATTCAAGAGATTTCATAAGCTCAAATATATTTCCTTCGGTGTGGGAAAAGCCTGAATGGGATACAGAATAAAAATCTTCTGTATGATAAATTTGAAATTTAACAGCATCAGCCTCACTCTCTTTAGCAGAACTTATCAGCTCTTTTGCAAGTTTAATATCTCCGTTGTGATTTATCCCTGCCTCTGCAATTATAAAAACCGATTTTTTTTCTTTATTCTCCCCCATTTTAAAATCTTATCACTATACCCGCTTCTGTTGAAGGACCTCCTAACTTAAGAGTTATTTTTTCTCCGGCCGAATTTTCAAAAGTATAATCTGCTTTTGCATAGCCAAGCTCAAAGCCAAAACTCACAGGCCCCACTATGGGTATTCTTATTCCTCCTCCAAAATAATTTCCCGATGTCGAGTCTTTATAATCAGAAATAGGAGTTTTCTCTTCAAACTTCATATTTATAAAACCAAGCTTAAAGAAAAATCTGTTTCCAATTTTTATTCCATAAAATATAGGGTTCATTTCAATATATGTTTCTTCCTTGAAATAGGTGGTTCTTCCGTATTGCGACTGATGGGAGAATTTAAAAAAGAAACCAATGCTTTTAAATGCATTAACATTAATCTCTCCGCCATACCTCAGAAAGTTAATTCCATAGATTTCCCTGATGTTCTCATCCGATATCCATTGATTTCCAGCAAAGAGAAAAACAGAGCCTCTTTCAGCATAAACAGCCTTAAACATAAATATCATAAATATAAAAAATAAAACTATTAACTTCTTCCTCATTTTACCTCCCTACTAAAAACAAGCTCTTTTAAAGAGTTTACTTTATATATTGAAAAATCAAGACTCTTAATTAAACCATCTCTCAAGAGTCTGTAAACCAAAAGATCTTTCTCTTTATCAGATAACTTATTCATATCTTCTCTAATCTGTTCTTCACTCTCTTCTCTAAATTTTTTAATCAAAGATTCTATTCTATCCTTTTTCTTTTCCAGAGATGAAGATAGTTCGGAATCATTGTTTTTTAAAACACTAATAATTTTTTCAACTTTCTCCTTTCCCACAAGAGAGGACAGATACAAAAAGTAAAGGCTCAAAATATTTTCAGATTCCACTTTCATTAATAAAAAATCATGTCATTGGAGAGCCGCAGGGGACATCGTCGGGTAAAAATGGGATGACCGGTCTCCCGTCAACATTTGCCGCAAGGAGCATTCCATTGGAAAGAAAACCTCTTAGTTTTTTAGGCTCAAGGTTCTTTACCACTATTATCTTTTTGTTTAAAAGCTCTTCCGGTTTGTAGTATTGTTTTATCCCCGCCAATATTTCCCTTTGTTCATCTCCTATATCGATCTTCAATCTGTAAAGTTTATCAGCTCCTTCAATCTCAATAACCTCTAAAATTTTCGCAACAACCATCTCAACTTTTTTAAAATCATCAAATTTTATGTACTTCTTCTCTTCCACTTTTTCATCTTTTTTCTCTTCCATTTTTTTCACCTCCTTCTTTTCTTCTTTAAAAAATTCATCCCTGTCAACTCTCGGAAAGAGTTGAGGTAATTCTTTAAGAATAATATCGGAAACTATTTTGTCAAACTCAAATTTGAACTCTTCTTCCGGTTTACTATCCAAACCCATTGCATTTAAAACTTTTTCAGCAACTGAAGGTATGACCGGATATGCAAGGTAAAAAACCCCTCTTATTGCCTGAACGAGAGAGAGAAGCACTTTAGAAACTTCCTCTGTTTTACCTTCTTTATTCAACTTCCATGGCTCCTTTTCAACAATAAATCTATTCAAATCACCAATAAAAAGCCATAATCTTTCAAGAGCTCTGTTTATCTGATATTTTTCAAAATAGTCAATGTATTCCTTTCTCAACACTTCGTACTCATCCGCAAGATAAAGCTTTCCGGAATAAACCGGGATTTTTGAGTTAAAGTATTTTTTTGCCATTCCCCAGACTCTGTTTACCAAATTTCCGAGATCATTAGCTAAATCAGAGTTAACTCTATGGATAAACCCTTCGTGGGAAAAGTTGCCATCTATTCCAATGGGAATTTCCCTTAAAACAAAGTATCTCAGAGAATCCGCTCCGAAATTATTAATGAGAAGATAGGGGTCAAGGACATTTCCAATTGATTTAGACATCTTTTTTTTATCCCTCAACCACCAACCGTGGGCAATTATCTTCCTGGGAAGCTCAAGCCCTGCAGCCATTAAAAAAGCTGGCCAGAAAACAGCATGAAATCTTAAAATATCTTTCCCTATAAGGTGAACATCAGCAGGCCACCATTTTCTGAATTTTTCTTCATCGGTTCCGTACCCCACTCCTGTGACATAATTGTGAAGTGCATCAAACCAAACATAAATTGTTTGAGAATCATCGGAAGGAACTTTTATACCCCACTTAACAGTTGACCTTGTGATACTTAAATCCTTAAGCCCGCTTTTAACAAATGAAACCACTTCATTCATTCTTCCTTCAGGAATCACAAAGGTGGGGTTTTCTTCGTAGAATTTTAGCAATCTATCCTGATATTTACTCAATTTAAAAAAGTAAACATCTTCAGAAACCTTTTCCGTAGGCCTTCCGCAATCGGGACAGATTTTCCTTCCCTGTTCATCTTCAGGTTCATCATCCGAAATATAATTCTCACAGCTCACGCAATACCATCCTGTATATGTTCCCTTATAAATATCTCCCTGATCTAAAAGTTTTTCAAAAATTTTCTGAACACCCTTTTCGTGAAAATCCATTGTTGTTCTTATAAAAAAATCATAATCAATGTTGAGCTCTTTCCATAATATTTTAAATCTCTCAACGACCTTATCAGCAAGCTCAATCGGTGATATACCTTTTTCTTTTGCGGATTTTTCTATTTTTTGTCCATGCTCATCAGTACCTGTAAGATAAAAAACATTCTCTCCCATAACCTTTTTAAACCTGCTTATTGCATCACCTATTATTGTTGTATAAGAGTGTCCTATATGAGGCACATCATTAACATAGTAAATAGGTGTAGTTATATAAAAATTGCTCATCTATCCTCTCCTCAAAGTACTCTTTATCAAAGAGAGAGCTTCCTCTCTAGCCTTTATATCTGATCTGAAAATCCCTCTTACTGCAGAGGTTACTGTAAGTGATTTTGGTTTTTTTATTCCCCTCATTGTCATACACATATGCTCTGCTTCTATAACAACCATTACCCCGTAAGGTTTAAGATGTTCATAAAGAGTGTCAGCTATCTGAGTTGTAAGCCTTTCCTGAAGTTGAAGCCTCTTTGAATAAGCATCTACAACCCTCGCAATTTTGCTTAAGCCAACAATTCTTCCTTTTTTAGGGATATAAGCAACATGGGCATATCCTGCAAAAGGAAGCATGTGATGCTCACACATGGAGTAGAGTGGGATATCCTTTACCATCACCATTTCTTCATGACCCGGTTCAGTAAAAACTTTTAGATACTTGGCAGGATCCTCATGCATACCTGCAAAAATTTCTTTAAACATTTCAGAAACCCTGTAGGGCGTATCTATAACTCCTTCCCTTTCAGGGTCTTCCCCAAGCCCCTCTAAAATTAACCTAACTCCTTTTTTAATTAATTCTTCATTAAACTTTTTCTTTGTTGTCAACTTCTGCTCCTTATATTTGTTTATTTATTTTAGCTTATTTACATTCTTTATGCAATTGCCCTATATTCGTCAAAAATAATCTAACCGAAAGAGAGCTAATTGTGAAAATTTTTTCTTAATGTTAAAATTACAAAAACAAAGAGGTTAAAATGAAAAAGAGAGGAAGCTTTAATTGGAGATCATTTACAAGCTTTATGATGTTTATGAGCTTTACAATAGAGGTGTTTACAGGAATAATTCTCTACATAGTTCCGCCCGGAAGAGTAGCCCACTGGACAAACTGGAGACT
>JAMOVU010000037.1 GCA_027067555.1 Candidatus Aminicenantota bacterium | reverse complement strand
CTCTATAAACAGCCATTATTGTGTTTGGATCCTGAGCATAAGCAACAGCTAATCTCTTTTTCCTTTTTCCTTTTAAAACTTTCTCAAGATCTGATAATTTTTTTATTTGTTGCATCTTTTCCTCCATGAATTTTTATTTGTATATTTTAACATTCTCTTTTCCGGAAAGAACCCTTAATGCTCCCATAGCAAGAGCTTTCATCTCATCCTCTCCTGAATATACTATCACCCTCGAGATAAATTTCACCCTCTCTATTATCCAATTTGTAAATATTTTTGAATATGCAAGTCCACCGGTTAAAATAATTGCATCAACATCTCCCTTTAAAACAGCGGAAAGAGACCCTATTTCTTTAGCCACCTGATATGCCATTGCCTCAAAAACAAGCTTAAATTTTTCATCTCCTTCAAGAACTTTTTTCTCAACCTCTCTCATATCATTGGTGCCTAAATATGCAACAACGCCACCTTTACCTGTAATCATCTTTTTCAACTCATTTCTCGAATACTCCCCTGAAAGCGCAAGTTTGACAAGGTCCCAGGCGGGAAGCCCTCCACTTCTCTCAGGGGTAAAAGGACCATCTCCATTTAAAGCATTGTTAACATCTATCACTCTTCCTTTTTCATGAGCGCCGACTGAGATACCACCTCCAAGGTGAGCAATTATAAAACTGCACTCTTCATAAGCTTTTCCAATTTCTTCGGCAGCTCTTCTTGCAACAGCTTTTTGATTTAATGCATGGAATATACTCTTTCGCCTTAAAAGTGGGGAGCCACTTAGTTTCGCTATCTCTTCCATTTCATCAACAACAACCGGATCCACAATGTAAGCAGGAATTCCGTAGGGAGTAGCAAGACTACTTGCAAGCAGTGCTCCGAGATTGGATGCATGCTCTCCATACTCCCCTTTCTTGAGAGTTGAAATCATCAAATCATTTACAAGATAAGTCCCACTCGGAATGGGTTTTAAAAGTCCTCCCCTTCCGACGATTGCAGAAAAATCGGATAATTTAAAATTTTTTCTCTTTAAAATATCTTCTATCACATTTTTTCTGAATTCATACTGATCTATTATGTTTGCAAACTTTGACAATTCTTCAACAGGATGAGAGATATTCTCTTTATAAACTTCTTTCTCATCCTCAAAAATCGCTATTTTTGTGGATGTTGACCCGGGATTAATAACTAAAATTCTAAACATTTTTCCTTTGCTCCTAATTATATCAAATTTTTCAGACTTAAGCTTATATGTTTACTTTTCTTTTGATAATTTCATCAAATAAATTAAATTATAAAGACTTGTCCCCACAAATTCATATTCAACAAGCACATCATCCGGAACCTTTATTATTATAGGAGAAAAATTCCAGATAGCTTTAATTCCCGCCTTAACTACTTTATCAACAACCGATTGAGCCGAATTTTCCGGTACAGCTATAGTAGCTATTTCGACATCAGGGTTATCTTTTAAAAATTTTTTCAAATCATCAAGATGATAAACAGGAATTCCATTTCTCTTTTTACCTATTAAACTTTCTTTAATATCAAAAAATGCCACGAATTGAATATTAAGCCTTTTAAAATCTTTGTATTGGGAAAGAGCTGTCCCTATTTTACCAGCACCAATTATTATCAGTTTTTTAGGTTTCTCCAGTCCTAAAATTTTAATAATATTTTCTTTAAGCTCTTCGACCTTATAACCTTTCTTTGTCTTACCTTTTAAACATGGGAAATAAAAAAAATCCTGTCTAACAGTTGAGGAAGTAACCCCACTCAATTCAGCTAACTCCTGAGATGAGATATACTCTTTATCCGGGGAAAGTCTTTCAAGAATTTCAACATATTGCCCAAGTCTTAATACTGCTTTCATTTATTATTATATACCTGAAATTATCATTTGTCAAATAAATAACAATTTTATTTGGCTCCCCACTTTTTCTTTAAAGCGAAAATAGGATCCCCTTTTTTCTTCTTTTTCTTTTTTATCGGCTTATTCTCAAGTGCTTTAAGGCTAAGAGAAATCCTCTTTAACTCTTTATCCACGCTTAAAACTTTAACTGTTACTTTCTCCCCGACCGATACAATATCTTCAGGATTTTTCACAAAATCATGGGAAAGTTCCGAGATGTGAATCAATCCATCCTGATGCACTCCTATGTCAACAAAAGCTCCGAAATTTGTAATATTTGTTATAACTCCTCTCAAAATCATTCCTTCTTCCACATCTTCAAATTCCTTAACACTCTCATCAAAATCAAAAAGTTCAAACTCTTTTCTCGGATCCCTTCCCGGTTCTTTCAATTCCTTAATAATATCAATAATAGTTGGCAAACCAAATTCCCCTGTTATAAAAAGCTCGGGTTTTATCTTCTCAATCAAATTTTTATTTCCTATTAAATCATCAACTTTAACACCAAGCGACTCCGCCATCTGTTCCACTATAAAATATGTTTCAGGATGAATTCCCGTGGAATCAAGAATGTTTTCACCCTTTCTTATCCTTAAAAAGCCAACACTCAATTTATAAGCTTTTTCTCCCATTCCCTTTACTTTCAATAAATCTTCTCTTACTTCAAATCTTCCATGTTCATCTCTATGTTTAACTATATTTTTTGCAAGAGAGTTTCCGATTCCTGATACATATTTTAAAAGGTGATAGGAAGCAGTGTTAAGATCAACTCCTACCCTATTAACAACAGAAACGACCGTTTCATCCAGCTTTTTTTTCAATAAACTCTGATTTACATCATGCTGATATTGTCCCACTCCTATGGATTTTGGCTCTATTTTTACAAGTTCTGCAAGTGGATCCTGAAATCTTCTTCCGATGGAAATCGCACCTCTTACTGTTACATCATATTCAGGAAACTCTTCACGAGCAATTTTTGAGGCTGAGTATACAGAAGCACCCGATTCATTTACCACACTTACAATTACCCCTTTTTCTTTAAAAATAGATTTAAAAAAGTCTGTTGTTTCCCTTGAAGCTGTTCCATTTCCAATTGCAATGGCTTCCATCTTGTATCTATCATAAAGATTTAAAACAATCTCTTTTGCCTCCTCTATTTTTTCATGTGGTTTTGTGGGATAAATTGTTGTATGCTCCATTATCTTCCCTGTCCTATCCAAAACTACAATTTTACAACCGGTTCTAAAACCCGGATCAACACCCATTACAATAAGCTCTCCCGCCGGAGGGAATAATAGCAATTGCTCTAAATTTTTGGAAAATACCCTTATAGCCTCTTCATCAGCCTTAGCTTTCAACTCCGCTCTAACTTCAAGT
>JAMOVU010000036.1 GCA_027067555.1 Candidatus Aminicenantota bacterium | reverse complement strand
AGGAAAAGATTTAAAAATAAAAAAATCATTAAAAAAAAGAGGAAGTGAGAAAAGAAAAAAGTAGAAAGCCGTAAATAAAAGGATATTTGATTTTCTTATTTTAATAGATTCGGAGCTTTTATTATCTTTAATTAATAAAATAAAAAAAGGAAGAAAAAATACATAACTAAGTGAAAAGTTTTGTATCATTGAAAACACAAAAAATACTATTATTAAAAGTTTTTTCTCTTCATCTCCCTTTCTTAAGAGAGTGAACATTCTGAAAAGGACTATCATTGCAAGCAAAAAACCAAATATACCATATTCAGTAAAAAGCTTTAAATAAAGATTATGCTCATATCTCACTCTCTTTATATTAAATACATCTAACTTCACTTTATTTTTCAAGTACTTTTTATAAAATTCAAAATTATCCCCAATAATAGTTTTTTTTACATCTCTGTATTCATCAGAATAATAATTAAAATTAAATCCCCCAACTCCAAATGGTAAATTGTTAATTCCTGTTAAAATAGCTGTTTTCCAGATTTTAATCCTGCTACCAAAAAATGGCTCATTTAAAGCCGCTCTGTAAAATAAGAAAATCAGTATTATTAAAATAGGTATAAAAAAAAGAGTTATAATTCCCTTTCTTTTTCCAGAATTTTCAAGTAAAAAATAAATCAGTATTAAAAACAGAGCAAGGTAGGAAGTTTTTGAAAATGTTAAGAATATGGAAAGTAAAAGAATAGGAGCGAGAATTTTATTTTTCCTGAAAAATACAAAACCTAAAATTAGTAAAAAACCTAAAATTGAATTATTTTTGTAAATAAAAGAAAACTCAGCCTGTTTTTTAATGAGAGAATAAGGAATTGCAACAAAAGGTAAGATCAAAAGAATAGGTTTAAGTTGCTCAAAGTTAATATCTGTTAAAATAAACAAAAATAAATAGAATAAAAGGGAAATAAAAACAAAGGGAGGAAAAATAGGATTGTAGAAAGGAAGTAACAGACTAACTCCAATAAAAAAAGTAGAAAAAATTATTAAAAAATTTTTATTAAGAAGGAACTTATCTTTATTGATTATTTTCAATCCTAATATGAGTAAAATGATAATATCCAAAAGAAAAATATAATAATAAACAGGGAAAAAATAAAGAAAAACAATGGAGAACCATAAAAAATGTTTTAAATAACTTTCTAATCTATCAAGTTTTAAACTACTCATTTTTCAAAATCTTTGATTTTAAGCTTTTAAAATAATCATTATTTTTGTATCTCTTTTCGGCAAATTCAAGGACTGACAGTAAATCATAGTAGTCTTTTTTCTTTAGAGCCACTGCAACTTTTAGTTTATATGTTATAAGAGAAATAGGATCTATCTTTTCCAATCTTTTTAAAGCCTTTTCTGCATCACCAATTCTATTTTTATCTATATAATAAGAAATAACAACTGACCTTGCCACAGGATTTTGAGAAAAAAACTTAAGTGATTTTTTTGCCATAAAAAAACTTTTTTCTTTGTCAATTTTCCACATAAACTTCGCATCCTGCGAATAATAATCAGAGTAGAATATCGGAAGCATTAATAAAAGGATAATTACAATTACCACTTGTTCCTTTTTACGGATTCTCCGTTTACTTAAATTTGAATTTTTAAGCAAAAATCCAATAAAAAAAGCAAAGAGAATTCCGATTGATTGAAAGTAGATTCCAATATCTATTAAATTATAAAAAATAATAACTAATACAGATGAAATCAAAACAATGTTTAAATAACTTTTTTCCGTTTTTCTTAAAAGTTTTATAAAAAACAAAGTCAGAATAACTAAAATAATTATACCTATTACTCCCAACTCTGCTAAAGCTTGCAAAACAAAATTATGTACAAATTTTGAATGAGGCTCTGACGAGAGAGAGTAAAAACTTGAATAAGGACCAAAATTACCAAGTCCGACTCCATAAAAAGGAGAGCTTAAAAACTCCTTTACAGCTACCATCCAATGATAAGTTCTTAATTTCAAAGGTGTAAGATTAAGTAAATCCTGCCCTCTGAAAAAAGAGATAAGAGTACCAATTGATAAAACAATGAAAAATAGAGAAACACTAATAATCTCCTTTATTTTTTTATCAAGAGGGAAAAAGACAAAGATTGTTATTATAATAGCACCGAATCCGAAAATAGTTCCAAAAGATTTACTTAATACAAGTGTTATTAAAACAAATATAATCAAAAAACCGGAGATAAATTTGTTAACCTTTTTTTTGTAGAGAAAGTATAAAAATAATGGAAATATTGAGAGAATAAAAAAAGAAAATTCCGTAGGAAGAGAAAACAATGATTTTAATCTTTGATACTTAATCTGGTTCCATAAAACTGTTCTGAAATTTATATCCTGAATTGCAATATTTTCTAATACTTTTACATGCCTGGGAAACAATATAAACATATGTACATACGAATATACAATATGAAAAAAGAATGGAATAAAAATGCTTAATAAAATTGAGTCATTATCAAAATCAAAAGAAGGAAAAATTATTATTAAAATAAAAAGAAGGAAGAAATATAAAGAAAAATAAACATGATGGAAAAAAGGTTTATATATGAATAAAAAAGGAATTAAAAGAAAAAAAAAATATAACTAATTTCAGGAATTTTAATATCTTTTTTATAAAAAAATAAAAGAATTAATATAAGAACCTCAGAAACCAAAAATTCCCTATAAATTTCAACGCTAAATATTAAAGGAAGTATATAAAGACTAAAAAAAAAGAGGGAAAGGATAATCCTTTCCCTCTTCATATTTTTCAGCATAGATTAATGTTGTTTTGGTGCGTATGTAAATGCCCCATTAGAGTAAACAAGATCTCTGTTAAAATCATTTTTGGATGTTGGAGGATCATAAAGTTCCATCGTGTGATTACAAGGATTACTACTCCCATCTTTTCCTCCAGAACATACCGAATAATCATCTTGTGTAGCTTGATAGGAAAATGGATGATTCCACTGATCCGTTTCAGCAAACTTTTTTGTGTAAAAAGGCTGGAGAAAACTTCTAAGTGTAGCGATTGAAGAGGTGCTAACAGCGATACCCCAGTCAGTCATATAATTATCAACTGCCATTCCGATATTTCTCATATCTTCCATTGTTGATTTAAGTTTCGCTTTCTGAATAGCAGTTAAAAGATTAGGAGTCATGATCATGGCCAAAATAGCAATAATAGCAACAACAATCATTAACTCAATAAGTGAAAATCCTTTTTTTCTCATTTAAACCTCCTTTAAAGTTTAGTAAAAGTATCTATCAATTTTTGTGCCAATAAAAAACTATATAATTTCATAATTCTTCCCTTTAAAGACAATTATTGTCCATTAATTATGACAAAATTTGTCATCTTACACTTCCATTCTTTTTGGAATTGCATTCTCATATCTTTTAATAAAACTCTTTAATGAGCTTACATATATTATTTTATTTAACATTTCTATTTTAATACTCTCAGAAACAACCGCTCCTATTTTCCTAAAGTCTAAAGAAAATTCTCTTAGCTTTTTTTCAAAGTTATACTGATTTTCAGATGAAATCGAAACTATTACCATACCAGCTGTCTCTCCAAACAAAAAAAGCTCCGGGGAAAACACTTCAGGAATTTGTAAAAAATAACCAAACCTATCCGTAATAAAATCCAAAAGACTTACAAACACTCCTCCCTGTGATACATCATTCGCTGCCTTAATTAACTTTACATTTTCTCTTAAAAAAGTCCCTACTTTTTTGACTATTTCAAGAGGAGTCTTTTTAAGAACACCTTCAACCCTCTTATAATATTTTTTCAAATAAAAAGATCCTGAAAAATCCGGTTTAAGGTTTCCCACCAAATATATCAAATCCCCTTCATCTTTAAAATTGGAAGTTATAATATTATCTTCTCCCTCTACTATCCCTACAAGACCATAAACAGGGGTAGGTTTTATTGCCGCTCCATTTGTTTCATTATAAAAACTTACATTACCTCCAGTAATGGGAATTTCAAAAAACTTTGATGCATCTCCCATGCCTTCCACTGCATACTTAAATTCTCCCATAATTTCAGGCTTTTCCGGATTCCCGAAATTCAAACAATTTGTAGCACCCACAGGTTCAGCCCCTGTAACTGAAATATTTAAATAAGATTCTGCCACAATTCTTTTAGTCCCCTCATATGGATTTAAATAGACATAATCAGGGTTACCATCAACAGTCATAGTAAGGAATTTGTCTGTTCCCTTAATTCTTATAACAGCGGCTCCTCTCCCCGGATAAACTACCGTATTAGTCTGAACCATGTGATCATATTGCTCAAAGACCCAATTCTTTTTTCCAATATTAGGATCATCCAAAAAACCATTGATTATTTTTTCAATTGAAAATTTACCAATATAATCATTATTATCAATTTCCTTTTCTCTGCTTTTCACAATATTCAAATAAGGTCTATCATACTTTGGAGCTGACGATGTTAAGGAGCTAACAGGAATCTCTGCTACTATTTTTTCCTTTTCCCTAACCACAAACTTTCCGGAATCAGTTATTTGTCCAATTTCTACAATATCAAGGTCCCATTTGTTGAATATCTTTTTTAATTCATTCTCCCTTCCGGGCTCTGCAACTATTAACATCCTTTCCTGAGATTCTGACAACAAAATCTCATAGGGAGTCATCCCTTCTTCTCTTTGAGGAACTTTGGAAACATCAATCTCTATTCCTTTTCCCCCTCTATCTGCCATTTCAACGGAAGAAGAGGTCAAACCGGCGGCTCCCATGTCCTGAATAGAGGATACAACGCCTTTGTCCATTGCTTCAAGACATGCTTCTATTAAAAGTTTTTCTTTAAAAGGGTCCCCAACCTGAACATTGGGTCTTTTTTCTTCAAGTGAATCATCAAATTCGGCCGATGCCATTGTTGCTCCATGAATTCCATCTCTTCCGGTTTTTGCTCCAGCATAAAAGACCTTTGCTCCAACATGTTTTGCTCTTGCATAAAAGACCTTGTCTTTCTTTGTAATCCCAAGGCAGAACACATTAACAAGAGGATTATAAGTAAAACTATCATCAAAACATGTTTCTCCTCCCACTGTTGGAACTCCTACAGAATTTCCATATCCGGAAATACCCGCAACAACGCCTTTAAATATCTGTCTGTTTAAAGGTTTTTCGAGAGAGCCGAATCTTAAAGAGTCCATAACCGCAACAGGTCTTGCACCCATTGTAAAAATATCTCTTAAAATTCCTCCAACTCCTGTAGCTGCCCCCTGATAAGGCTCAATAAAAGAAGGATGATTGTGAGATTCTATTTTGAAAACTGCCACGTAACCATCTCCAATATCCACCACTCCAGCATTTTCACCGGGCCCCTGAACCACTCTCTTTCCTTTTGTTGGTAATTTTTTCAGATGGATTCTTGAACTTTTATAACTACAATGCTCTGACCACATAACCGAGAACACACCCAATTCAGTAATATTGGGCTCCCGTCCTAATATTTCCACTATTCTTTCATATTCACTTTTAGTTAAATTATGCTCTTCAAGAATTTTATCTAAATTTTCAAAGCCCATCTTTTATCTCCTGTTTTTAAGATAGTTTATTATTGATTTGAAAATATACTTACCATCAGTCGAACCCAAAATTTTTTCAGAAGCTCTTTCCGGATGAGGCATCATTCCAAGGACATTGCCGTTTTCATTGATTATTGCTGCTATATTTAATAATGATCCATTCGGATTAACAGAATCATTAATTTTACCATTGTTATCCGAATATTGAAAAACTATTTGATTGTTTGCACCAATGTTTTTAAGATCTTCCTCTGAAGCAAAATAATTTCCATCCGCATGTGCTATTGGAATTCTTAACACCTGTCCTTCTTTTAAAGCATTTGTAAAAGGAGTGTTGATGTTTCTTACCTTAATATATACATGCTTGCAAATAAAGTGAAGATTCCTATTTCTTAGCATTGCTCCTTTTAAGAGGCCTGATTCAAGAAGCACTTGAAATCCATTACAAATACCTAAAACAAGCCCTCCTTTCTCAGAATACTCTTTAACAGCATTCATTACCGGAGAAAATCTTGCTATAGCTCCAGATCTGAGATAATCTCCATAAGAAAATCCACCAGGAAGAACTATCAAATCATAATCACTTAAAACAGTATCCTTGTGCCAGATAAAACTTGTAGGAACCCCCATTACATTGTTCAATACATGATAAGTATCATAATCACAATTAGAACCGGGAAAAACAACAACTCCAAACTTCATCCTATTATCTCCACCTCATAAGTTTCAATTACAGGATTAGATAAAACTTTGTGAGCAATTTCTTTTAACAAAGCTCTGGCTTTTTCTTTACTAGTCTCTTCCAATTCAACAAAAAAAACTTTTCCCTGTCTTACCTTGGTTATTTTCTCATATCCCATTTCATTTAAAGAGTGAAGTATAGTATTTCCTTGTGGATCCAACACAATATCTTTTAACTTGACAGTAATTTTTGCCTTCATTTCCACCTCTCTTAAAGTGATAAATTATAACAAATGGTAGTTAAAAGAACAAATTAGAAAGAACTACTCTTTCAATGAATTAGAAAAGGACTTCCTTTATTTCCTTTAATAAGTTCTCTATATTTATAGGTTTCATTAATATCTTTTTTATATTAAATTCCGTTCTGCTTTTTTCATCCAGTTCTTTATTGTATCCTGTTAACAAAATTATAGGAATATTCGGGTTTATTTTTTTAACCTCTTTTGAAAATTCCAATCCGGTCATCTGAGGCATTGTAAGATCAGTAATGATTAAATCAAAAGTTTCTCTGTTTTTTCTAACACTTTTAAGGGCTTTTCTACTATCATTAAAAACCTTAACTTTAAAACCTTCACTACTTAAAACTTCCTGAATAAGCTCTGTAATCATCTTTTCATCATCAACAATTAAAACTTTAATCTTATCCTTTTTTCTCTTTTTATGGTTACTCAATTCTTTTTTATCAATAGTTTTCTCATATTCTTCCCTTTTAACTTTCTCTATCAATTCTTTTGTAGCTACCGGTAGAAAAACTTTTACTTCAGTTCCCTTTCCTTCTTCACTCTCAATTATTATATCCCCCCCATAGCCCTCCACAATAGTACTAACTATAAACATCCCAAGTCCGGTTCCGTGTTCTTTTGTTGTATAAAAAGGCTCAAAAATCTTTTCTAAAGTTTCTTTACTCATTCCGATCCCATTATCTTTTACCTTAATCATTGCAAATTTCTCGCCTTCAAGATATTTTAATTGCTCTGGAAGATTCTTTTTTGATATTTCCGTTAATTCTATCTCAATAATACCTCCTTTATCCTCCATAGCCTTAAAGGCATTTGTACATAAATTCATCAGTATCTGCTGGATATGAACCGGTGCTGCATAAACAGGAGAGCAACCCTTACTAAGTTTTTTTCTTATTCTTATTGTAACAGGAATACTTTCTCTTAAAAGAGAAAGTATTCTTTCTATCTCCTCTTCAAGCTTAATAATCTTTTTTTCCATAGGTACATCTTTACTATATGAAAGAATTCTCTTTATTAATTCTTTGGCCCTTTGAGAAGATTCTATTATCAAACTTACATATTTATCAATCCGCTTATCCCTGTTAACTTTTTTAATCATGTTGGCATATCCTAAAATTGGTGTTAAGATGTTGTTAAAATCATGGGCAATTCCTCCCGCTAAAGTTCCTAAAGTTCTTAGCTTTTGTGATTTTTGAATCCTTATATTCATAAACTTTTTCTCTTCTTCCATTTTCTTTTTTTCAGTAATGTCCTGCGCCACTGCAATGACAACATCTTCACCAAAATAGGTCCCTTTATACAATCTTACATTTTTTGGGAAAAAAGTTCCATCCTTTTTCTTCCCCCAAAACTCAAACTCCTGTGGGATTCCTTTTTTAAGAGTTAACATAAATTTTCTAAAAACTTCTTTCATATCATTTAATCCTGGTGCCGAAACACTTTCAGGATTCATTCCAATCAATTCTTCCTTTTCATATCCATACATCTTAACTGCACCATAATTCACATCAAGAAAAATACCATTCTTATCCTGAATATATATAGCTTCCTCAATACTATCAAGAATCCCTCTGTAAGTTTGCTCACTCTCTTCTATTTTCTTCTCCATTAATTTCCTTTCTGTTACATCAATTAAAACTCCCCCTACAGCTGGTTTTCCCCCGATATTTATAACACTTCCGAAGACTTCATGATATCTTATTTCATTATTTCTTATATGTCTAATCTCATAATGGCTGAATTTTTCCTTTCCGCTTTCTCTTTTTTTTATCTCTTCTCTCACTCTATCAATATCATCAGGATGGACAAAATCATAAACACTTCTTCCAATAACATCTTTATATGTTTTTTCACCTACGATTTCAGCGTATTTATTATTACAAAAAATAATTTTTTCATCCTGCAAAACATAAACTCCCACAAGGGAATTTTCTGTTAATATTTTATATTTTGCTTCTCTGTCCTCCAACTTTTTTCTATACCTTTCTTCTTCCGTAAGATCTCTCATCAAAATCAAAACAGAATCCTTTGAATTAAACCTTATAGGAATAGCAGAAGTCTCAACTTCCAAAACTCCCCCTTCCAGATCCAAATATCTTTCTTTTATATTAGTAAAGGGCTTTTTGTTTTTTTCTATTTCTTTCATTCTTTCAATAACTTTTTCAATATCCTCTTTTAACACAAATTCCCTTACATCCTTTCCGACTAAATCATCTATTTTTTTAGCTTTTACCATTCTAAGAGAAGCTTCATTTGCATAAACGATTTCTCCATTCGTGTAAACTATAATAGCTATTGGCGCTAAATTTAAAATAGCACTGGCTATAAGGTTCTCACTTTCTAATTCATTAATTCTCTTTTTTAATTCCTCGATTTTTTCCTTTAACTCTTCTACTCCCTGTTTCTCCTTTGTCATCTTTCATTTTATCTTAAAAAAAACTCCATTACAAGTATAAACATACTAATTATCATTATAAACTTATTACAAATATTAATACAATCTAAAATTACCTTTTAATTCACTTTTTTCTTGACATTTTTTTTTATTTTGATAACCTAAAAATAGTTTTAATTTAGAGGAGGTTTTAAATGAAGAATAAAAAGTCATTGGTTTTGACATTTCTTATTTTATTTTTTTCATTCTCATTGGTGTTTGCAGTGGATATTAAATTTAAGGGATTGGTCCAAAATTGGTTTTCATATGCTCAGGATAATTCTAACGGTGATTATTCTTTTGGTTTTACTGCACGAAGAGTAAGATTAAAGGTAGTAACAAAATTTTCTAAAAAAGTAATCGGAGTAATTCAGGGGTCCTGGGATAAACAAGCAACCGGTCTAATTGATGCATACCTTGATTTAAAATTTAAAGATGAATTTAACCTAAGATTCGGAAAATTCACGGTACCGGCTTCAGTTTCAACATCATTAACATCATCAGGAAAGCTCGATTTTGTAGAAAGATCAATGTTTGTTCTTCAGTTGGCAAAATTAAATGGATTAGCAGGATTCAGAACAATGGGAGTACAGGTAAGTGGAAAGATTTTTGAGAAAAAGGCGTATTATGCTTTCATGGTAGGAAACCCTGAAACATCTAAAATCTTCACCCCTTCAGTTAAATCTTCTACCTATTCGGGAGAAGATAGTTTGTTTGTTGGAGGAAGATTCGAACTATTCCCAATTAAAGGGCTAAGAATTGGAAGTTATGCCACTCAGTCAAAGGTATCTTCAACGGATGTTAAAAATACTACCTATGGAGCCCATTTTTTTTATGTCATAAATGGAATTAACTTTAAGGCTGAATATATGAAAGGGAAAAAAGAGATTATGGCAACAGATTCAACAATAGATTATAATGGTTTCTTCTTAAAGTTTGGATATAAACTTAATAAAAAGATTGAAGCTCTCATAAGATATGATGTTTTCACACCCAAAGAGGATAGTTTTGACACTTTTGGAGTTGAAAGATACAATAATTACAGCTTTGGTGTAAATTATCAGTATTGTAAATATGTAAAATTTCAGGCAAATTATGTTATCAGAGATGAAAAGATGGCAGAAGGTTTTGCTCAATTAAACAATAATATATTCTACATAAATATACAATATGCTTTTTAACTAAAATCTCAAAAATAAAAATAAAGTTATAAGTAATATAGAAAGTATATTAAGGAAAAAACCTGCTTTAATCATATCTTTCATTTTTATATAACCGGAACCAAACACAAGGGCATTCGGAGGAGTTGCAACGGGAAGCATAAATGCCATAGAGGCTCCTATTGCACCTGCTATCATTAAGACAAGAGGATTGGATGATGTTGTAATACCTATTGAAAAAAGTATGGGAAGCATCATATTAGTAGATGCAGTATTCGAAGTAATCTCTGTTAAAAAAACCATTAAAAAAACCGCAAAAAATAGTAGTACTATAAATGGGACACTTTTTAGAATTCCAAGAGAACTTGCAATATAAGAAGCAGCACCGGTCTTATCAAGAGCTGTTCCTAATGATAAACCACCTCCAAATAAAAGCAAGGTTCCCCATGGCAATTTCTTATTTGTATCCCAATTTAATGTAAATTCCCATTTTTTCAAATTCACAGGAATTATATAGAAAAGTAGAATTGCAAACACTCCCACAACAGCATCGTTTACCCATTTTAAATGAAAAGCTGTTTTAATGTTTTTTTCAAAGATCCATAAAAGTGCGGTAAGGATAAAAATAAAGAGAGTGTTTTTTTCTCCTTTAGTCAAAGGGCCCAGCTTTTTTAATTCGTCCTTGATTATACTTTTAGAATTTCCTAAATTCAAATTTTTAACAGGAAAAACTTTTATTAACACCAAAAAGGTCAAAGGCAACATAAGAGCTGTAACTGGAAGACCTATTTTTAACCAATCAAAAAAAGTAATCTTTACCCCCAAAAGATTATCAACAAACCCTGCAAGCACAACATTTGGAGGAGTCCCGATTAAAGTTCCAACTCCTCCAATAGAAGCCCCGTAAGCAATACCCAACATTAAGGCTTTTCCAAAATTATTTTCACTATCCTTTATAC
>JAMOVU010000035.1 GCA_027067555.1 Candidatus Aminicenantota bacterium | reverse complement strand
GTTTCCCTTGAAGCTGTTCCATTTCCAATTGCAATAGCTTCCATCTTGTATCTATCATAAAGATTTAAAACAATCTCTTTTGCCTCCTCTATTTTTTCATGGGGTTTTGTGGGATAAATTGTTGTATGCTCCATTATCTTCCCTGTCCTATCCAAAACTACAATTTTACAACCGGTTCTAAAACCCGGATCAACACCCATTACCGTAAGCTCTCCCGCCGGAGGGAATAATAGCAATTGCTCTAAATTTTTGGAAAATACCCTTATAGCCTCTTCATCAGCCTTAGCTTTCAACTCCGCTCTAACTTCAAGTTCTATTGAAGGAAAGACCAATCTTTTTAATGAATCTTTTAAGAAAATATCCAGTAACTTTTTTCTCGGATGCTTTTCATTATAAAAAAGAGTATAAACACCTTTAGCGCTCTCTTTCAAATCTATTTTGATAGAGGATTTTAAAACACCCTCCTTTTCTCCTCTTCTTATGGCAAGAATTCTATGAGAAGGAATTTTTCTAACAGGCTCTTCATAATCATAATATTGCTCATACTTACTTCTTTTACCTTTCCAGTCTTTGGTAACACCAACACTCCAAATACCTTTTTCAAAAAACAGTTTTCTAATAAAACTTCTCAATTCCGAGTTTTCAGAAAATTTTTCAGCAAGGATAAAACCGGCACCCTCGACAGCTTCTTCAACAGAAAAAACCTTTCTCTCCTCTGAGACAAATTTTTTTGCTAAGATATTGATATCTTCAGTTTCGCCGGGGTTGAGGATTAAATATGCAAGAGGCTCCAATCCTTTCTCTTTTGCAATAGTTGCCTTTGTCCTCTTTTTGGGTTTAAAAGGCAGATAAATATCTTCAAGCTCGTTTTTTGAATAAGTTGTTTCTATCTTATTTTTCAGCTCCGCAGACAACTTTCCCTGTGATTCTATAGTTTTTAAAATAGTCTTTTTTCGTGAGTTTAATTCACCAATAAAATCAAAGAGCTCTTTAATTTCTTGAATTTCAACTTCATCCATACTCCCACTAACCTCTTTTCTATACCTGGCAATGAATGGAACCGTAGTTCCTTCTTCAAGAAGATTTACGACATTTTTAATATAAACTTCGCTCTTTCCAGTCTTTTCCGCTATAAACTTAAGATCCCTCAGATTCATAAGACCTCCACTCTTAAAATGTGGAAGATTTTATCATACAATCATACAGAGATAAAAATGAAAAATGTAAAAAATTAATTCTTTATTTTAAAAATCTTTCTCCCTCTAAAACCACTGTTTAAATCGGTAATAATTGTATCCAAATGAACTTTTCCCTTTTTCTTTATTATAAGAGGAAAATTCATTACTATATATTTCATTCCCAAAACTTTCTCCTTTTCTAACGCCAAGCTCTTTTCTCTCACTATTTTGTAGAAAGTCTTATCCTCAAAATAAAGTAAAAACTCAACCCTAATCTTAATCATCTCTTTTCCATTCTTTTCTTTTAAAAGTAAGCTTTTCAAGGGTATCTTAATTTCCACCTCTTTTTTATCCGGAAAATACTTTAATTTAAAATTAATAGGTTTTACAACCACTTTAACTTCACTTCCCCCCATTAATGTGTACTTCGCCATGTCTATTGCATCTAAAAGCTCGGAGCTATATGTAATCAACTCATAGCGTCCATCTCCGTCTTTATCCACAAACTGTAAAGCTAACCTATAATTTCCATAAAGCCAGACCTGAACTCCTTTATAATAACCGGAAAGCATGGGATAATCTCTCACACTATCGGGAGGACCCAAAAGGATAAAAATCCTACCTCTATCAGTATTCCAGCCGGGCATTCCTCCCTCTTTAAAGTAACGGGAAGCATATTCGAACCTTTTTTCAATCTCCACTTTATATTCATTTACCTCAGTATAAGGATTTGGATCCCTTATCTCCCAAAACTCCTTAATAAATTCTTTTCTGGATTTTGCGTCGGGAAGATTTAAAAAAACCTCCTCTTCTTGCTTTGTCATCAAAAGTCTTGCTCTTTTATAGAAAGCCTCACTGTAAGGATCTAACTTGACATTCCTGGGGATATAACAACCTATTGTAAAAAGCTCAAAACCAATAAACCCAATTACTAAAAACAAAATAGAAAAAAATTTTTTCATTTTCCCCTCCTTTATTGGACGAAGGGTCGATACTTTCTAACAAATGAAGATAACTTCAATTGCCTCCTTTTTTCAGAGCATCTATTATTTGTTTCACTGTGGAAGCCTTATCAGAATCAGGGGCTAATTTAAGATACTTTTCAAGTGTTTCAATTGCTTCCTTCTGTTTGTTCAGAGCCACATATGTAATTCCAAGCTGATACCAGCCCTCCTTAAAATCAGGATTATGATCCACTGCCATTTTGAAAAATTCCGCAGCTTTATCATATTTAAAATTATTATAAAAGATAACGCCTATATTATACAAAACATTGAAATCTTTTATCTTTGAGACATCCGCCTTTTGATACCACTCAAGAGCTTTATCATTCTCTCCCTTATTAATATAAGCGTTTCCTATTGCAACATAGATCTCAGTATTATCTCCTTTGTCCATAATTGCTTTCTTATAATTTTCTATGGCTTTATCATACTTCTCCATAGCAAAATAGCAATTACCTATATTTCTATAAATCATTTTGAGCTTGGGCATATCTTTTAAGATTTCTTCAAAAAGAGCGATTGCTTCCTTGTACTTTTTCTGAGCGAAAAGTTTATTACCCTTATCTATTTTCTCAAGAATATCTTTTTTTACATTTACCCCTTCCATCTTTTTTAACTTAATCTCAATTATTGGATTCTTTTTATATGTGGAAACATTCACGGAAATCTTTTTTGGTAAATATCCCGGTTTTTCAAAATCAATATACCACATCCCTCCTCTTATCCACATTGCCTTCCATTCTCCTTTTGAATCTGTCTTAACATTAAAACCTGATGCTGCTTTCAAACTAAACAACCTGACAGTAACACCCTCTAAAGGATTTCCATTTTCATCATAAACAAACCCTTTTAATTTTCCTTTCCCTGTATATGCAGCTGATAAAGCAAATGATACCACCACTAATAAAGTCAAACTTATTAAGCCTACTTTTTTTAGCATTCTAAACCTCCTAATTTACATTAGTATAAAAATTATACTATAAAAGAGAAGGCTTTGCAAAAAATGAGTAAGCTTATTATTTAATTTTTTTTGACAAAAACTTTATCCACTTGTCAGGCTTTTTTCAAAAACAGATTTTCTGTCCCTCACAAACTCAATTAAACTTAATTAAGCTAAAAAAATCTTA
>JAMOVU010000034.1 GCA_027067555.1 Candidatus Aminicenantota bacterium | reverse complement strand
CTTACTGTATTTGCAGGTAAAAAAATTCTTGAGAGTTCTCCTGAAGCGACAATCTGTCCGGTTGTCGGATCTTTTTGTGTGTATCCCATTACATAATTACCATTTGAGTCTATTAAATACCCTGAATCATCGAAGGAAAAGGCACCATTTCTTGTGTAATATCTTGAAGAAGCATCATCACTTACGATGAAAAATCCATTTCCTTCAATAGCAACATTGGTTCCCTCCTGAGTTACCTGTATGCTACCCTGGGAGAATATCCCTGCAACTTCAGCTGGAAAAATTCCAAGACCAATCTGCATGGGATTACCAGCTCCATTTGCTGCTATACCCCCGAATGTTCTTGTTACAATATCATAGAAATTTATTGCTGATGCTTTAAAACCCGGTGTGTTAATATTTGCAAGATTATTACCGACCACATTTAAAGCTGATGCATAAGCGCTTAAACCTGAAAGTCCCGAGTAAAATGATGTTAACATCTTGCCATCCTCCTTAAATTAAAATTTCAATTATATCACCTAAATCTATTTGTGATTCTCCAGATTTTAAAATCACATCTCCGTTTTCAAACCTTATTCCATCTATTAATCTTATGGAGTATGTTTTTACATCGACTTCATCCGAGCCTCTGTATGCTTTTATCTGGAATCTGTAAGTTCCTTTGTCAAGCTGCTCCCCTTGAAGATTTTTTCCATCATAAATGTAGTCATGTGAACCTGCTGTCATGGGACCAAGGGATTTCACATCAACAACATTTCCTGAAGAATCATAAACAATAAGTGAAACATCTGTTGCATCCTTATCAAGTTCGAACCTTATTTTTGAATCTTCACCCTTTTCTCTTATTGAAAATTCATTCCCTTCTGTGACTACATATTTGTTGAGAAGATTAACAGCTTCTGTGCTTGCTGCTGCTCCCTGAGTCATAGCAAGATTTTCAATTGTATGCTTCATACTTTTTAATTCTTCCAATTGTGTAAACTGGGTAACCTGTGAAATGAATTCATTATCATCTATCGGGTTCAAAGGATCCTGATTCTGCATTTTTGCAATCAAAAGCTCAAAAAAATCATCTGCACCAATACTTGAAAAGGGGTCTCCCCCTGTTTGGGTTGAATTATTTTTGCTTGCATAAACATCATTCAATCCGATTTGATCTATCATCATCAACCTCCGTGCTATCTTACATCAAAATCCGTGCCATTATATATTTGTTATAAAACCCCCTTTAATAATTAATGTTTTTTGTTATGTTCTTTTTAACTTCAATGGAAAAAATTACAACCCTGCGGAAATTTATTCCTTTTTTGGAAAAATATACTTCACATTTAATTCCTTTTATAGGATAATAGCTGATGAAGGAATTTTTAAAAACAATATCGTATTCAGAGTACGAAAAACTGCTTGAAAATCTGAATCTAAAAAGAGAAAGAATTATAGTGAGATCCGAAATTTCCGCAAATTTTGTAGTTGCCGAAAATATCAAAGCCACAGAGGAGGTTCCAGGATTCTTTCGCTCAACTGTTGACGGGTATGCAGTAAAATATGAAAATACTCAGGGCTCAACTCCCTCTGTCCCCACTATGCTAAAATTAATAGGGGAAATTAAAATGGGAGAGCTTCCGGATTTTAGATTGAATGACGGAGAGGCTGCTAAAATTTCAACAGGAGGTGCTTTGCCCGAGGGTGCTGATGCTGTTATTATGCAGGAAGATACAGAGGAGATGGGAGAGTGGGTTGAAATTTACAAATCATTGGGATTCGGAGAAAATACTGTGAAAAAAGATGAGGATTATGCTCTTGATGATATTATTGTTGGAAAAGGTGATGTGCTTTCAGCTTCAAAGATTCAGGCACTCTTATCCTCGGGAATTTATGAAATCCCTGTTTTTAAAAAGCTCAGAATAGCTGTCATATCAACGGGTGATGAGATAATTGATTATAAAGTTTCTAAAAGAGGAAAAGGAAAGATAAGGGATACAAATTCATATTTAATTTCAGAGTATTTGAGAAAAATAGGTGAAGAGGTCACCTTTTTGGGGATTTCTAAGGATAGCAGAGAGGAACTTAAAAGCTTTGTTGAAAAAAGTATAAATGATTTTGACCTTTTTTTGATCTCAGGCGGAAGTTCAATGGGGGCAAGAGATATAACGGTTGATGTTCTTTCGGATTATTCGGAAATTCTTTTTCACGGGATAAGGGTTTATCCGGGCAAGCCGCTTATATTCGGTAAAGGTGATGATAAAGTGTTTGTAGGACTTCCGGGACATCCTGTATCCTCCTTTGTTTCGATTTTTACAATAGTTTACCCTCTTATTTTTTCATGGGAAGGTGCAAAGGATTTTAAAATAAAACCTTCAGGCTATTTGAAAATTGATAAAAATATATCAAAAAAGGTTGGAAGGGAAAGTTTTGTTTTAGTGAAAAAGTATGAAAAAAACGGTGAATTTTTTGCAAATCCTCTTTTCGGTGAATCCGGTCTTATTTCCTTGATTGCTGAAGCATCAGGATTTGTGAGAATTTCTGAAAACCGGGAAGGGGCATACGCAGGTGAGGAGCTCTGGTATTATGAATTTTAAAAGAAAGATTTATTTTAATAAGGTTAATTTTGAAGAGGCAAAGAATATTCTTGGCTTTGTCCTTAAAGAGATGCGGCTTTTGGAAAGGGCAGGGGAGGAAATAATAAATCTTGAACATGCAATCGGAAGGATTACTGCTGAGCCTGTTTATGCTAAAAAGTCGGTTCCTCCCTTTTCAACATCAGCTATGGATGGAATTGCAGTTGACTACAAAACAACAGAGTCAGCCCTTCCTAAAAAACCTGTTGTTTTGAAAAGGGGAGAGGATTTTGAATATGTGAACACAGGCTATCCGATTCCTGAAAAATTCAACTCTGTTATAATGATAGAAGATATTAACATTATAGATGATAATACTGTTGAAATATTCAAGCCTGTACCATTTTACAATAATGTGAGAAACATAGGGGAGGATATTGCAGAAGGAATGATGATAATTCCTTCTTTTTTCAGAATAAAAGCTGAAACTGTTTCTTTGCTCTATGCTGCCGGTATAAGAAAGATTAAAGTTTTTAAAAAGATTAAAGTTATTTTAATCCCTACGGGGGATGAGATTCTTGAGAGAGGCTCTGAGTTAAGAGGAAATTCAATTTACGAGACAAATTCAATATTCATAAAAGATTATTTCTTGAAGTGGGGAGTTGATTTTAATGTTCATCATATTGTAAAAGATGTAATGTCAGATTTGGAAAAAATTCTCAAGGATGTTTCCCGAAAATACGATATTATTGTTTTTTCGGCCGGAACATCATCGGGAGCAAAGGATTATATCCCGACTTTGATTGAAAAGTATGGCAAAATTCATTTTCACGGAGTCAACTATATTCCGGGAAAACCATTTTGCTTTGGTCAGATTGGAGATGTGCCAGTTTTCTGTATCCCCGGTTATCCGGGAGCTGCGGTGGGAGTTTTAAATGAATTTTTGGAAGATGCTGCATATCACTTTACTCTTTATGATTTTGAAAGGGAGAAAATAAATGCTGTCTCAGCTTTTAAGATATATTCAAAGTTGGGGATGAGAGAATTTTTAAAGATTAAAGTTGGAAAGATAGGGGATAAATACTATTTTTATCCTTTGAAAAGAGGCTCATCCCTTTTAAAACCATTTGTTGAAAAGGATGGAATTGCCGAGGTGGAGGAGAAAACAGAGGGAATTAACAGGGGTGAGGAAATTGAAATTATGATAAACAGGAAAAAAGAATTAATTGATAACCAGATAATTTTCATAGGCTCCAATGATTTTCTCATCTCCGAATTAAGGGATATTTTAAGGAGTTATGATAATACCCTTGATATTGCTATAATAAATTCGGGTTCAATGGGGGGAATAAAGGGAATATCTGAAAAAATAGCTCACTTTTCCGGAATACATCTTCTTGATACTGAAAGCGGAGAGTACAATAAAACCTTTCTTAAAAGATATCTTAATGAAGGAGAATATGTTTATCTTCCTTTTGTTAAAAGAGAGCAGGGTTTTCTTATTAAAAGAGATAACCCTAAAAAAATAGAATCCGTAAAAGAGCTTTTAGATAAAGATGTGGTTTTTATAAATAGACAGAGGGGCGCTGGCACGAGAATACTTTTTGATTATATTTTGGAAAAAGAAGGGATTGATAAAACTCAAATAAAAGGCTATGAAAGAGAAGTTTTTACCCATCTTGAGGTCGGAATTTTTGTAAAAAGAGGAGAGGCAGATACGGGACTTGGTATAAAACCTGTGGCAAAACTTCTAAATCTGGAATTTATTCCGATAGCAGAGGAAGAGTACGGTTTTGTTTTTACAAAGGAGTTTTCGCAAACAAAAAAATTCAAAATACTCCTTGAATTAATAAATTCCGAAGAGATAAAGAGAAGAGCGGAAAAATTGGGCGGGTACAGCTTTATGATTTAAGTTATCTTCTAAAATAATATTTGTTCCTAATAAGAGGGTAAGGAAATAGTTTGAACTGATTTACTCATATCCACAATTTCTTTGTGGCTATTTATCATGAAAAAAAAGATAAAAATTACTTGAATTATCTTTAAAATCATGATAGTAATAAATTATGAAAACTATTTTTGAGATTTTGATAATTGATTTTCACAAAAAATTAAAAGAGGAAAGATTACCGGAAATAGTGAAGAGAGACACGGAAATATTGTCTCTTTCATCAAAAATAAGCTCTGTCATAGGAGTTAGGCGCTCCGGAAAAACATGGCTTATTTTCCAGAAAATAATTGAGCTTTTGAATAGTGGGGTCTCCGAGGAATTCATACTTTACTTGAACTTTGAGGATGAGAGATTAATCCCTTTAGGTGTTGAAGAAATGAATACTTTGATTAAAACATATTATTCGCTTTATCCTCATGTTATAAGAAAGAAAAAGTATTTTTTTCTTGACGAAATACAAAACATACAAGGGTGGGAGAAATTTCTAAGAAGGATAATCGATAATGAAAATGTTGAAATTTACATCACAGGCTCATCGGCAAAACTCTTGAGTAAAGAAATAGCAACTTCATTGAGAGGGCGTTCCATTACAACAGAAGTTTACCCCTTAAGCTTCAGAGAATTTTTGAAGTTCAGAATGATTTCCCCTCCTTCACCTCAAAGACTTGGATCTGAAGAGAGAGCTCTTTTATCTCACCAATTTTTAAAGTATATGGAGATAGGTGGATTTCCGGAGATTCAGAAGTATTCGGATTTTGAAAGAATAAAGATACTTCAGGAGTATATGAATTCAATAATAATGAGAGATGTTTTGGAAAGGTATAATTTAAAAAATATACATCTTTTGAAAATAATAGTGAAACATGCGATCAATAATCCGGCTACCCTTTTTAGTGTGAATAAGCTCTTTAATCATTTAAGGTCCATAGGAATCAGAGCTGATAAAAATTATGTTTACGAAATTATAAATTATCTTGAGGATGCTTTTTTTCTATTCCTTATAAAAAAGCATTCCCAATCGGAAAAGGTTAAACAGATTAATCCTTCAAAAATCTACCTTATAGATCATGGGATTGTGATTGCAAACTCAAAAAAACCTGAGCCTGATTGGGGAAGATTGCTTGAAAATATTGTTTTTTTGCATCTGAAAAGGGAATTTCTTGAAATTGAATATTATAAAGACAATGGATTTGAAATTGATTTTATCATTTTTGACCCCTTAAAAAAGATAAAAACAGCCATACAGGTAAGTTATTCGGTGGAAAATGAAGAAACTTTTTCAAGGGAATTGAAAGGTTTGAAAGAAATATTGAGAAGGGGGATTGTGAAGAGAGGAATCCTTCTTACGGTTGATGATAGTGAAAAAGAAATAAAGGCTGGTGATGGAAAAATTTATATTTTACCTGTATGGAAATTTCTACTTAATTCTCGGGATTTTTTACAGTGAGAGCTTTTGGGCTGGAAAATAAATCTGCTTTATACCTATTTCCATAGTTGAGAGCTTATTAGTTAAATTTGCTTGATTTTATGAAAAGCTATTACTGCGGAGAAATAATGAATTTTCCTTGGTTTACTTAAATTTATACAGTTGAAGCAGTTCTATTTGCTGTGACAAATACTCAGCTTTTGATAATTTTTCACCGATTTTTTGAATAAAAACACAAAAGGTGTAGTATATATAATATGAAGAATAAACTTGAGAATGAAAGGGAAATAATTGAGAAGCTAAAAAAAGGCAATAAAAGAGCTTTTGAGCCTTTGGTGAAATTTTATATGAAAAGGGCTTACAACATAGCATTGGGCTTTGTTCACAATGAGCAGGATGCTCTTGATATTTCTCAGGAAGCATTTATAAGAGCATTCAAAAGTATAAAAAAGTTTGACGATTCAAAGGATTTTTTCCCATGGTTTTATCAGATAATAAGAAGATTATGCTTTGATTATACAAAGAAGAAAAAAAGAGAAAACATAAGTTCAAATAATTTTTTCAGGATAGTTTATAATCCCAATGGGAATGATAAATTCAAGGACATACTCTCAGAAGCACTTCATAAGTTGGCTCCTGAGGAAAAGGAAATTATAATACTAAGATACATTGAGGGGCTATCCTATGAAGAGTTGGCCGAAACATTGAACAAACCGCTGGGAACAATTATGTCATCACTGTTTTATATAAAGAAAAAGCTCAAAAGGGAGCTGGAGGGAAAGGTATGAATAAGCATAAAAAAATAAAAGAGCTTTTGCTTCCCTATCTTGAAGGAAAATTAGGGGAAGGGGAGCGAAAAGAGGTTGAGGAGCATTTAAAAGTATGCGAGGAATGTAAAGCTGAGATAAAAAAATACATAGAACTTGAGGAGGGCCTTAAAATGATGAAATTAAAAGAGCCTGATGAAAGAGTTTGGGAAAATTACTGGACATCTGTTTATAACAGACTTGAGAGAAAGATAGGCTGGATTTTGTTTTCATTGGGGGCAATAATAGTGCTGTTTTTCGGAGTTTATCAGTTTATTGATGAACTTTTAAAAGATCCCAAAACTCCACTGATATTGAAAATAGGAATATTTTCACTCAGTTTAGGTGCCGTTGTTTTGTTTGTTTCAATATTAAGGGAGCAGTTATTCTCGGGGAAAAGAGAAAGATATAAGGAGGTGGAAAAATGATAATAGTTACCACACCCGAAGTTGAAGGGAAAAGTATAAAGAAGGTGTTGGGCCTCGTTAAAGGAAATACCATAAGAGCAAGAAATATCGGAAGAGATATTTTGGCTCTTTTCAGGAATATAACAGGAGGAGAGATAAAGGATTATACAAAACTCCTCGCACAGGCAAGAGAGCAGGCTCTTGATCGTATGATAGAAGATGCTGAAAAATTGGGCGCAAATGCAATAGTTAATGTGAGATTTTCAACCTCTTACATTATGCAGAATGCGGCTGAAATTTTAGTTTACGGAACAGCTGTGATTTTAGAATAGAGTATTAATTCTCCCTTTTATTAAATCTCAACAAACACCTTTATAGAAAAAGGGAAGGAGTTAATAAAGAAAATTTTTTAAACCCTGAGTAAATAAAAATACACATATTTATCCCACTCGATTTAAAAAATATTTTTGGCTTTTGTTAAGTGTTTGTGTTTTGAAAAAAGCTCTATCTATAAAAATAATTATACATTCTAAGTCTAAATTCCTCCTTATCCTTTTAAGTAAAGATAATTTTGCAAATAGCTTTACTTTACGAGAAAAAATCTTTTTTAATTTGGTTAGGTTGTCTTTTATTGATGATAAAGTGGAAATGTGATAATAAGATAAAATGGAGGTGGGTATGAGAGAAGAAAAAATCTTTAAGGATGTTGGAGAAAATATTAATAAGGATGGTAGTGAGTATTATATTGAAAGTGTTAAAGAAAAAGTAAAAAAAGAGGGAAAATCATCATTGTGGGAAAATTTATTCTTATTAATTGTTTCAATTCTAATATTTTTTTCAGCCGGCTTAATAAAATGGTCTTTGGTAGAGATTATAATTTTGATTTTTGTCATATTTGTCCATGAATTAGGACATTTGATAGCCATGTTAATTTTCGGTTATAAAAACCCGAAAATTCTTTTTATCCCTTTTGTAGGAGCCATTGTCTCTGGTAAGGAAAAAAAATTTTCAAGAGTAAGAAGCGCTATAGTCTCTCTTGCCGGGCCTTTGCCTGGAATATTAATCGGAATGTTTTTAATTTTGATTAATATAAAATATGGCAACAGAATTATTGAGCAATTGGGTATAACCTTTGTATTTATAAATGCTTTTAATCTATTACCTTTTTATCCGCTTGACGGAGGAAGATTTATTGAAGATATTTTCCTCTATAAAAATAAGTATCTTGAGATTATTTTCAAAGGTGGCGCAATTTTGTTGTTGGGAATTTTTTTTGTATTAGCTAAGTCATGGATTTTGGCTTTTTTGTCTGTGATATGGCTTTCTTCTTTGAGATTAATATTGGTTACATGGAAAATATATGAAAAAATGAAAGAAAAGGCGTATAAAGAGTTTTCTTATTCTGAAAACATTCCGGATGAGTTTGTGGAAAAAGCAATAAAAATTCACAGATCATTGCCGAAGAAAACCGAGTTAGATGAAAAAAATATGGCTTTTGTGATAAAGGATGTTTGGAAAAGGCTTTTCAGTAAAAAAGCATCTCCAGCAGTTACAATATCAATGATAATGGTATATTTGATTGTATTTGTGTTTGTTCTGTTCTCAATGGTTGTCTTTGCATATTCTCCAAAAAATGTTCCTGATGATTTTTCTAAGTGGAAGATATATGAAAACAATGAATTTGGTTTCAAGGTAAAATTCCCCGGGGAGCCCAAGGAAAAGATAGAAGAGGAAAAAAGCAAATGGTCAAAAATGTTTATATGCAATTTCTCTTATGAAACAAGAGGTTTTAGATTTATATTAATAAAAAATCAATTACCATCATTATTCTATTTTGGTAAAACGGATTTTTTGAAAGAATATGGTGAAAACTTTGTAAATACTATTATTGACTCTGATTTGAAAATAAAATACGGTAAGTTCGGAGAAAATCCGGGACTGGAATTTAGCGGTAAAAAAGGGGAAATGTTAGTAAAAGGGAGGCTTATTATTGACAATCTGAGGTTGTTTTTGATTATGGGCGGGGGAGAGCGGAAATATTTTGAAGAAAACTATGAATACCTTGAGTATTTTATGAATTCATTTGAAATAATAAAAAAGCGCGGTAATATATGTGAAAGGGGAAGTTGCATTGATGGGAAGGGGAGTTTGATCATACCTTTTATGGGTAGATACAGAGGAGACTTTGAGGATGGGAAATTTAACGGTGAAGGAGTCTTATATTTTCTTACTGGTGAGAGATATGAAGGAGAGTTTAAAGATGGTGAGGCAGAGGGTAAAGGAACCCTTTTTTTTAAAAACGGGGATAAATATGAAGGTTATTTCCATAAAAGTGGATTTGTTAAAAAAGCAGGCTGGTTATTCTCCGAGAATAAGAAAAAAAAGGTCATATGGGATGGTAAAAAATTTGTTGATTTTAGGGAAAAGAAGGAAAATTGTCTGATTAAGGTAATTTAACATAATAGAAGTATTTTTAATTAATTAAAATTGTATATGAATAAAGAGATTAAATTTTTTTATGGGGAAGCTCTCACTTTTAAATTGAGTTCAAACTTATTTCATGACAAGACATATTTAGCTACTCAGCTGTTTGGCTCAAGGCTGCTGCTCAGCTTTAGCTAATTTTAATCTCCGTTGATTCGAGATCTTAAGAAAATTAACAAAATCCTTGCTTCTCTCTCTAATGTGTGATATATTACATATCAGAGGTTAAAATGAAAGAGGAAAAGAGACCATTGTTTGCAAAAACTTTGAAAGAGCAGGTTTACGAATACCTCAGAGACAAAATTCAGAGCGGGGAGATAAAGCCGGGAGAAACAATAAATCTTGAAAGAACAAGTGCAAAGCTTGGAATCAGCAGAACTCCTTTAAGGGATGCACTACTTCAGCTTGAGTTTGAAGGGTTTGTCACCATAAAGCCGCGAAAGGGAATTGTTGTAAACTCACTCTCCTTTGAAGACATAAGAAAACTCTACCAGATAATAGGAGCACTTGAATCTTCCTGCATTATTGCAGTAAAGGATAAGCTTGATGATAAAAAGATAAAAGAGCTTGAGCTTTTAAATTCAAAGATGAAAGATGCTGTTGAAAAGGGAGATTTTGATACATACTATAGTTATAATCTTGATTTTCACAATGTGTTTTTAAATCTATGTGATAATGATGAGCTTATTGAGATTGTCAGAATAAAGAAGAGAAGGCTTTATGATTTTCAAAGAAAGAGAGGAATCTTAAAGGATTGGGAGGAAAATTCGGTTAAAGAGCATCAGGCAATAATAGATTTTATTAAAAAGGGTGATTTTAAATCGGCGGCGGATTATATGAGGGATGTCCACTGGTCTTACGAAGTTCAGGAGAAGTTTGTAAGACAGTACTATTCATTTTACGATGGTTAAGGGAATTATTTTTGATATAAAAAAGTATGCGATTCATGATGGTCCAGGGATAAGAACCACTGTGTTTTTAAAAGGATGTCCTCTAAAATGCTTGTGGTGTCATAATCCGGAAAGTCAGAAACTTGAACCTGAAATAATGCTCTATCCTGATAAATGTATCAAATCCTGCGATCTCTGTATAAAAGTCTGTCATACAGGAGCACTTAAAAAAGCTGATGAGATAATGATAGACAAAGATAAGTGTGATCTTTGCGGAGATTGTATTGAGATTTGCCCTTCTGATGCGATTAGAGTTTCCGGAAGGGAGGTTTCAGTTGAAGATGTAATGAAGGAGATAGATAAGGATATGCTCTTTTATGATGAATCTTCAGGCGGGATAACCTTTTCAGGAGGAGAGCCTCTTTTACAGGTTGACTTTCTTGAAAGCCTTTTAAAAGAGAGCAAAAAGAGGTATTTGACCACTGTTGTTGATACATCCGGCTATTCTGATTTTGAAAGGTTTGAAAAGATAAACTCCCTTGTTGATTTGTACTTTTATGATTTAAAACTTATGGATGATGAGCTTCATAAAAAGTACACAGGAGTTTCAAACAGAGTCATCCTGAAAAATCTTGAGAAATTGGATAAGATTCACAGGAATATTGAGATAAGAATCCCTCTTGTTGAGGGCATTACTGATACACGGGAGAACATTGATGCAATAATTGAATTTTTGAGAAAGCTTGAAAATATTGTCAGAGTAACCCTTTTAAATTATCACAGGGCAGGGGTTTCAAAGTATCAAAGGTTGGGAATGCCCTATCTTTTGGAGGAGATAAAACCTCTTCCCGAAGAGAAAATCAATGAAATAAAAAATATGTTTGAAAAATATAATTTTAATGTGAAGATAGGAGGCTGAAAATGAACGAAAGAATAAGGAAATTAAGGGAGCAATCCTTAAATGCAACCCCTCACATAACACCCGAAAGGGCAATTCTTATCACAGAGTTTTACAAAAGTGATATTGCCCAAAAAGTTTCAGCTCCTGTAAGAAGGGCTATGGCTTTAAAATACATACTTGAAAATAAAAAGCTCTGCATTAATGATGGTGAGCTTATCGTGGGAGAGAGAGGGCCCGAGCCAAAGGCCGTACCCACATACCCCGAAATTATAGTTCACAGTCTTGAAGATCTTGAAATACTTAACTCAAGGGAAAAGGTCTGGTACAGGGTTGATGAAAAGACAAAAGAGATATACGAAAAGGAGATAATTCCTTTCTGGAAAGGCAGATCAATAAGGGATAAGATTTTCAGTGAGGTTGACGAGGAGTGGAAGGCAGCTTTTTCAGCGGGAGTTTTCACTGAATTTATGGAGCAGCGTTCTCCCGGTCATACTGTTCTTGATGATAAGATATACAAAAAAGGATTTGAAGATTTTATAAAGGATATTGAAAATAGTATGGAAAATCTTGATTTTTACAATGATCCCGAAGCTCTTGAAAAGAGAGAGGAGCTTAAAGCTATGAAAATAGCAGCTCAGGCTCTTATTTCCTATGCAAATAGATATGCGAAAGAGCTTGAAAAATTGGCTGAAAGGGAGAGCAATCCAGAAAGAAAATCCGAGCTTGAGAAGATGGCAAAGATTTGCCGAAAGGTTCCTGCTAAAAAACCCGCCACATTCTGGGAGGCTTTGCAGTATTACTGGTTTGTCCATATAGGAGTGATAACCGAGCTTAATCCATGGGATTCTTTCAATCCCGGAAGATTGGATCAGCACCTTTATCCATTTTACAAAAGGGAGATTGAAAATGGAAGTTTAACCGAAGAGAGGGCAAAGGAGCTTCTGGAATCATTCTGGGTAAAATTTAACAATCAGCCGGCACCTCCTAAAGTTGGAGTCACTGCCGAGGAGAGCAGCACATACACGGATTTTGCTCTTATAAATGTCGGAGGTGTAAAACCCGATGGCTCTGATGCAACCAATGAGCTTTCCTATCTTATTCTCGATGTTATAGAGGAGATGAGAATAGTTCAGCCAAGCTCAATGGTTCAGGTTAGCAAAAAAAATCCTGACAGGCTTTTAAAGAGAGCCATTAAAATCATTAAAACAGGCTTTGGTCAGCCCTCAATATTCAACACTGATGCAATAATTCAGGAGCATGTGAGGCAGGGAAAGGATATTGTTGATGCAAGACAGGGCGGAGCATCAGGCTGTGTTGAGGCGGGAGTTTTCGGCAAAGAGGCCTATATATTAACAGGCTATTTTAATATTCCTAAGGTTTTTGAAATCACTTTAAACAATGGCGTTGACCCGATTACAGGAAAAAAGATAGGTTTGGAAACGGGAGATCCTACAAAGTTTGACAATTTTGACAAACTTTTTGAAGCTTTCAGAAAACAGCTCAAGTATTTTCTTGATATTAAAATAAAGGGAAACAATATTATTGAAAGAATATACAGCAAAGAGCTTCCGGCTCCCTTTTTATCAATTCTGATTGATGATTGCATATTGAAGGGAAAGGATTATCACAGCGGAGGGGCAAGATATAATAATTCCTATATTCAGGGAGTCGGGTTGGGAACAATAACCGATTCACTCACAGCAATAAAGTACAATGTTTTTGATAAGAAAATAGTTTCAATGGAAGAGCTTTTAAATTCACTAAAAAACAATTTTGAGGATAATGAGATATTAAGACAGCGTCTTATCAACAAAACTCCCAAATTCGGAAATGATGATGATTATGCTGATGATATAATGAAAATGGTGTTTGAATCATACTTTGAGTTCATAGA
>JAMOVU010000033.1 GCA_027067555.1 Candidatus Aminicenantota bacterium | reverse complement strand
GTCTGAGGTGTCATATGAAAAAAACCGTCCTTATAATGTTTTTTATCCTATTTCTTTTTAGCTTTTCAAGGGGAGAGCAATTTTCCGTAAAAGATATTTTCAATGGAAACATTCTTCCTGAATCTCCTATGTCAAATATTTATTGGATAAATAACTATAAAATAATTTATCTCAAAGAGGATATGAAAACAAAAGTATCCTCCCTCTATATGATGAAATTAAGAACCGGCGAGGTAAAAAAGCTTCTCGATGGAAAAGAGATAATCGGCAAAAGGGAACTAAATTTCCAGCAGAGAGAGATCAATGAGAGATTCAGAATAAAGAAAAAGGGGGTTTTAAATTATCAGGTATTTAAGAATAAGAGAAAACTTTTGATTCCTTCCGAAGGAAATATTTACATTTTGGATATTAAGAGCGGAAAACTTTCACTTTTTTATTCTGATGAAAAACCTGCTCTTGATCCAAAACTATCACCCGACAACAAGTTTGTTTCTTATATTAAAGACAATGATTTATACTTAAAAGAAATTTCAACAGGGAAAGAGATAAGGCTTACAAAAAGAGAAAACAAATTTATAAAAAATGGGATGAGTGAATTTGTGGCACTTGAAGAGATGGACAGAGGTACCGCATATTGGTGGTCTCCGGATAGTAAATATATTGCCTACTTGAAAGTTGATGAGAGCAAAGTCAAAGAATATCCGATGGTATTTTACAAAGATAGCTCATATCCGGCACTTTACTTACAAAAGTATCCGGCAGCGGGGCAGCCAAACGCTTTCGTAGAGATAAAGTTTATTGATCTTGCAACAAAAAAAATTAAAACCGTATTTTCCGATAAAGGGGAATATTACATACCTTCACTGATCTGGGCAAGAAATAATTTAATCTTTTTCCAAAAACAGGATAGAAGACAGAAAAGTCTTGAATTATTTTTATTCAATACTGATACTTTAGAATTGAAAAAATTGTTAGAAGAAAAATCTGACACTTATGTCAATTTACCTGGAAATCCGATTGTTTTTTCTCGCACAAACAAATTCTTCTGGATTTCAGAAAGGGATGGCTGGGCACACCTTTATCTTTATGATTTTAACGGACAATTGATAAAAAAATACATAAAGGGAGATTATGGAATCATATCTCCCTCAAAACACTTTGAAAGAATGGGAGTTCTCTATTTTTATTCAAATAAAGATAATATTATGGAAAAAGCTCTTTACGGAATTGACTATAGAAAAAACATAGTATCAAGAATAACAAGGGAAAAAGGTACCCATTATGTCTCATTTTCACCGAATAATAGATATTACATAGATATTATCAGCAGAATGGATTTGCCCTTTAAAACAGTATACAAAAGAATCAATGGGAAAATAATGAAAGTTCTTGAAAAAGCACCAGATGTTTTTAAAAAATACAATCTTATAAAACCTGAGATAATAAAGATAAAAAATGGGGATATTGAACTTTACTCTTATCTAATAAAACCAATTAACTTTGACCCTGCAAAAAAATACCCATTAATAGTTCATATATACGGAGGCCCCCACAGCCAAAAGGTTGCCGAAAGATGGGGAGGTGATTTTTTTCTTTTTCATCAGATTCTTGCTAAAAAAGGCTTTCTAATTTATGTGTTAGACAACAGAGGAACCGGGAATAGAGGCAAAAGATTTGAAGAGCAAATTTATCGAAAATTGGGAGAAAAGGAGCTTTTGGATCAAATTGCAGGAATCAATACACTAATCAAAAAAGGTTTTGTAGATGAAAAGAGAATTGGAATCTGGGGCTGGAGTTACGGAGGATTTATGACCCTTTACGCACTTTTAAAAAGGCCGGATATTTTCTCCTGTGGAATTTCTGTAGCACCGGTAACTAACTGGCTCTTTTATGACTCACATTATACAGAAAGATATCTTGATCTCCCAAAATTTAACCCGGAGGGCTATAAAGAGAGCTCACCCCTGAATTTTGCGGAAAAGCTTAAAGGAAAGCTTCTTCTTGTTTTCGGTCTCTATGATGATAATGTTCACCCTGTTAATTCAATAGAATTTATTAAAAAATTGGAAAAAAACGGGAAAAAATTCGAGACAATGATTTTCCCAAACAAAGGGCACAGTATAAAAGGGGTTTCAGCAAGGACTTTGCTTTTTGAGAGAATGGTTAAATTCTGGTTAACAAAGCTTAAACAATAAAAAAATGTCGAACCCTCGACAATTATGTAGTTAAAGAATTCGAAAATTGTTTTTTTCTGATATTTTTTATATGGAATAATTTTTGCTTCTGATTTTTACATTAAAAAAATCGGAGGTTTGAAATGAAAAAAATTACTATTTTTTTATTAGTAACTTTTCTTTTGCTTTCATCTGGATTTTCTCAAAAAAGAGCCGTTCGCCCTGCTCCCATTTTTGTAATGCCATCTCAAATTACCCTTGAATTTACAGGTGCTTACCTTTATCACAATGTTACAACGGGAAGTACCTATGAAAGTATGGGGAATATGTCCATTACGCCAAAAAGCAAATGGGGGGTTTTTAGATGGAAAAGCTATCTTTATCATGTGCATCATGAGTATATGGGAAGACATTTTTGGAAAGTAAACACATCTGGCCAGTTCTTCCTCACTGCAGATGGTAATTATCTCGTGGGCGGAGGAAACAATTATTCCCCTATAGATAAAAAAGTCCGTGTAATTGTAAACGGAGATCCTCACTCTCCTAAAAGCTTTAAATTAATTTTTAAAAAGGCCTATTTTTCAATAAACACGAAAACAAAGAAAGTGATGAAAACGGTTCTTTATGATACTAATCTAACAACTCCGGAAGAATGGAAAGTATGCGTTGGAAAGAGAACAGTTGATATTAAAAGCAAATACTGGCCAGCAAATCACTTTTGGAGAATTAATTTAATAGACAAAAGGGTATTAATGGTTAAAAGAGGCTATATGTGCGAAAAAATCTTTGATTCTTATCCTCTAAAAGGAATCAAAATCTTTGCAAGATAATTAATTTTTCCTCTATAAGAAAAGGGCATTTTCTTTAAAGAAAATGCCCTTCTTTATTTATAAAAATTTCTTCATATTTACAAAAACAATAATAATAAAAATTAAGACAAATAGTATATTTTGGAATAAAGTGTTCTTAAATTCCCCGGAATCTTTACTGTTTAAAAGATAGAAAACAAAAAGTGCGACAATCGGAAGCAAAAGTGCATTGGTCACCTGAGCAAGAATTATTATGCTCAATGGCTTTATTTTAAGAAAACTCACAAAAATACCTGTTAATATTACAAAAGAGAAAACCGCCTTAAATTTTATGCCCTCCTCTTTCCAGCCGAAAAGCCCTTTTGATGTAAAAGCAGCAGCATAAGGTGCAGTTATGGCAGAAGAAAGTCCTGCCGCAAAAAGCCCTATTCCAAAACTTATCTCAGCAAATTTCCCGAAAAGTGGCTCAAGTTGGAGAGAAAGATCAGAAGGTGAAGAAATGCTTATACCTTTAAGATAGTAAGCAACGCTTGCAGTAATTATTATTGCCATTGTAATAAAACCTCCAAGTCCAATGGCAAGAACAGTATCCCATCTCATCAATCCTATACTATCAGAGGATTTCCACTTTTTTAAAACAGAAGAGGAGTGCAAAAAAAGATTGTAAGGTACGATTGTGGTCCCTAAAAGTGCCAAAATCAATGTAATGGAACCTTCCGGGATAGAGGGTTTAAAACCTTTTAAAATAGCAAGAATATTTGGTGAAACCAAAAAAGCAGTAATAAAAAAACTTATTCCCATTATTACAACAAGAAAAATGAGAAATTTTTCTATTACTTTGTATTTTCCGAAAAAAAGTAGTAAAAAAGCTGTAAGACTTATTAAGATAACCCAAAAATTCAGATTTACCCCCGAAATAATATTAATCCCCAAAGCTCCTCCGACTATATTACCTGCTTCATAAGCAGCACACCCAACAATAATTGCAAGAAAAGCAAGAATTTTAAAGATAATTCTTATCCATTCCTTATCTGGAATTTTTACAAGAGCTGAGCCAATATCCATATTTGTTGCAAGAGAAAATCTGCCCACCATCTCCTGCAAAATTATAGCGGAAAATATAGCTATTAAAACAATCCAGAGAAGTGAAAATCCGAACTTTGCCCCTGCAAGTGTTGCTGAGGTTACTGTCCCGGGGCCTATAAATGCAGCAGCAATTAAAAAACCGGGCCCAAACCTACCCTTTTTTTCCATAACCTCCTCCTCCAGGAGTCTTTATAATCAATATGTCTCCTTTTTTTACACTGAGGTTAAACTTTCCCTTAAGCTTAATTTTTTTACCATTTCTATTAAGAATATTCTCTCCCCTTTTTCCATTTTCTCCCCCAAAGAGCCCGTAAGGGCTATAAACCCTTCTCTCTGATAAAACACTGACCTCAGCATCTTTAAGAAATTCATATTCCCTAATAATTCCGTCTCCGCCTCTCCACTTTCCTCTACCTCCGGAGTTCTTTCTTACCGAATATCTTTTTATAATAATCGGGAAATTCCTTTCTATAGCCTCCACAGGAGTGTTTAAAGAATTTGTCATATGTGTGTGAACCGCTGAAGTTCCATTAAAACCTCTACCAGCTCCACTACCTCCTCCTATAGTCTCATAATATGTATAACCTTTTCCTCCAAATGAAATGTTGTTCATAGTGCCCTGTGAAGCTGCTGCAATTTTTTCCGGTAAAATCTTTGAAAATGCCCCTAAAATCACATCAACTATTCTTTGAGATGTCTCAACATTTCCCCCTGCCATTGCAGAAGGTTTTTCAGGACTAAGGATACTTCCTCTTTTTAAAATAAGCTCAACAGGCTTCATTATTCCTGAATTTATAGGAATATCCTCTCCCATAATGGTTGTAAGAACATATAAGACAGCAGAAAAAACTATTGCTCTGTTTGCATTAAGACCACCTGCAACTTGAGAAGAAGATTCTGAAAAATCAAAGATAATCTTATCCCTTTTATTTTTAACCCTAACCGCTATTTTAATACCTTTATTTCCGAAACCATCATCATCAAGATAATCTTCAAACTCAAACTCACCTTTCGGAAGTGATAAAAGAAATTTTTTAAAAAGCTTTTCAGTATAATTAATCAAATTCTGCGCGTATTCCTTTACTTTTTCAATTCCATATTTATCCACAATTTCCTTCAATCTTTTTATACCTCTTTCATTTGCTGCAATCTGAGCCATAAGATCTCCTTCTCTTTCAACAGGAGTTCTTACATTGCTCAATATGAAATTCATTATTCCCCTATCTATCTTTCCCTTTTTAATTATTTTAAGCGGAGGGATAATTAAACCTTCCTGAAATATTTCGGAAGCAAGTGGCATAGACCCAGCTTGCATTCCGCCAACATCACTGTGATGAGCCCTATTTGCTACAATAAAAAGCAACTCACCTTTGTAAAAAAATGGAGTTATCAAGGTTATATCAGGAAGGTGAGTTCCTCCTCTATAAGGATCATTCAAAATAATAGTATCACCATCACCAAATTCAACCTCTTCAAGAGCTGTTTTCACTGAAAGGGGCATTGCACCGAGATGAACAGGAATGTGTGAACCAAACGCAAAGCTTTCTCCTTTAGCTGTGAATAAAGCGCACGAGAAATCATTTCTCTCTTTAATATTCGGAGAAAAGGCTGAACGCTGAAGAATTTTCCCCATTTCATCGCTTATTGATTGAAAAATATTTTTAAAAATTGTTACTTCTATTGAATCCATAATTACTTCCTCTCCAACACTATATTAAAAAATTTGTCAATTTTAATTTTAAACTCCATTGGCACAACTACTGTGGAAAATTCAGAAATTATAATTGCAGGAGATTTTAATTTTATGCCATGATAAAGATTTTTTCTTTTATAATAATAAAAATTTTCAAATTCTCCATTAAAATAAACCTTCCTTTTCTCCGGTTTTACCGGGAGATTTCTTTCTCCATCATATGAATAAAAAGCATCCGATATTTTCCCTTTTGCTAAAATTCTTATGTTAACTATTTCAATATCTTCATCTTTAAGTCTATAAGAGTAAAGCTTTTCGTGCTCTTTGTGAAAGATTTCTTCGAAATCTTCGGAATATGGAATAGTAAGCTCAAAGGATTGCCCGAAATACCTTAAATCCAGAAGTTTAACTGTTTTTCTTTTAGCTTTAGGGATATTCTCCTCTTCAAGAGTCTTTTCTGCAACTTGCGTTATTTCCTCAAACTTTTTTTCTATATACTCCTTTGTTTTTAAAGAAAATTTCTTTAATATTGAGGATGAAAACTCTTTTGTATAATCGGAAAAAATCATTCCTAAAGCCGAGAAAACTCCCTGATAGGTTGGAATAATAACTCTTTTAATATCAAGCCGTTTTGCAAGCTGAGCTGCAACAAGTCCGCCAGCTCCCCCAAAAGGAAAGAGTGTAAAGAACCTCGGATCATCTCCCTTTTCCACAGTAATCGCTCTTATTGCTCTCTCTATTGAAGATATTGATATTTTTACAATACCCTCCGCCGTATCATAAACAGATTTTTTTATTTTTCTTGCAATTCTCTCAATAGCTTTAAAACTTCTTTCAGGGTAAATTTTCATATTTCCGCCGAGAAAATAGGAAGGATCTATAATATTCAGAACAACAAAAGCATCAGTTATCGTGGGATACTCGGATTTTCCATAGCAGGCAGGTCCAGGGTTTGCCCCTGCGCTTTGAGGCCCCACTCTCAAAACACCAGCTTTATCCACAGTGGCAATTGAGCCTCCTCCCGCACCAACCGTTTCTATTTCTATCATCGGGACTTTAATCTTCAGGTTGTTCATAACCCTTTCTTTGGAAAGACTAAATTCTCCATTTTTTACAACAGAAACATCGGTAGAGGTCCCTCCCATATCAAGAGTAATCAGGTTTTTCTCCCCTGTTTCTTCAGCAATAAGTCTGGAAGCTATCAGGCCTCCGGCAGGCCCTGAAAGAAGGGTTCTTACAGGTTCTTTCTTTATTTTTTGAGGTGATAAAACGCCACCGTTTGATTGCATAATGTAAAACCTTTTCCCTTTAATTCCTTCCTCTATCTTTTCTATATAATTGGAAATCACAGGCATTAAAGCGGAATTCAAAACCGTTATAACACCTCTTTCATATTCTCTGTACTCGGGAAAAATCTCAGAGGATAAAGTTATAAATTTAAAACCATTTTTTTTCAAAATCTTCTTAACAGCTTTTTCATTGGAAGGGTTTATATAAGAATGAAGGAAGAGAATAGCAATGGATTCAGCCCTGCGTTTTTTTAATTTTTCCGCCAGTTTTAAAATCTCATCTTCATCCGTTTTTTCCAGGACTTTACCATCAGCCAAAGTTCTCTCATTAACTCCGAAAATTAACTTATCGCTTACAATTGAAGAGGGTTTTCTGGGGTTTAAAGAAAAAAGATTTACCCTGTTTTGCCTTCCTATTTTAAGTATATCTTCAAAGCCTTTTGTAATCAAAAAAGCTGTTTTGGCCATCTTATTTTCCAGAAAAGCATTTGTCCCCACTGTGGTTCCATGAATCAGGAGAAAATCCTTTTTAAGATAGTTTTTCAAACCTTTTATAATTGTTTTTTCTGGGTTTTTAGGAGTTGAGAGAAGCTTGAATGTTTCTATTTTGCCATTTTCAAAAATTACAAAATCAGTAAATGTTCCGCCAGTATCTATTCCTATAATAAGCATAAAAGATATTAATATATTTAAAATACTCAGTCAATTTGCCAAAACATAAAACTCACTCGAGAAAAGTTACGGGCTTTTCTGATTTAGGGATTTTTACAATTAAAATTTCAAGGAAACCTCCACCAGTGTTTACTATCTTGTGTGGGTTACCCGCAGGACTGAAAATAAGATCTCCTCTTACTATTTCTTCTTTTTTATCTTCCCCTTCAGCTATTCCTTTGCCTTCTATCACATAAATCCAGACATCCACAGGAGATATGTGTTTTCTGAAAAAGCCCCCTTTCTCAAATTTTATTCTTAGAAACTCAGCTTTTTCATTGGAAAAAAGCTTTAATGCTTCAAACTCCGGAGGAGTCTCCAATAAAATATAATCTTTTTCTTTAATAATCTTCATAGTTCCCTCTCTTCAATTAATTCCAAACAAAAATTTCTTCATATTTAGAAACTTTTCAAACACCTGCCTTTTTACAAAAAAAACTATCTTAAAAATATGGAATTGAAAAGTATTTTAAATGTTACAAATGTCTGGGCTCTGTTCTGGATTTTTCCACCTATAACAATTATATTGCCATTATAATACTTAAATCTTACTATTTCCACCCTTCTGTTTAAATAATCATTACCTTTTAGATATCCACTGATAAGATGATTCCCTGAATCCGAAAACCTGCCTATTACCTTTCTGTCAATATTGCTCGTTGGAGGAAGACTTGTTTTAAAGACTGGAGAGTTTGAGAAATAGATAATGGATTTTTCCGGCATACCCCAACCTATGGGATCACTGTTATCAATATAAAGCTTCAAGATAGAGCCCGGGCAATTGAATTTTTCCCTTGATACACTTTGCAAAACATTTCTTAAAGGAAGTCCAAAATCTTTTTGGGCAATTTCATAAGATCTTCCTAAAAGAATTAATGTTCCTCCGTTTTTTACCATATTTACTACTTTATTAATACCTTTTTTTCCTATACCTCCTCTATACCTGGGAGGGAGAGAAGATGGAAGATACCAGTTTCTAATCCTACCACCATCAACAACTGTTCTTCTTGGAATATCTGGAATAATAAGAGTTGATACATTTCTCAAATTTGCTTTTCCCCTAAAATCTTCATTGTGAAGAACTTTATAAGAAAATTCATAGTGATCAAGTACCCATCTTGTCCAGCCCTCATCCATACTCGCCCTGTAAGGTTGAAAAATTCCGAGTGCCGGTTTGGTTAGTTTTTTCATCTTGATTGCTGAGAGCTCTTTTGCCTCTATTTTTTCAAGTCCTGTATTTTTTGCAAGGTTTTTCAAAACCTTTGAAGTCAGAGAGTCGGTTTTTATTAAAAAGTCACCGGCAGTAACTTCACCTCTGGATTCAAGAGCTCTGAAAACTTTATATCCCTTCTTAAGAAGTCTGTTTACAAGAATAAAACTCCTGTTAGACCTGACAGGGATGATGTAAAACCCCTTACCTTTTACAATTTCTGTTTCAGGGTAGCTAATAGAACTCACTCTCTCTGAAACAGAAAGGATATCTGTTTTACTGTTAACAGGAGAATAATCTACCCCCATCAGAATTGGCATTGTCCAGCCTGTGGCATCATAGGGCTCAATGATTTTATCACTTCCTCTCATGTATTTGATTTTTGGATATACCTGCCTCTCCATAATAGCCCTTACAAAAGCTCCATAGGGTTGGGCTGTCGGTATCACATAATCACCTCTGTGAAAAACAGTGTTACTAATAATAATATCCTCGTTTAATCTGTAAACCCTTACTCCATGTTCCAAAAGCTTCTGCAAAAATGTGTATGTTTCAGGTTTATCCCACTGTTTTTGAGATACTATATAAGCATAAGGAGCTTTACTCTCTCCTTTGATAATCTGATTCTTCCCCATTTTATAAAAGTTTTCTAAAAAATACTCCCTGTTTTTTGAAGCAATTTCAATAAGAGCTTCATCCGCTATCATCTCATAATCTATTATGTCTTTTAATCTCCACCATCCTCCTTCCCATGGAGCAGGGAAATTAACCTGTTGCTTGTACTCAGGAAGCCCTTTTCTTCCGGCGGAAAGTTCATTGTGATCAATATAAACAGGCGTTGCAATTTTAACACTTGCAAGCTCTGTTAAAAGGCCCACCACATTTTTATACCAGGCTGTGTTTTTAGAGCCTCCTATCCAGTAGGCATCAAAAGAGTAAGCACTTGCTACTCCTTTTTTTCCTGCACTTGTAAGTTTATAAGCCATAAATGAACCTATAAGTGATGTGCTGTTTAACATAATCGGAGATAAATTTTTATTTAAAGGATCCTTAAAAGGAGGAACAAACATTCTCGGTCCGGTTCTTCCCATCTGATGCATATCAAGAAAAATTTGAGGAAAGTACTTTTTATGAAGGACAGAGGTAACAACCTTTGTCTCTTCCAAATTCAGCGTTACATAGTCTCTGTTATCATCATGGCCTGCATAATAATGATAAAGAAAAGGAGTGGAGCCTCCCTCGTAAGGGGTGTTAATATATTTATAATACCAATTTGTAACCATTATATTTCCATCAGGATTTATTGAAGGCATAAAAAGAATAACCACATTATTAAGAATTTCCTTTAATTTGGGATCTTCAGTTGTTGCCAATTTGTGTGCAAAGAGCATTGACATTTGAGATGCTGCTATTTCAGTTGAGTGAATTGTTGCAGTAATCAGGATGAAAACTTTTCCTTCTTTAATTAACTCTTTTGCCTCTTTTTCCGAGAGGGTATCAGGATTTGCCAATTTTTTATTTATTTTAATGTATTTTGAAAGATTACTTATGTTATCTTCCGAGGAAATAAAAACAAGATACATCGGATTTTTCAGAGTTGAATATCCTTCAAGACTAAGCTTGATTCTGCCCGAATTTTTATCAAGATATTTAAAATATTTAATTATATCAGGATAAATAATTAGTGTCCTGTCAGCCCCTATTTTTTTACCGAAAAATTCATCGGGAGATTTTTGGGCATTAAGTTCAGAACTTATAATAATAAAGCTTAAAACAATGGAAATGATTAATAGATACTTACTCAGTTTCTTCATCCTCTCCTCCGGTAATCAGATTTTTTATTGTATGTTTTTATACGAAAATTGTCAAAACATGTTTTCCCTTTTTTGCTAATTAAAATAAAAGGGGTGGTATTTTTTTTATATTTTTAAACAAAAAAATAATGTGGTAAAATTAAAAAACTAATAAAATTCAGGAGGATATGATGGAAGAGAAATGGATAGAAGCCGAAGGAATTGATGTTGAAAAAATAATGGAAGAGATTAGAAAGAGAGTTGAGGATAAAAAAAAGAAAGGTATATATAAAGATGAGGAAATAGAAGATATTGAGAATGTTGAGCTTTTACCATTACCTGATATATTAGATGTCCCGGTTGTATATGAGCCCGAGGAGTTGGAGAAAAGTTATAAAGATATTGAAACATTAAGAGATAGAAAAATAAAAGAACTTAGAGAAATAAGGAACAGCATTCCCGCTGTGACAGGAGCAAAGAAAAAGATAAAAGATTTTGTCCTTAAAATAAGAGCTAAAATATTCCCACTCCTTAAATTAATGTCTTTTTTCACACTCACAGATTTATACGATGGTGTGCAAATTAATGCAAGCAGTATTGAAAGTATGATGGGATATATTAATGAATCTGTCCACTATTTAAATGTCTACAAAGAACACATAAAAGTACTCCATAATTACATCCATCACATAACATCCGAAATAACAAAACTAAAGATAGAAGAGGATGAACTAAAAGTAAGAGTAAAAGAGCTTGAAAGCAGACTTTCATTTTTGGAAGAAAGAGAAAGAGCTCTTGAAAAGGAGACCGTGGAAAAGAGATGAGGGTCCATCAACTTTTAACCTCCCTCACCTATGGAGATGCAATTTCTAATGAAGCTCTTGCAATAAAAAAATTTCTTGAAGATGAAGGAATTGAGTCTAAAATTTTCGGATATTACAATCATCCTAAAGTAACAAAATACTTTAACCATTATACATCATACCTTTCAGAATCCCAAAAAGATGATATTCTTATATTTCATTTTTCAATAGGCTCTCCCGTTTCAAAAATCTATTTTCAGGCACCGGCAAAAAAAATAATGATCTACCACAATATAACCCCTTATCATTTTTTTAAAAATTATCACAGAATTCTCGCAAGAGAGTGCTATAAAGGAAGATTGGAACTAAAAAAATTTGTTGATAAAACGGACCTTGGCCTAGGAGATTCGGAGTATAATAGAAAAGAATTGGAAAATCTGGGATTTAAAAACACAGGAGTTCTCCCGATAGTTATGGATTTTACAAAGTTTGACAGAGAGGGAAGTGTTGTAATAAGAAAGATGTTCAACGATGGAAAGTTTAATATACTCTTCGTAGGGAGGGTAATCCCGAACAAAAAAATTGACGAACTTGTCAGATTTTTTTCAGTCTATCAAAAATATTTTAACCCAAACTCAAGGCTTATAATCGCCGGTGAATATCGCGGATTTGAAAGATATCTAAATGACATTTATCAAACAATCAGCAAGTACAATTTAAAAGATGTTGTTCTTACCGGCCATATTTCTTTTAATGATTTGGTTGCATTTTATAAGGTTGCCAATCTTTACCTTTCATTTTCAGAGCATGAAGGTTTCGGAGTACCCCTTCTCGAAGCTTTTTATAATAAGGTTCCTGTAATTGCCTATGATATGGGAGCTGTTAAAGAAACTATGAACGGAGGAGGAATTATAATTAAAGAGAAAAGATTTGATAAAGTTGCCGCATTAATTGAAACAATAAGGAATAATGAAGAATTAAAAGATTCAGTTTTAAAATCTCAGGAACAGGCTCTTGAAAAATACTCTTATGAAAATGTAAAAAATATTCTGTTAAATCATATAAAAAACTTAAAAGATGAATAATAAAAAAATATTTCAGGATAATTTTTGCTGTTCGGCTGCTCAGCTGTTCAGATGCTCAGCTGTTCAGCTTTTAACATACACTAAGAGCTCAATAGCTGACTTGGCTATGAGCCCCAAAAGCTGCTCCAAAGGCTGGAACAGCTTTAAGCTTAATAGCTTTAAAGAGGAGGAATAATATGAAGAAAAAATTACTAACAATTATCATTATTTTAATCACCTCATCCCTTTTAATTTCAGGTGAAGGTAAAATTTTAAAATCATTTAATCTTGTGATAAAAAAACCGACAGGTTTAACCTTTGACGGAAAGGCATTCTGGGTTACAGACAGGTTAAATGCAAAAGTTTATAAAATTTCAAAAAACGGAAAGGTTTTAAAGAGCTTTCAAGCTCCCGGACCCTGGCCTATTGGAATAGCTTATTATAATGGAAAGCTCTGGATAGCTGACAGAGCTGATAAAAAAGCTTATCTTGTGTCTCTTGACGGCAAAAAAATCTACAAGTCAATTGCAATTCCGGCAAGAACACCTGCCGGCATAAGTGCTGTTGAAGATGGTCTCTGGATTGCAACTGAGAAGGATAAAAAGATAATAAAAATTAGCTATACGGATGGCTCAATTTTAAAGGAGTTCAAAGCTCCGAAATACCTCAATGGTATTCACGTGTACAATAAAGATGGAGACTTTTTTGCAAGTTCCCGTATAAATGACAGAATTTACAGAGGC
>JAMOVU010000032.1 GCA_027067555.1 Candidatus Aminicenantota bacterium | reverse complement strand
GATTTTTCAAGCTTTATGATAAACTTCAAGATGTAAAGAAAATAAGAATCCTCGTTGGGATTAATGTAAATAAACCCACTTATGAACTTATACGAGAGGGAAGACTAACATTATCGGGACCCGATATATCTGAAAGAATAGGGAAAAGATATATAATTGATGTGGAAGAGAGTGATGACAAAAAAGAAATAGAAGAGGGAATAAATAAATTTATAGAATTTATAAAAAATGAAAAACTAATAATAAAAGCTCACCCTTCACATCAACTTCACGCAAAAGTTTATATAATAAGATACGGAGAGGATTCTCCCGATTTCGGAAGAGTTATCACAGGTTCAAGCAATTTCTCCGAATCAGGTCTTGTTGATAATCTTGAATTTAATGTCGAGCTAAAAGATTCGCCGGATGTTAAATTTGCCCTTGAAAAATTTGAAGAACTTTGGAAAAAAGCTGTCGATGTTTCAACTGCTGTTGCTGAAAGCATTAAAAAGAAAACATATCTTAATGATCAAATAACTCCTTACGAACTTTATCTAAAATTTCTTTATGAGTATTTTAAAGAAAGGATAAATCTTGATCTTATGGATGATATAGAAGTTCCTGAAGGATATTTAAACCTTGAGTATCAAAAAGATGCGGTAATTTATGCAAAAGAAATTTTAAAAAAATATAATGGGGTTTTTCTTTCCGATGTTGTCGGACTCGGTAAAACATACATGGCTGCTCTTCTTGCAAAATTATTAAACGGAAGAACACTTGTAATAACACCACCTATTTTAAAAACTTATTGGGAAGATGTATTCAGGGAATTTGGAGTTAGAGGATTCTTGATAGAATCTTACGGAAAACTTGATCAAATATTGGAAAATGTGAATCTTGATAAATATTCCAATGTTTTCATAGATGAATCTCACCTTTTTAGAAATCAAATTACCGAAAGCTTTGTAAAACTTCATGAGATATGTATAGGGAAAAAAGTTGTTCTTGTTAGCGCAACCCCTATCAATAATTCACCTCAGGATATTGAAACGCAAATTTATCTTTTCCAACCCCGTTTTAGAAGTAATCTTCCGGGTATAAAAAATCTTTATAAATTTTTCAAAAATTTGGATAAACGAATTTCAACCGCAAAAAACAAGAGAGAATATATAAGAAAAGCAAAAGAAAATTCCAAAGAGCTTAGAGAGAGAATCTTAAAGTATCTTATGGTTCGCAGAACAAGAACCGATATAAAAAGACATTATAAACAAGATTTGAAAAAACAAGGGATGAGTTTTCCGCAAGTGGAACCCCCGAATAAAGTTTTTTATCAATTTACAGATTCTATTAATACTGTTTTTGATGAAACAATCGATGTAATAAAAAACCTTAATTATGCAAGGTACAGACCCTCAAAATATCTTAAAAAAGAGGAAATTAAAAAAAGCTCCCAATCGGTTATTGTTTCAGAAGGTAATCTAACCGGTTTTATAAAAGCTATTCTATTAAAAAGACTTGACAGCAGTTTTTATGCTTTTAGAAAAACTGTGGAGAGAGTAATAGAATCACATGAGAATTTTTTAAAGATGATTGAAAAAACAAAAAAAGTTTATATATCCAAAAAAATAGATATATTTTCTCTTTTAGATTCTATAAATGAAGAAAATGCTGATGAAATTATAAAAAGGGCGTTGGAAGAAAAAAAGAATGCTGAACTAATTAAATATGATTTATCAGAGTTCACAGATAATTTTTTGTCGGATCTTGAAGAGGATATAAAAACTTTAAAAGAATTGAAAGCAGATTGGGATAATATTGATGAAAACGAAGATCCCAAATTGGAAGAACTGAAAATCATTCTTAATGATCATATAAAGATCAATGAGCGGTTAGAGGGTAAAGATAAAAAGGTCGTTATTTTTACTGAATCCAAAGAGACAGCAGACTACTTGGATGAAAAACTTTCCGAAGAGTTCGGAGAAGATACCCTCTTATCAATCTCCTCTGAATCCAAAGAATCCGATATGCTTAAGATTAGAAAAAATTTTGACCCTCTTTCCGTAAAAAGAGAGGATAATATAAATATTCTTATAACAACCGAAGTTCTCTCTGAAGGTGTAAACCTTCACAGATCCAACATAATAATCAACTATGATATTCCTTGGAACTCAACAAAAATTCTTCAAAGAGTCGGAAGAGTCAACAGAATAGGGACAAAACATAGTAGTATTTATATTTACAACTTTTTCCCTACGGCAAGAACCAGCGAAGAACTAACTCTTGAAACCTTGGCAAAAGCTAAAATGGAAGCATTTCAGGAAGCAATGGGAGAAGATGCTCAATACTTAACAGAAGAAGAGAATGTAAATTCACACGAGCTTTTTAGCAAAATCAATTCAGTCAAGGTGATTGAGGAAGAGGGGGAAGAATCGGATGATCTTAAATATTTAAACGAGATAAGAAAAATCCGGGATAAAGAAAAAGAGCTCTTTGAGAAAATAAAAAAATTACCTAAAAAAGCGAGAACAGCAAGAGCCCGTGAAAAGTATAGTCACTCTCTTTTGACCTTTTTCAGACAAGGGGAGATAAAAAGATTTTTCTTGTCCTCGAAATCCGTAAATCATTCGGAAGAGCTTGATTTTATAAAAGCTGTAAAACTACTTAAAGCAAAAAAAGAAACTCCAAAATTTAAAATTTCCGCCGAATTTTACAATCTTCTTGTGCTCAACAAGAGAGCCTATTCAGAAAGCCTTGAAGAAGACAGAGCCGAATATGAAACTACCTCATTTCCCTCAAACAGCAATGAATACAAAACTCTCTTTTTTATAAAAATCTTATTAGATGAAACTTGGATTACAGAATACGATAAACAATATCTTAACAAACTCCGTGAAGCAATATATTTGGGATATCTCCCTAAGAAAAAATTAAAGGATTTGATTAAACTTTCTCCCAAGAGGATAGAAAATGATGATGATAAAAAAGAGCTTTATAAAACATTTAATCATAATATTTCAGTAGAATATCTTTATAAATTATTAAATATGATAAAAGATTATGAAAGCTCAAAAAAAGAAATAATACTATCAGAGGAGTTTTTATAAGGAGGTTTTATGGCAGATAATACTGTTTTAATAAAAGAAGTTCTTGAGAATGAATATAGCAGAGATAATTTCAAAAAATTAATATCCAATATATTTAAAACACCATTAGTTGATTCCAACCTTAGAATAAATCTCTCTCCCAAGGAAGAAGATTATTTTGAGTCAGCATACCTCATAAATAATCTTAAAACTTCCGATGGAAAGGAAGTTTCAATAATTGAGGTGAAATTAAAGAAAACAACAGGTCTTACCAAACCTCGCTATTATCAAAGGGATTTTATAGCAAAATATCTTAAAAATTCACTTTTCAAAGATGCAGCTCTTGTATCCTTTTATCTTGAAGATGACCCTGATTGGCGTTTTTCTTTTGTTAAAATGGATTACTCATACAAAGAAGGAAAGCCCCACGCTGAAAAAACTCCTGCCGTCAGATATACTTATCTTGTAGGTAAAAACGAGCCTTCTCACACAGCAAAAAGCCAGCTTCTTTTACTTCTTGAATCGGCGTCTGTATCACTTCAAAGCATATTGGATTCTTTTTCAATTGAAAAAGTCGGCAAGGAGTTTTTCAAATCGTATGAGTTATTATATAAAAAGCTACTTGATAATCTTTCAAAAAACCAAACATTTATTAAACAAGCGGTAAAAAATAATCTTAACCCCGAAGACTTTGCAAAAAAACTTCTCGGAAGAATAGTATTTTTATATTTTATTCAAAAAAAAGGATGGCTTGGGGTTCCAAAAGGTAAAGTTTGGGGTAAAGGGGATAGAAACTTTTTATACAACCTCTACCTTGAAATCACCGGAAAATCCGATGAAGTAAAATATCTGCAAAATCCCGAAGGCTCCGGTAATTATTTTAATGATGTTTTAGAGCATCTTTTTTATGATGCTTTAAACAAACAGAACTTAAATTCTGTATCAAGAGATTTTCATCCCTATTTTAATTCAAAAATCCCTTTTTTAAACGGTGGGCTTTTTGAGAGTGAATATAATTGGGAAGGATCTAAGATTTTCATTGAAAACAAAATATTCGAAGAAATACTTGAGACATTTAACAGATACAATTTTACCGTTAAAGAGGAAGACCCTCTTGATAAAGATGTCGCAGTTGACCCCGAAATGTTGGGAAAAATCTTTGAAAATCTTCTTGCTCAGGAAGAGAGAAAAAGCACAGGCTCCTTTTACACTCCGAGACCTATTGTGTATTATATGGTGAAAGAATCTCTCTTTTATTATCTTAAAGAACATTTGGAAGAAATACCCGATGAAGATTTAAGAACTCTTATAGAGGGAAATATTGACGGTTGGAATACACTGCCGCCCGACTCCGTTTTTGATAATGCCGAAAAGATTGATAAACTTTTGGAGGATATAAAAGTTGTTGATCCTGCGGTTGGCTCAGGTGCTTTTATAGTTTCAATGCTTCAGGAGATAGCTCATATGAGAATAATTTTATCGTATTATATTGATCCCAAAGACCAAAACAGAACCGAGTATAAATTCAAAAAGCATGCTATAGAGAAATCAATCTATGGAGTTGATATAGCTTCCGGAGCCGTGGATATAGCAAAGCTGAGGCTTTGGCTTTCTCTTGTTGTAGAACATGAGATAGATGAAATAGAACCGCTGCCAAACCTTGATTATAAAGTTATGTGCGGAAATTCTCTTATATCAGAGTTAATTGTGGGAGATATAATAATCTCTTTAAATCCTCCTTCATCAAAGATGACTATTGATAAAAGATTAAGGAGTATTATTGAAGAATTTGAAGAAAAAAAATATCGATATTTTAATATTTATAATGAAAAAGAGAAAGCTGAGCTTAAATTAGAAATTGATGAGATTGTGAAAAATTATCTATCATATAGGTTAGAAGAGAAAGAAAAAAAATTCATTAAAACGATGAATGCTAAAAAAATTCAAGCTATTTACAATGTTTCAAAAAAGACAGGAATTGAATTGGCAAAATTAGCTGACCAAATAAATATTATAAAAAAAATAAAAACAGATATTCAAAACTCAAAAATAAGCTCTTTTTTCCCTTGGAAATTTGAATTTTCTGAAGTATTTAACAACAGTGGCAGCGGATTTGATATAGTTATCGGCAATCCCCCATATATCCAATTGCAAAAGGCAATCGATAAAAACACCCATTATGCGGATTTATATAAAGATTTAAACTATAAAACATTTGAAAGAACGGGTGATATTTATGCCCTTTTTTATGAAAAAGGGATTGAAATTTTGAAAGAGGAAGGGATATTAACTTTTATAACATCAAACAAATGGATGAGAGCTAACTACGGAAAATCATTGAGAAAGTTTTTGAGTGAATACGAACCTCTGGAACTCATAGATCTCGGACCGAATGTTTTTGAGAGCGCAACGGTTGATACAAATATTCTTATCATAAAAAAGAGAAAAACAAACTTAAAAAATCTAAGAGCTTTCACTCTGGATTCAAAAGACAAGATAGACAACTTAAAAGATAGGGATTCTTTTACTCTTTTATCAAACCTCTCTGAAGATAGCTGGATAATTCTTACTCCCGAAGAGCAGAGATTAAAGGAAAAAATAGAAAAAATCGGAACTCCGTTGAAAGAATGGGATATAAATATATATTACGGGATAAAAACAGGTTTTAATGAAGCATTTATAATTGATGGTAAAACGAAAGTTGAACTTATAAGAAAAGACCCAAAATCAGCGGAGATCATAAAACCTGTTTTAAGAGGAAGGGATATTAAAAGATACAAAGCGGAGTTTGCCGATTTATGGCTTATAAATACACATAATGGCTATATTGATAAGAGTGGAAATAGAATACCCCCGATAAATGTAAATGATTATTCTGCAATTAAAGAGCATCTTGATAAATATTGGGATAGATTAAAAAAACGACAGGATAAAGGAGTAACACCATATAATCTCCGCAATTGCGCTTACCTTGAAGAATTTGAGAAAGAGAAGATTGTGTGGCAAAGAATTACACATGAGCCAACATTTTATTTGTCTAAACCTGACGAATTCATTTTGGATAGTATGGCTTTTATTTCTGGTTTTAAAAGAGAAGTTGGCAGGTTTATTTTAAGTATTCTAAATTCTCAATTAATAAGGTATTGGGTATATAGAAATGTTCATCAATATGGTGATACTGGATATAGGTTATCTAATCAATATGTAGAACAAATTCCTATCCCCAAAATTCCTGAACCTCAACAAAGATCTTTTGAAAATCTCGTTGATATTATAATCTCAAAAAAACAACGCGGCGAAGACACATCAAAAGAAGAATTCCAAATCGATCTCATGGTTTACAAACTCTACAATCTCACCTACGACGAAATAAAAATTATCGATCCTGAGATTGAGAAGAAGATAAATAGGGATGAGTGGGAGAGGGACAATTTTTTCTTATTTGAAAACTATTTTTGATGAAAAAAGGACAGATGATTTTTTTTAAAAAAAAGTGTAAAATAAGATTATAATGGAAGAAGGAGATATTTAATTGTGGTTAAACTACTTTTTGGGAGGGATATATGTAATTGATTATATATTGCAAAACATTAAATATAAAATGAAAAATGAGCAGAAAAATGGATAAAAAAAATGAAGTATTGATATTAACTCAATATAGAAAAAAAAATAAATACAGAAACTTTTTAGGTTATTTATACCATTTCCCCAAATCATATCTAAAGAATTTTAACAAATTGCCAATAGAGTTTATTTTTTATGAACCCATAAAAGCTGGTAAAGGAGAATTTTTTGGAACAGGTAAGATAGTTCGAGTAATACCGGATAATGAATCGAACGAACATTATTTTGCAATAATATCCGATTATCAAGAATTCCGAAAGCCTATAAAACATAGAGATGAAAACGGTAAACTACTTGAACGTGAAAACCCTCATTATAATCCACAGAATGCCGTTCGTAAAATACCGAAAAAACTTTTTGACGAAATAATCCTCGAAGGAGAAATTTTATACAGCTTTAAATCCGATGCTCATTTAATTAAAGTTCTTGGAGAACAATTAATCGGTTCGGAAAAAGTCGGTGTTTTGGAGTTAATAAAAAATGCCATTGATGCCCAAGCTTCATATTGCAAGGTTCGAATTGAACAAGTAAAGAACTTACCGAATCTCAAATATGAAGAATATGAATATCCTGATTTACCAGGCCCTGTTATAATAGTGGAAGATGACGGGATTGGAATGACAAAGGAAATTCTTGAAAACGGATGGTTACGACCTGCTTCCACAATAAAAACGAATATAAAGGAAAAAATAAAAAAAGAAAGAGAAGCAGCAAGGAAAACAGGTAATTTAGGGCAATTTGATGCCTTAATTAAACAATTGAAAAAAGCTCACGGTAATAGAATCCCACTGGGAGAGAAAGGAGTAGGTCGATTTGCAACACATCGTTTAGGTAGATATTTAGAAATAAGAACAAAAGTCAAAGAAAATCCCTATGAACTGGTTTTAAAAATAGACTGGGATAAATTTGATGTTATATCCGACAACTTTATTGATCTTGACAGTATTGGCGTGAGTATAATAAAACAGACTCCAATAAGAGATTACAAAGAAATTGGATCAGGAACTCAAATAATCATTTATGGTGGCAGGGAAGGTTTTGAATGGGATGAAGAAAGTGTTCTTGATTTAAACAGAGCTATACTTAATTTGAACTCACCAAATCCGCCGATTAAAAACGAAAAACAAGAAAAAAGCATCCATAAACCATTTAATGCATTTTTGGAATGTCCTCAAATTGAAGAGTTGCCGAAACATCTGATTTATGAAGAATCAACACCGAATTTTTCTTTGGATGTTTTGGTTTCGGAAGATGGAATTGCAGAATATTCGGAGCTATCTTTTAAACATCCTTATGATAAAATTCCACCGCAAAAATGGATTGATAAAAATTACGATTTAAGAATATCAGATAATAATTATTGGAAATCCAATAATGAAAAAAGAAAACCCGAATGTGGAGCGTTTTACTTGCATATTGATGTTTGGTATCGATTAAAAGACTGGATTGACATTTCAAATTATCAAGAATTAACAGAATATTTAGGTGAGTTCGGAGGGATGTCCATATATCGAGATAACATCCTAATTTTTGATGCTAAAATTGGTTCAGAAACTGATTGGCTTGGTCTAACCGAAGAGAAAACGAAACAAGCCAAAAAGTTATCATATCGTGATTTTATTGGAAATGTTGAAATAGATCAAAGCACAAATTTTGATTTAACCGATAAAACAAATCGTGAAGGATTAATTGAAAATAAAGCATTTAAAGATTTGTCAACATTGGTTAAAAACATAATTAAAAATATTCTGGAACCCAGATATATCGCTAAAAGAGACGAATATAGCAAACTAACAAAAGGAATTATTTCCAATCCTAAAAGATTAACGGAAGTTACCAAAACCGGTTCAAAATTCATATCAAATGTTGCAAATAGTAATTATCCTTTTGATGTTGATCCATATACATTTTTCGACGGTTTATGGGAAACGGTGGAGACTAGAAAAAACGGGTTAATCAATTTGGAAGGTTCCGTAAAGGAATTAAGGAAAAGTATTGAAATGCTTGAAGAAGTTCAGAATAAGTTTGTTGAACAAGCTGGTTTCGGAATTTCCGTTGCGGTTTCTTTACACGAAATAAATAAAATAACAACAAATTTCTATCATAGTATTTTACATCTCGTGAAAAGTGGAAATATTGATAAGCTGGATTTGGAGCATTTAAAAGAAACATCTTATTCTTTAAAAACCGAGTTAAAAAGACTTGGTCCGTTAAGAACAATTAGAAATGAGAGTTTTGTAGAATTCAGTATTTTAAAATCCATTAAATATGCCTCGGAAGTTTTTAAAAGGCGAATGAAAGAAAAACAAATTGATTTTATTGTAGAAAATCCAGAAGACGATTTTATGATATACGGTAGATATTCCGCAATAAATCAGGTTTTAGGAAATTTATTCGATAATAGTATTTATTGGATTGAAAATTCCGAGCAAAAAGAAAGAAAAATAACTATAAAATTAAATCAAAAATACAGAACTTTGGTTTTTGCAGATACTGGAACGGATATTAGTGATATTATTAGGCCTTATTTATTTGAACCGGGGTATAGTCTAAAAGTCCCTAAAAGCGGATTGGGACTGTATATTTGTAAAACATATTTAAATTCAATGAAAGCAAAAATTTATGAAACACCTATCAAAGACAGGTTGCCGAATATGAAAGGGGCGCATTTTACTTTGGATTTCAGTAGAACACCTGAAAATAAAGAGGGAAAATGAGTAAGTATTCAATTTGCATAATAGACGATAAGATTCCGGCTGCTCGTTTTGCAGTTTTTATGGATGAAAAAAAAATTCTTAATAGGAATAATTTTGAGCATCTTTTAAAATATGAAAAAATATGGGAAGAATTACAATTGTTCAATTTGGTGAAAAAACTTTTTGAGAAGCCGGACAATTATGAAATAACAGGATTTACTAATCATTCTTTTTTCTTTAACTATATAGAAGAAGATATATTTTCACCGGATATCGTAATTTTCGATTGGGAAGTTGGAGAGACTAATCCAAAACAAAATCTTTTAGAATTATTGCAAAAAAAATATTGTTTAATTGCTGTTTATACCGGAGAAGACAATAAAGAAGAAGTAAATAGTGTTATTAACGGAGAAGAATTTGCTGATTATAAGGAAAGACTGTTTATTCAAATAAAAGGAGAAGACAAATCAGTAGAAAAATTAGAAACCCAAATATCAGAAAGATTAAAATTATTTTCTTTTAAATTAAATCAAACTATTAAGAAAAATACACTTCAATCTATTGACAATATATTAATCAAAATCGGCAAACTCTCGTTTAATCAATTTGTAAGTTTGTTTGGTGAAGATGATAACGGACAAAAGAAAATATCTCAACCCGATTTCATTGATATCTTTCTTGAAAAATTAAAGTTTGAACTAACTTCAATCGGTTTGGATGATGTTGAACTTAAAGCAAATCATGCAAATATTGAAGATACTAATAAAATAAGAGAGCTATGGCATTATAGAATGTATCACAAAACAAACGATAATATTATTAGAAAAGGTGACATTTTAAAAAAAGATAATGACTACTTTCTTGTTTTATCATCAGATTGTCATCTAAATGAATTTTGGAATAAAAGTTTAGGTTATTTAATGTTGGTGAAGTTGCATTTAGTTGATAAAAATAATGATAATTTTAAGAAAAGATTAAATTATAGAAAAAATGAAAATTTAACTAAATATCGTTTAAATAGTTTAGTAAGTCCTACAAAAATTGATTTTTTAACAATATTACCAAGTCTTGTATTTAATGGAAATAATTACTATGATTATGCATTAAATCCAAGAGAACTTTCTTCAATGGAGATAGGATTACCTGTTAATAATAACACAAGACAAAAACTATTAATTGAACACATCGTAGGATATGAGAAATATTTATCTGTTTCAGAGCCCTTTATGTCAACATTGTTTTTATTTATTTCGCAACATTTTTCAGGTTATGGATTGCCGGATTTTTCTGAAAAATTACGGGATTCAATAAGTGAAAATATTTCTAAACTTAAAAAAGAGAATTAATAATATGAGTTTAAATTCGATTGATTTATTTTCAGGTATAGGCGGTTTAAGTTTAGGTTTAAAAGAAGCCGGATTTGATGTTTTGGCTTCAATTGAGGTTGATGAATATGCTGTTAAAGGATACAAATTAAACCATCCAAATACCGTTGTTTATGATGAAGATATAAGAGATTTTAATACGGAAAAAATAAAAGACCTTTTAAAAGGTGAGCCGTTACATTTGCTTGCAGGCTGCCCTCCTTGTCAAGGTTTTTCATCAATCAGAAGGTTAAACAAAAAAAGAAGTGTAAAAGATAACAGGAATAGTCTTGTTTTGGAATTTCTTCGATTTGTAAAGGAATTAAAACCGTTAACCGTAATGATGGAAAATGTGCCGGGTCTAAAAGATTATTATTTATTTAAAAAAGTGTTTAGAGAATTAAAGAAGTTGGGATATAATCCTAAGTATAATATTATCAATGTTCGTGATTACGGTATCCCGCAAAACAGGAAAAGGCTTGTTTTAGTTGGTTCGGTTTTAGGCGACTTAAATATAGCAGATGGGCAAAATATCAAAATTACGGTTAGAGACATTATTGGAGGTTTACCAAGTCCTGAAAAATCTGATGATCCCGCTCACAAAGTAATTCCTAAACATAGTGCACGAATCCAAGAGATGATAAGGAAGATACCAAAAAACGGCGGAGGAAGAAAAGATGTCCCGGAATTTACTCTTGAATGTCATAAAAAACCGAACATAGGTTTTAATGATGTTTACGGGCGTTTAAGGTGGGATGATTATTCAACAACAATTACAGGGGGGTGTTTAAATCCTTCGAAAGGTAGGTTTTTACATCCTGAAGAAGACAGATGTATTTCTGCCCGGGAAGCAGCACTATTACAGTCATTTCCGGCTGATTATAAACTACCTGTTGATATACCTAAGACAAAACTTGCCTTGCTTATAGGAAATGCATTGCCGCCAAAGTTTAGTTTTATACAAGCAAAAAATATAAAAAAACATATTTTGGAAAAAATTGGCTGATATTTTCTCAAAACAAAAGCGTTCCGAAATAATGTCCAAAATATCAGGCAAGGAAACCAAACCGGAAATTACGGTAAGAAAATTTTTATTTGCTCACGGATTTCGCTACAGAAAGAATGTTAAGGACTTACCGGGAAAACCGGATATTGTTTTACCCAAATACAAAACGGTAATTTTTATTAACGGTTGCTTTTGGCACGGACATAATTGTCCGGCGGGTAAATTACCGGAATCCAATCGTGAGTTTTGGGAAAAGAAAATAAATGAAAACAAAAAAAGAGATAAGAAGAATTACCAAAAACTAAGGGAAAAAGGATGGAAAGTTATTATAATTTGGGAATGTCAGCTAAAAAATAATAAGATGAAAGAGAAAACTCTTAAAGCTCTGATAATAAAATTGAAGAACAATATTAATAGAAAAACATGACCAAAAAACCCTGCGAGTGAACAAGCTTTATTTTTATGAATAACCGTACCCCCAATCCATCATAAATTGCAAATTGTTTGAACCCGTTAGATAGAGTTTGCTGTTCGGCTTTGAATCGCACGGTTTTAAAAAAAGCTCAATGCTCAATGCTCAGTGCTCAAAGCTTTGAGAATAGCCAGATTTTTAAAAAAGCTCAATGCTCAACGCTCAGTGCTCAATGCTATGGGCTCAGTGTTCAGAGCTTCAAACGAAGTTTTACTTAAAAAAGCATGCAAAATCTTGACAAATATTCAAATAATGACTATTATATATTATAAAAGAAACCGGCAAAGGTTGGGTTTATGTAAACATCTTCGGGTGTCCCAACCCTGCCATTCTTTTTTAATTATGATGAAAAGTATTTATTTGATAGATGGCGGATTTTTTGTAAAAAAATATAAAGAATTTAAAAAAGATTATCCTACTGCCGAAGAGGTTAAAGATTTTATTGTATCTTTTAATAAAAAATATAATTCTGACTCAAACATTTTAAGAATTTATTATTATGATTGTCCTCCGTTTGACGGAAAAATAACAAAAGTTGTTTCAAAGGAAAAGATTGATTTAAAAGAAACCGAAAGATATAAGAATAACAAAGAATTATTGCAAACTCTTAAAAGGACGGATCTGTTTTCTGTCAGAGAAGGCTCTCTTTCTTACAGAGGCTGGAAATTTAAAAAATCATCATTAAAAAAAATAAAAAAGAAAGAGGAATTTAATGATGATGATTTTAATATTGATTTTAGTCAAAAGGGAGTTGATATTAAAATCGGACTTGACATTGCATGGATTAGCCTTGAAAAGATTGCGGAAAAAATAATATTAATAACGGGAGATGCGGATTTTATCCCTGCCATGAAATTTGCAAGAAGAAAGGGGATTCAAGTTACTCTGTTAACTCTAAATCACGGAGTAAGGGATGAACTTAAGGATCATGCGGATTTTTTAATAGAGAAAAATATAAAAGAGATTATCGATAAAAAATAAAAGAATCGGGTAAAAATTCATAAAAAAGCTGTCTTGTCCTGAAATAGGTTAGGATTAGAAAAACCGATCTCTTTACTTGTTTCAAACTAAAAATCGGAACAACAGGAAATGATAAGCAATAAAACAGGTTCATGATAAGTAAGGTAATATAATAAATAATCGTAAAACTTGACAAATAAATGTTATGGCATATTATAATGATAAGTAATGAAAATGTAAAGAGTAAAGTAAAATGATGAAAAATGATTATATAATAAAAATACCGGAGCCAAAATGGGGTAGCGGAATTACCGAAATAATTCTGGAACTTGAACAATTAAAAGCGAGAGAATTTATAGGCGAAATTC
>JAMOVU010000031.1 GCA_027067555.1 Candidatus Aminicenantota bacterium | reverse complement strand
TCTTTATATTCTATCTCTTTTATCATTCCTTCAACCTCCCGCTATCAATATTTTTTATAAATAAAAAATTATTCTCTTATACACAACTTTTATTTTACTCCCGATAAAGGGGTATGAGAAATTTAATTTTATAAAGTTTATGGATAAAAATAATATATTTTACGAAGTGAAAATAAAGAAAGGGAGTAAAGAGGAGAAAAGATTATACAGGCTAAGCTTAGATGGGTGTAAGAGCAAAGTGATATTGAGAGGCTTTTATATAATAGATGATGTTCATCAGTTTATATACAGGAATTACAAGGGAGAGATAAGAATAAGGTTGGATTATATAAATGTAAGAGCGGGTATAGTTGACAGAGATGGGAAATTAGTAAGATATTTAATGCCTTTAAAAGTAGATATTAGAAAATTTTGTGGTATAAAAAATGGGAACACATATATTCTTGTATCTCCTGATGATAAGTTAGAGTTAAATGTTATGGGAGAAATAGATCCGTATGATGAAGATGGATATTGGATAAAAGGCGGGAAAAAATGTATTTTTATAAGTGATATTAAAGGCAATGTATCAAAGCTTGATCTGGGGTTGGGAGATAGGGAGGTTCCCGATGAGATATACTGGCATCCGATGGGGGATAGATTGATAATGAAACATAAGGGTAAGATAAGTATAGTTATACTTGGGAGGAGGAAGTGAGAAGACACATTCCAGGCCGAACAGCAGAGCAGCCGAACAGCCCTTCAATCCTTTGCTTTTAATAAAGAGCAAAGAGTTGAGGCGTGAGCTTATGAGTGGCTTTAATTTTACAGGATAAATTCATTTTTTTCAAAAAAATTGACTTACAAGCTCCTTATGTTGTATATTTTTTGACTTTAAATCTATAATAAGGAGCTTTATATGAAAAAGAGACTGCTTATTATTTTCTTTTTAATCTTAAGTGTTAGTTTGGTTTTTTCTTTACAGTTTAGAACCGATTGGAAGCGGGCATTAAAGGAAGCAAAAGAAACTCACAAAAGGGTATTCTTTGTATTTCACACGGATTGGTGTCCCCATTGCAGACATCTTTTGAGCACAACATTAAAGGATCCTGAAATGCTTTCCTATTTTGAAAAGGAGGGATATATTCTCATTTCAGTGAATCCTGAAAAGGATAGAGAGGCGGAGAGCACTTTTAAGGTTTACGGTTATCCTACCATGATTATATTTGATAAAAACGGAAAGGAAATTGACAGGATTTTAGGCTATATGGATACTGCACATCTAATCAAAACCATTGAAGACTTTAAAAGAGGGGTAGGTACCCTGAATTATATGTTGAAAAAATATGAGAAAAACCCCGATGATCTTAATTTGATTTTCAATATTTCAACAAAATACATAGCAAGGGCTGAATTTCAAAAGGCGATTGATCTTCTTAATATTATGGAAAATAAGGCGGAAAAGGGGAAAAAGAAAGATGAAGTTATAAAGGCAATTATGAGAAAAGCTTATGCTTATTACAAATGGAAAAAATTTAACAGAGCTGCCGATTGTATGCTTGAAATAGCTGAAAAATATCCGGATTCAAAGGAAGCAAGGGATGCCTATCTTGATGCGAGCTATTATGCGGGAAGAGGGGGCGATAAAAAAAGAGAGAAAGAATTGCTAAAAGAATTTGTGAAAAGATATCCCGATGACCCAAGAGTCAATAAAATAAAAGAAAAAATAAAAAAATAGGCTGGAAACGGTTGACAAATAAGGATTTTTTATTTATTATTAGTCTATTAATTTTAAGGAGGTAATGATGAACAAGACAGATTTGGTTGCTAAAATTACAAAGGATGCAGGACTTACCAAAACTCAGGCTGCAAAAGCAGTAAATGCTTTTATTGATGCGGTTAAAGATGCTCTTAAAAAAGGAGATAAGGTAATACTCGTAGGGTTTGGGACATTCAAGGTAGTTGAAAGAAAAGCAAGGAAGGGAAGAAATCCCAAGACCGGGAAAGAGATTACAATTAAGGCAAAAAAATCACCTAAGTTTGTTCCCGGCAAGGCGTTAAAAGAAGCTGTTAATAAATAATTTATTTAAACTAAATTTAATTTTTAGGCGCGTAGCTCAGTTGGATAGAGCGCTACCTTGACACGGTAGAGGTCGGCGGTTCAAGTCCGCCCGTGCCTAATTTTTTTTATTATAGAGAAAAAAGAGGAAAGCAGAGAAAGAAAAGTGAAAATAAAGGTTAATGGAAAAGAGTATTCAGTGGAAAAAGGGGTCTCTTTTTTAAAATTTTTAAAAGAAAATGGGTATGAGCCGAAGGACTATGTTGCGGTTGAGATTGGTGGAGAGCTTAAAGATTTGAGGTTTAATGTTGAAAATGAGGTGGAGCTTACTCTGGTAGACAAAAAAGATAAAAGAGCTCTTGAAATCTTAAGACATAGTACTGCCCATCTTATGGCTCAGGCTGTTACCGAGCTATTCCCCGATGTTCAGGTTGGAGTTGGTCCTGCAATAGAGAATGGTTTTTACTATGATTTTTACAAAAAAGAGCCTTTTACCCCGGAAGATCTTGTTGAAATTGAAAAGAGGATGAAAAAATTGAGAAAGAAAAATTTTCCAATAGAAAGGATAGAAATGCCAAAGGAAGAGGCTATAAAGCTTTTTAAGGAGAGGGGGCAGGAGCTTAAAGTTGAACTTATAGAAGAAAAGAGCGGTCCCATAGCTTCCCTTTACAAACAGGGGGATTTTATAGATTTTTGCAGAGGTCCCCATCTCCCTTATACTGGCTATATTAAAAACTTTAAAATACTCTATTCATCGGCGGCTTATTGGAAGGGGGAAGAGGATAATTTACAGATGCAGAGAATCTATGGGACAGCTTTTTTTGAAGAGGAAGAGCTTGATGAATATTTGAATTTTTTAGAAGAGGCAAAAAAGAGAGATCATAGAAAGCTCGGGAAAGAGCTTGAGCTTTTTATGATTTCCGAGCAGATTGGACCGGGTCTTGTTTTGTGGATGCCTAAAGGAGCCTTTATAAGGAGGAAAATAGAGGATTATTGGGTGGAAGAGCATTATAAAGCAGGGTATGAGCTCTTGAATACTCCCCATGTGGCTAAAATAGATCTATGGGAGACAAGCGGACACCTCTCTTTTTACAAAGAGAATATGTTTCCTTCCATGGAATTTGATAATATGGAATATCAGCTTAAACCTATGAATTGTCCCTTTCACATAGCAATTTATAAATCAAGGATGAGAAGTTACAGAGAATTCCCCATTCGCTGGGCTGAGCTTGGAACCGTATATAGATATGAGAGATCCGGTGTGCTTCATGGCCTTTTGAGGGTTAGAGGTTTTACTCAGGATGATGCTCATATCTTTGCTTTACCCGAGCAATTGCAGGAAGAGATTGTTAATATACTGGATTTGAATTTTAAAATTCTTAAAACATTTGGTTTTGAAAATTATGATGTTTATCTTTCCACAAGGCCTGATAAGTATGTAGGCTCTCTTGAAAACTGGGAAAGAGCTGAAAATGCTCTTAAATATGCCCTTGAAAAAAAAGGTATTTCTTATGAAATAGATCCGGGAGAGGGCGTTTTTTACGGACCGAAAATTGATATAAAAATAAAGGATGTTTTAGGAAGATCATGGCAATGCTCTACAATTCAGGTGGATTTTAATTTGCCCGAGAGATTTAATATAAGCTATGTTGATCAGAATGGAGAGAAAAAACAACCCATAATGATTCACAGGGCTTTGATGGGTTCGTTTGAAAGATTTTTTGGGGTTCTTATAGAGCATTATGCCGGTAAATTTCCTCTCTGGCTTTCCCCTGTTCAGGCAATTGTAATCCCTGTTTCCGAAAAGTATCTTGATTATGCAAAGAGGGTTGGAAACAAATTAAAAGAAAGCGGGGTAAGAGTTAAAGTTGACGATAGAAATGAAAAATTGGGATATAAAATAAGATCGGCTGAGATGGAAAAGATTCCTTATTTACTTATTGTAGGAGAAAGAGAGGAAAAAAATAATACGATTTCTTTAAGAATTCAGGGGATTGGAGATCATGGGGAGATGTCAATTGATAAACTTCGTGATATAATACAGAGGAAAACGAATTTAAAATTATTGGATTATAATATAGAGAAGGAGGTGATTAATTAATCCGAAGCAGGTTAGAATCAATGAGGAGATAAGAGCACAGGAAGTGCTTTTAATTGATCAGGATGGTAAAAAAGTTGGGGTTGTCCCTTTGAAGGAAGCCCTTAAAATTGCTGAAGATGCAGGTTTGGATCTGGTTGAAGTTGCTCCGAATTCCAGACCTCCTGTTTGTAGGGTTCTGGATTTCGGCAAATATTTATATGAATTAAGAAAAAAGGAGCATGAAGCTAAGAAAAAGCAGAAGCAAATTCAGGTTAAGGTTGTTAAGTTCAGGCCGAAAATCGGAGACCATGATTATCAGGTTAAACTTAAGCATATTAGAAAGTTTTTAGAAGAAGGAAACAAGGTGAAAGTTATTGTGTTTTTAAGAGGAAGAGAGAGAGCAAAACCTGAACTTGCTCATAAGATAATAAACAGAGTTGTAGAGGATACGGCAGAGATTGCGGAACCTGACAAGAATCCCAAAGCCGAAAGGGCAACGGTTTTTGTCAGTTTAATGCCAAAAAAACAGTGAGGAGGTGAAAAAATGCCTAAATTAAAAACTCATAGAGGTGCCAATAAAAGATTTAAGGTTACCGGTTCGGGAAAAGTGAGAAGAAGCAAGGCTTATAAAAGCCATATATTGACAAAGAAGACGAGAAAGAGAAAAAGAAACCTGAGAAAAGGAGATCTCGTTTTCAAAGGTGAAGTTAAGACTATCAAAGCTATGCTTCCCTACAGTTTCTAATCAAGTCAAGTTATGAATAGGAGGAATTAGAATGAGAGTTAAAAGAGGACCAAAAAAGGCAAGAAGAAGAAAAAAAATATTAAAGCTTGCAAAGGGTTATTTCGGAGCTAAGAAGAATCTTTACAGAACTGCCAAAGAGCAGGTGGAAAAATCTCTCGTTTATTCTTATGCCGGAAGAAAGCAGAGGAAGAGAGATTTTAGAAAGCTCTGGATAATAAGAATAAATGCTGCTGTAAGAAATTACGGTCTTTCTTATTCAAAGTTTATGGATGGATTGAACAAAGCAAATATAAACTTAAATAGAAAGGTCCTGTCAGAGCTTGCAGTGAGGGATCCTGAGGCTTTCAAGAGCATCGTTGAAAAGGTTAAAGCTTCGGCAAATGCTTGATGATGTTATTGAAAAGCTTAAAAAAGAGTTTATAGATAAATTAAAGGAGATAAAGGATGAGCCCTCCCTTTTGAATTTAAAAGGGGAGTTCATCGGGAGAAAAAGGGGAAAAGTAAAAGACCTTTTCAAAGAGTTGGGAAAGGCGGAGCCACAGGAGAGAGGCCGGTTAGGTCAAGCTATAAACTCTTTAAAAACTTTTATAGAGAAATCTCTTTCGGAGAAAGAGAAAGAGATAAAATCTAAAAAAGTAAAAACAGATAGTGAAGATTATACCTATCCCGGTTTTAGAATAGAAAGGGGAAGAAAGCATCTTCTTCAACAGGTAATGGATGATGTTATGGATATCTTCCTGAAGATGGGATACCATATTGAAACCGGACCTGAAGTTGAGACCGATTACTTTAATTTCACTGCTTTGAATATTCCTGAAGAGCATCCTGCAAGGGATGAGCATGATACCTTTTATCTTGATTATGAAAAGGGAAAGGATAAATATCTTCTAAGAACCCACACATCACCGGTTCAAATAAGAACAATGCTTAAGAAAAAACCGCCGCTAAAGATAATAGTTCCGGGAAAGGTTTTTAGAAAAGATGAACCCGATGATACCCACTCTCCTGTTTTTCATCAATTGGAGGGTTTGGTTGTCGGAGAGGGAATCTCTTTTGCGGATTTAAAAGGAACTTTAATTACCTTTTTAAAGGCTCTTTTTGGGGATGATATACAGGTAAGATTCAGACCTTCCTTTTTCCCTTTTACAGAGCCAAGTGCGGAAGTGGATGTTCTTCTAAAAGGGGAGTGGCTTGAAATTTTAGGATGCGGAATGGTTGATCCCGCTGTGTTCTCTGAGGTCGGAATTGATTCGGAAAAATATACTGGTTTTGCATTTGGGCTGGGGATAGACAGAATTACCATGGTTAAGTACAGAGTAAAGAGCTTGAGATACTTTTATGATAATGATCTTAGATTTTTGAGGCAATTTTAATGAAGGTAAGTTTAAGTATTTTGAAAGAATTGATTGATATTAAGGAAAACATTAAAGAGCTTGAGAATGTTTTCAATAATTTGATGATGCCTGTTGAGGAGATAGAAGAGTATGAGGATGATGTTGTATTTGATATTGAAGTTACTCCAAACAGGCCTGATCTCTTGGGGCATCTGGGTGTTGCCTATCAATTGGCTGCTTATTATGGTGTTAAACCACCGGAAATTAAGATTAAGTATGAAACAATTGAAGATAAAATAGATGATTATGTTGATATTAAAATAGAGGATGAAAGATGTTTAAGGTATAGTGGAATAGTTGTTAGGGATGTGGAAATAAAAGAATCTCCGGATTGGCTTAAAAGGAGACTTGAGATTCTGGGATTAAGGCCTATTAATAATGCTGTTGATATTTCAAATTATGTGATGATGGTTACAGGCCATCCTATTCATACTTTTGATCTTGATTTGTTAAAGGATAAAAAGATAATTGTCAGAAAAGGAAAAAAGGGAGAAAAAATTTTATGTCTTGATGAGGTTGAAAGGGAACTTTCTGAAGATGATATAGTGATAGCGGATACGGAAAAAGCTGTTGCCATTGCTGGTGTTATAGGCGGAGAGGAAACCGGTATAAATGAGAAAACCCGCAATGTTTTTATTGAGAGTGCTTATTTTATCCCTAAATATGTGAGATATACTTCAAGAAGACTAAAAGTATCTACGGACTCCAGTTATAGATTTGAAAGAGGTGCGGACATAGAGGCCACAATATTGGCAGCCAGATATGCAGCTTCTCTTTTTTATTCCATGGGGGCAAAAATTGTCTCCGGTATTAAAGATGAGAAAGTTAAAAATGTGGAGAAAAAAAGAATTAAGGTTCGATTTGAGCGGGTAAATAGTGTCCTTGGTACAGAGCTTAAAGAGAGTGAGATAAAAAAAATAATAAATAATATTGGTATGAAAATTATATCTGAGAATGATAATGAAATTATGGTTGAAATTCCTTCCATAAGAAGAGATATTGAAAGGGAAATAGATGTTATAGAGGAGATTGCAATTCTCTATGGTTATAATAGGATTGAAGAAAGTCTTCCCCTTCTTGAAACCGGTGTTTTTAATGATTCCGGTATAAAAAAGAAAAAAGAGGTTGAAAGTATTTTAACTTCTTATGGATTTAATGAGGTTGTTAATTATAGCTTTCTTTCAAAGGAGGAATCCGGTTTTTCTGTTTATGAAAGGAAAGCTTTAAAGCTTAAAAACCCCCTCTCCCTGAATTTTGAATATTTACGAACTTCTCTGTTGCCTTCCCTTTTAAAAAATGCAGCTTACAATCTTAACAGAGAGCAAAGAGGGGTTAAAATTTACGAATGGGGAAAAATTTATTTTCTCGATGGTAATGATTATAAAGAAGAGGAGAATATAGGGGTTTTAATAGCAGGTGAAGGTGAAGTCAGATGGAATTTAAAAAACAAAGATAGGTATGGCTTTTTTGAATTGAAAGGGGTGATTGAGGAAATTTTTGAGAACTGGAGAGAAAAGGTATCTTTTAAGCCTTCAGATAAAAGGAGTTTTGTGGGTGGGATAAGTTTTGATATCTTTTTTAAAGATAGGAAAGTGGGCACTATCGGGGAAGTTAATGATGGCCTGAAAAAATTTTATGATATAGAAAAGAGGATTTTCTATGCTGAACTTTATCCCCGTGTTTTTATGGAAAATTTTGAAAAAAAAGGATACACTGAGATTTCAAAATTTCCTGCTATCTGGTTTGATCTTTCTCTGTTAATCCCCAATGAGGTAACATATGCGGAAATAGAGGATTATATAAATAGTTTAAATTTAGGCTTTTTGGAGGATTTTTATCCCATTGATATTTATAAAGGTAAAGGAGTTGAAGAGGGGAAGAGATCTGTGACAATGAGATTTGTTTTCAGAAATCCGAAGAAAACACTTATTACCGAAGATGCGGAAAAACAATTATCTAAAATAAAACTTGGACTTGAGAATAAATTTAAGATAAAATTAAGATAAGGAGGTATGAATGGAAGAGGATAGTATTTATAGACTTGAGACAAAAATAGAAAAATTAATAAACAATTATATGAAGTTAAAAGAGGAAAATGAAAGGTTAAAAAGTGAAAAAGCTGAATTGGAGAGTACCAAACAGTTGATAGAAGAAAAGCTTACAAACCTTCTGGCAAAGATTGAAGAAATAGAAAAAGACTTATGAGTGAAAGAATTGTTGAAATGGAAATTTATGGTAATCTTTTAAAGGTAAACATTAGTGATGATATCAGTGAAGATTATATACGAGAGCTTGCAAATTTTGTAGAACAAAAAATGGTGGAAGTGGGGAAGTTTATATCTAATGCCAATTCTATAAAGGTGGCTTTGATAGCCCTTTTAAATATAGCGGATGAAAATCTCCAGCTTAAAAAAGAGCTGGCAAAATATAAGATGGCAATTAAAGATGTTGAAAGAAAGATATCTTATATTGAATAGAATGAGGGCTAAACTAACAGGCTAAACTTAGTTCCACCTCCACCAAAAAAAGGAGGAAAAAATGAATTTAGTTATCGGAGTAGTAATAGGAATTATCATAGGAGCAGTTTTTTCTTATTTTATTATTCTTACAAAAATAAAAAAAGGGAAATTAAAAGATGTTGAGGAAAGTAAAAAGAAAGCTGAAGAGATTTTAAAGAAGGCCGAAGAGGATGCGCAAAAAATCAAGCGGGAGGCAGAGCTTTCCGCAAAGGAAGAATATCTTACATTAAAAACGGATCTTGAGAGAAGTTACAATGAAAGACAGAACAGATTGAATAATTTTGAAAGAAGACTTCTCCAGAAAGAGGATAACCTTGAAAGAAGAGCATCTTCTCTTGAGAACAAAGAGAAAGAGCTTTATAAGAAGGAAAATTATCTCAAGAATAGAGAAAAAGAGATTGAAGAATTAAAGAGAAAACAAAAAGAGATTATTGACCAGCAGATTCAGGAGCTTCATAAAATAGCAAAAATGTCTCCGGAGGAGGCAAAAGAATTAATATTGAAAAAAGTTGAGGAGGAAAGTCAGGAAGATATTGCAAGGTTGCTTAAAAAAGTTGAAGAGGATTATCAGAGAAGAAAGGATATGCTTGCAAGGGAAATTATGGCTACGGCTATTCAGAGCAATGCCGCGGAATATGTTATAGAATCAACCGTTGCTGTTGTAGATTTGCCTTCGGATGATATGAAAGGAAGAATAATCGGAAGAGAGGGAAGGAATATAAGAACTCTTGAAATGCTTACAGGAACGAATCTTATTATTGATGATACTCCCGAAGCTGTTATTGTTTCATCTGCTGATCCCATTAGAAGAGAAATAGCAAAAAGAGCTTTACAGAGACTTGTTGAAGACGGAAGAATAAATCCTGCGAGAATTGAGGATGTTATAAATGATACTAAGAAAAAATTTGAAAAATCCCTTTATGAAGAGGGTGAGTCCGTGGTTATGGAGTTTGGTTTGAAAAATGTGCACCCTGAACTTATCAAGTTGATAGGAAAACTTAGATATAGAACCTCTTATGGGCAGAATGTTCTTGAGCATTCAAAAGAAGTTGCTGCTTATGCTGGCAGGATGGCTGCTGAAATAGGAGCTAATGTTGAAGTTGCTACCCGAGCGGGACTTTTGCACGATATTGGAAAAGCAATTGATAGGGAGGTTGAAGGTACTCATCTGGAGTTAGGGGTCAAACTTGCGAGGAAATACGGGGAGAGTGAAGAGGTTATTCAGGCAATAGCATCCCATCATCAGGATATGAATTTCCCTTCTATTGAAGCAATGCTTGTTCAGGCAGCGGATACACTCTCAGCCGCAAGGCCGGGGGTAAGAAGAGAGATTCTTGAAGTTTACTTAAAAAGACTTGAGAAACTTGAGAATATTGCCTCGAATTTTGATGGAGTGATTAAAGCTTATGCTCTTCAGGCAGGAAGAGAAGTAAGAATCATTGTGAATGCTGACAAGGTTTATGATGAGGAGGCTATTGTTTTGGCAAGAAAGATAGCAAAGAGAATTGAGGATGAGCTTGAATATCCGGGGCAAATAAAAGTTACGGTTGTCAGAGAAAAAAGAATAGTTGAGTTTGCAAGATAATTTGAGTCTTTTGAGAGGTTTTAATGAAGGAAGAAATATTAAGAAAAATTGAAAGCAAAGAAATTGTTGTGGGTATCATAGGTCTTGGTTATGTCGGACTTCCATTGGCAAGGGAATTTTTGAATGAGGGATTTAAAGTTAAGGGTTTTGATGTTGATGAGAAAAAAGTTTCTATGCTAAAAAGCGGGGAGTCTTACATTAAGCATATTAAATCTGATTTTATCAGAAAATTTGTCGTGGAAAAAAAACAGTTTGATGTTACAACGGATTTTACAAAATTAAAGGAAGCGGATTTTATCTTAATTTGTGTACCCACCCCTTTGGATAAATATAAAAACCCGGATCTTAAATATGTTGTTCAAACTGCTGAGACTATAAAAGAAAATTTAAGAAAGGGGCATGTAATTGTCCTTGAAAGCACAACATATCCGGGGACAACCGATGAAATACTTTTAAAAATTTTAGAGGAAAGCGGGCTAAAAGAGGGTGTTGATTTTTATCTTGGGTATTCTCCCGAAAGAGAGGACCCGGGGAGTAAAAAGTTTACCACTAAGACAATCCCAAAAGTGGTTAGTGGGATTTCAAAGGATTCTCTTGATATTATAAATTCTCTTTATTCTAAGGTAATTATCAAAACTGTTCCAGTCTCTTCTACCCGCGTAGCAGAGGCTTCAAAGATTTTAGAAAATACATATAGGGCTGTTAATATAGCACTTGTCAATGAATTAAAAATAGTTTTTGATAGAATGGGAATAAATATTTGGGAAGTTATAGAGGCGGCTAAAAGCAAGCCCTTTGGTTTTACCCCCTTTTACCCGGGTCCTGGCTTGGGCGGGCATTGTATTCCTATTGACCCATTTTATCTTACCTATAAGGCTAAGGAGTATGATTATACCACAAGGTTTATTGAGCTTGCCGGAGAAGTGAATACCTATCAACCTTACTATGTTGTTGAAAAAACAATGGAAGTTTTAAATAAATTTTCAAAAACACTAAATAAGGCAAAGATTTTGATTTTGGGAGTTGCTTATAAAAAAGATGTGGATGATACAAGGGAAAGCCCTGCTTTAAAGGTCATGGAAATACTTGAGAGTAGAGGAGCTGAGGTTGATTATTATGACCCTTATGTCCCCTTTTTGAAAGGGCTCAGGCACTATCCTGAGTTTGAAAAATATTCTATCAACTATACCCCCGAAAAAATAGAAGAATATGATCTTATTATGGTAATTACAGATCATTCCAATATTAATTATGAAGAGGTTCATGAGAGAGCAAAAATAATAGTGGATACGAGGGGTGTTTATAAAAATTCCGGGAAAGTCTTCCGTGCTTAAACCTTGTAAAATATGAGTGAGTTGTTATAAAATACTTGACATTTTCTCACTAATATCCTATAATATGGCAGGAGGTTTAAGATGAGGAAGGATTATTATAAAATCTTGGGGGTATCCAAAAATGCGACACAAAATGAAATAAAAAAAGCATATAGAAAATTAGCTCGAAAATATCATCCTGACCTTAATCCGGGAGATAGTGAAGCTGAGAAAAAGTTTAAAGAAATCCAGGAGGCATATGAGGTTCTTTCTGATCCTAAAAAGAGGGAGCAGTATGACAGATTTGGGGTTGTCGGGGATTTTCAGAATCCATATCAAAACACTCAGGGAGACTGGGGGGGCTTTGAAGGTTTTGATTTCGGAGGATTCGGAGATTCAAGTTTTGCTGATATTTTTGAGACCATATTTAATTCAAGAAGCTCCAGAACCCAAAAGAGTACATCTCAGAGAGGAGAGGATCTTTACTATAATATAAACATAAGTTTTGAAGATTCCATAAAGGGATTAAACACTGAAATTCTTATTCAAAGGAAAAAAAAGTGTTCGAATTGCGGGGGTACCGGCTATGAATCTTCCGGTAGAACAGTTTGTCCGACATGTAAAGGAACCGGTAAAATTTATAAACAAAAGTTTCATTTGAAGTTTTCATCAACATGTCCAACCTGCGGAGGAACAGGGTATTTGCCCGGACCTGTTTGTAAAGTATGCGGAGGAGAGGGAAGAGTTGATGGTACCGAGAGAATAAGAGTTAAAATTCCTGCCGGAGTAAAAAATGGAGCAAGATTAAGGTTAGCAGGGAAAGGAAATGCCGGAATTAGAGGAGGAAAGCCTGGAGATCTTTATATAACGATCAATGTTCTTCCTCACAGGTTGTTTAAGAGAGAAGGAGATAATATTTATATTACAGTTCCGATTACCATTACCGAAGCTTCCTTGGGGGCAAAAATAAAAGTTCCTACTGTTGATGGAACTGCTATAATGAAAATCCCCCCCGGAACAAAGTCCGGACAAAAGTTTAGGCTCAAAGGAAAAGGAGTTTACAATTCTGTTACCAAAGTGAGGGGAGATCAGTATGTTACAGTGGAAATAGTTCCGCCTCCTACTGAAAACTTAAAAGTTCGCGAACTTTTAAAGGAGATTGACAATTTGACAAAATATAATCCTCGAGAAGAGCTTAATTTATAGGTATAGGAGGGGAAGGTGAAAAGAGGAAGAAAAAATAGAAAAAATAGCGAGAAAGAGAAAAAATTTTATATGATTTCTGCTGTCTCTGCTATGTATAATATTCATCCACAAACATTAAGACTTTATGAAAGAGAAGGGCTATTGAAGCCTTCGAGAACAGAAGGCAACACAAGAATTTATACGGAGGAGGATTTAAAAAAGCTCGAGTTGATTTTGAACCTTTCACGTGAAATGGGGGTTAATTTGGCAGGGATTGAAATTATATTAAACATGAGAGAGAAAATGGAAAAAATTCAGGAAGAGGTGAATTTATTATTGGAGTATATTAAAAATGAGTTTTTCTCCGGTAAAGAAGAGGAGTTTAACAAAAAGAAAGATGCAATAGTAAGATCTGTTTCTGCAAAAATAATTAAAAAGGAAGAAGATTTTGGCAAATAACGATTATTTTCATGTTAACAATCTGTTGACTATTTTGGCAGAAAAAACAGAGCCACTTACGAAAGAGGAAGAGCACAGATTAATTGAAAAATTTCAAAAAGAGGGTGACAATGCAGCTCTTGAAAAGCTTGTTTTAGCGAATTTAAGATTTATTCTTAATATTATAAATAAGTTTAAGAGGCATGGAATTCCGGTGGAGGATCTTTTGCATGAAGGTATTTTGGGATTAATAGAGGCTGCAAAAAGATTTGATACAAAAAGAGATATAAAGTTTATTTCCTATGCTGTCTGGTGGATTAAACAGGCGGTGATTAATGCTCTCGCAAATGAGACCAAAGTTTTCAAACTTCCTCCTAAAATGGTAAGATTAATGATAAAAATGACAGAATTGCAAAAAGAGTCTCTTGAAAAAAATAAAAGGCAATTAACAGAAGAGGAACTTCTGGAGAAAATGAAAATTAGTAAAAAGACTCTTTTGAAAATACAAAATTTGCTGAATGGGCAGGTATCTCTTAGTACAAAA
>JAMOVU010000030.1 GCA_027067555.1 Candidatus Aminicenantota bacterium | reverse complement strand
TGATATCTTGAAACTTAATTATTCTATCGTTTTTTGAAATAATAAAAGATTTGGTAAATTTTAAAGAAAACGGTTTTATCCCGTTAAAATCTACTCTTCTTGACCCCATTTTCCCCTACCCTTGATATAAACAGATTTGATTTTCCGCTCTCCGATTCCATAGTAAATGCAATGTTTACAGAGAGAGAGAGAGAGAGAGTAAAACCGTCCGTTCCCTTTAATCCTGCCATCATAATTTTTCCACCTTTAATCATAATATTAACAATATATCATATAAAACCGTTATTTGTCAATCATTTTACAAATTATTATTTTTTAATTCTTTTTATAAAGTAATAACTCCTTATGCAGCATTGTTTTAAAAAAGCCGGAATAGCTTTTTAAATACTCTCTCTGAAAATACATTTTTCCGGTAATTCTCCGTTTGTCCAATTAAAAGGGAAATTAACGCATTGAGAAGGTCTGACCTCATATATCAAACATTCATTATCTTCAAGAAAGATACAATCATCTTTACCCTCTTTATCTTTAAGAGCCAATTTTTTTCTTTCTATGATTCGGCAATATTTTTCAGTAAAAGAATATATATCAGTTTTCAAAAAATCGGCTATCTTTTGAGCCTCTGATTCAGATACAAACACAAACCCCTTGATTCTGCAACACTCACCGCACATTCTGCAATAATCGGATATCTCCTTTTCACCGAGTTTCATATACAAATTATATCATAAGATATTAATTCGACAGCCTGTGATTTTTTTTCCGCAGAGCGGTAGCATGCAATAGCTCTACAATCCCTATTACCTGCTTTTCAACAGTATTCTTCCGTCCCTCGGCTGTAATACTATACTGTTTACCGCCTCCCCCGTATTTATTTCCGGCACCTGTTTTCCCTCTATAAGATAATATGTTTTATCAAGAGATACGGTTACTTTTTTATTTGTGGGATTACATATAACAACCCCTTTCTGAAATTCTCTCTTCCACACCCATCCGTCTCCCGCTCTTAATATTTTTTCCGCATCCTTTAAAGGGGCTCCGAGATAACCTCTCTTTTTCCCCGCATTATCATATTCATCAAACCACATCAAACCCAATCCCCCGTGACCGTTTGTATTAATCTCATAAGAAAAATACCCGTTCCCGAGAAGAGCTGTTGTCAAACCATACCTCATCCTTTGGTAGTTCGGTTTCCAATCGGGATTATTAAACGGGTTATCCTCTCTCTCCATATATTCCTCAATCTCATAGGTTTCAACAAGCGAAAAATTTGGTAAGTATCCCCTTTTTGAGATATTTATATAACCATGCTCACCGAGAACATAATAGCCCCAATCCTCATAACTTTCGGGGACATCATCTTCCCAATTCGTAGGGCAACCCTCAAAAATAGTTCCGTTCAGATATTTGTAAAAATATCCGAATGAGTTTGCGATGATGTATTTTCCTTTAAATCTTTTCCTTAAATATTCAAGCAGACTTTTGCACCCTTCATACCATCTGTTATTAAAATCCGAATAATCATCCAACAGAGTATTCGAGCAATCGGGATCTATGGTTCTTGCGGACTCCTCGGTAAGCCAGCTCTCCTCATACTCCACCCTGTCAACAATATAACCATCCCAATCATCCTCATACTCCACCTTATAATTATTTATTGCAAATTCCACCCAATTCTGCTCCCCGTTTCCATCTCCGACGCTAAGCTTAGGACACATGGTTGACATATTCATAACCCATGTTCGAGGCCAACAAGTTATGTGTGCCGCAATCCTTGTCCCCTTTTCATGGGAGGAAGCGGGCCTTACGAACCCTCTTTGAACTATAAGTTCTTTATTATTATAATCTATACTCAATACTTTCATTGATTCGTATTCGCAAGCAAGTGTATCCCCCCTTTCAAACAAAGGATTATTATTTTTATCAAAGAGAGATTCAACGGGTATTCTTGTCCGTGTGGAATTAATGTCCGCTCTAAGGGATGAACCTACCTGAGTTAAAAACCATTCTGCGGGAACCTTATCCATATTTGCGATTTTACAATCCTCGCTCCACCAATCCCAGTCTGTTTCAGTTATAGTATAATTCATAAATTGTTTTTGTTTGGGATTAGCTTGTTTAATCTCTCTTATCTTATCAATCTCCTCAACATCCCATTCACCGAACCCTATATAATCGTATCTTTTCAGATCGCTGACAGGTTGCTCCCATATATCAGGCCACCACATCGCAAGTTTGGGATAACCGGCTTCGGTTACCTCCTCATTATTATTATCACTGCTCTCATTATCGCTCTGTTTGCAGGAGCCGACAAAAAACAGAGTTATCAATAATAAGGAGATGATAAATACAATCTTTCTCATATTAAAATAATACTCCCATAAAAGTTTTTTTTCAAGGACAAGATAGCTCTGAGCATTGAGTCGGTAATAATTATGAATGTCGAAGCGTTAGCGAAGATCCGCCGTGGCGGGATGAATGATGAATTATGAATGTCGAAGCGTGAGCGAAGATCGAAGTGAATATAATGAATGTCGAAGCGAACGAAGTGAGCGTCGAAACGAAGTGGAGATCCGCCGTGGCGGGATGAATGATGAATTTTTAAATTCGTGCGATTCATAAAGCACTGAGCATCGAGAATTGGCGTTAGACAGGTCCCTTATTCATCAAGTTACAGCTTTATAATCTTAAAAACTCATCAATACTAATCCCGGATTGCTTTATGATAGCTCTTAAAGTTCCCTCGGACATTTCTCCCGGATGATTCGGAATCGTTGTTCTTTTTCCTGTTTCCGGATTAATCCAAATCTCATGAGATCCTTTTGCATATCTGTCAAATTTAAATCCGACTCTTTTGAGCTTTTTTATAATATCACGATATCTAAACCCCGATAATCTTCCCAATATTAAGTTCCGACAGGCACCGCAATATTCATCTCAAATTTATCATCCGAAGATATTTTAAAAGGGGGTTTTTCTTTCCTATCTATATATGAATCATATAATTTTCTTGCAACATCTTTTGCGATTTCTATGGTTTCATCAATTGTTCTTCCCTGAGCTATAAGACCGGGTATTTCATCACTCGTAGCAAGGTAAACTCCCTCAGGTAATCTTTCTATTTTTAATTTGAATATAATTTCCATTTTTTACCTCCATATTTTATTATAGCATTTTTTTTGTTATTGGCAAGCTGTAAAGCCATGAGCATTGAGCTTTTTTAAAAAACTTTTGGCTTTATGCTTGGAAGCTCCGATTATATCTGTTTAATATTTAAAAATTCCGAGACAAATCCATTTTCATTAAGAACTTCAATTACCCATCTAAGCAAATAACTGCTCCTAAAATTTATCGTATAAATTCTACCATTCTTTTTTATCGGAATAAGTATTTTTTTGTCTCTCATTCTCTTTATTGTTCGCGATTTATTCAGAGATTTTTTT
>JAMOVU010000029.1 GCA_027067555.1 Candidatus Aminicenantota bacterium | reverse complement strand
AAAAAGTAAACAGCAAAAACAGGAATTATTAAGAATGCGAAATAGGGATATAGAAATCTCATTCAGATTTCTTTTTCGCTTTTCGCTATGACAATAGCAGCTGCTGCATCACCTAAAACATTACTTACTGTTCTTAACATATCAAGAATTCTATCCACACCTAAGATAAGAGCTATTCCCTCAAGTGGAACATTTATTGCCCTTAAAATCATAGCTAAAGTAATAATTCCTACTCCCGGGACTCCGGCTGTTCCAACGGAGGCAAGAGTTGCAGTTAGAACAATTGTAATTTGTCCACTTAAACCTAAATGAATTCCGTAAACTTGTGCAATAAAGACAGCTGCAACGCCCTGATACAATCCTGTCCCGTCCATATTTATTGTTGCTCCGAGAGGAAGAACAAAGCTTGATATATAAGAGGGAACTTTAAATTTTTTTTCAACTGCTTCCATTGTTACGGGTAAAGTCGCATTGGAGGATGATGTTGAGAATGCGAGAAGCATAACTTCTCTCATCTTTTTTAAAAATTCTTTTATACTTATTTTGCTTAGGAATTTAACAAAAAAAGGCAAAATTATAAAGGTGTGTATAAAAAGAGCTATTATTACAGTCATTGAGTAGGTAAATAGGGTAACAAGAATTTTATAGCCATATTTACCAATGATTGCTGCCAAGAGTGCAAAGACTCCATAAGGAGCAAATTTCATAATTATATCCACTACTTTTATGCTAACATCGCTTACAGAATTAAAAAAATTCAATAGAGGTTCTCCTCTCTCCTTTGGTAAAAGTGTTGCTGCTATACCAAATATTATGGCTATAAAAATAACCTGTAACATATCGGAGTTTACAAACGATTTTGCGGGGTTTTTAGGTATGATGTTGACAAAAGTATCAACTAAGGATCTTTTTTGTACTTTATTAATATTAATCTTTTCGCTTTTTACATAATTTTTATATAATTGATTTTTTGTTTCCTTTTTTATGTATTTCCCCGGTTGTAGAATGTTAACAGCTAAAAGACCTATTACTATAGCTATTATTGTTGTCCCGAAGTAGAAGAGCAAAGTTTTTGCTCCTATTCTCCCTAATTTTTTTATATCTCCAAGACTGGCTGTCCCTACAAAGAGGGATGAAAAAACTAATGGTAGAACAATCATAGTAATTAACCTTAAAAAAATATCGCCAATGGGTCTTAAAAGCTCGGCTTTGGGGCCGATTAATACTCCAAATACTGCTCCAAAGATAAGCCCCAAAATTATCTTCGTATGAAGTTCCATATTTCTCCAAAATTTCATTCTTTTTCCCCCGTGAAAAGTTTTCTCCCTATTCTGTAATCATAATCTGTTGCTATTGAATCACCTGTATGATTTTTAAGAATATTTTCAAATATATTCATTTGTGAATCTATAAAATCAGCAAAATGAAGAGCGAGAGCTTCTTTTGTCATTGGGAGCTGGTAAGCTCCGAATTCATAATTGCCATGATGTGATATTACAAGATGTGTTAAACGATTTAAAAGATCTTCCGGAAAACCAATAATTCTTTCACTCTCTTCCTTCAGAATTTGAACTCCAATAATAATATGACCCAAAAGGACTCCCTTTTCTGTTTCCTCTTTTTTTGTTGGACTTTTTATCTCTTCTAATTTACCTATATCATGAAGAATTGCTCCCGTTATAGTCAAATCCTTGTCAAGATCATATTTTTTAGATAAAAATTCACTAATTTCCGTCACAGCAAGGGTGTGTTCTAAAAGTCCACCTAAATAACTATGATGGACCTTTCTTGCTCCCGGCCAGACCTTTAATTTTTTTTCGTATTTATTTAATAGCCTTTTTAAAAGTTCAAGTAGAAAGGGATTTTTTACATTTTTTTTAATTAATTCTTGCAGTTTGCTCCACATCTTCTCAGGAGATTCTTCAGCTGAGGGAAGAATGGTGGAAGGGTCAACTTCATCTTCGTATGGTTTCCTGATTTTTTGAACTCTTAGTTGATTTTTGTCATTATAGGTTTCCACAAATCCTTCCACATAGACAATATCTCCTTCATCAAAAGTCGGGTTTAAATGCTCCACATTATCCCAAACCTTCCCATTAATCTCACCTGTTTGATCTTCAAGAATAAGATCTATGTATTCTTTATTTGCCCTGGTGAGTTTTATTTTTTTACTTTTTACAGAATAGTATCCTTTTGATTGTTTATTTGGTTCGAGATCTTTTATCCTATCACTCATTATTTTTTTCTGCCCAAAGCTTCATTAAATTGATAATAACATCCACTGCTCTTTCCATTGATTGGTAGCTAATCCATTCTCTTTTGGAGTGGAAATTGTGTCCACCTGTGAAAATGTTTGGTGTGGGAATTCCCATGAATGAAAGCTTTGCTCCGTCTGTACCTCCTCTTATTGGCGTCCTGACAGGTTTTACTCCTGCCATCTCTATTGCTTTGATTGCTAAATTTAGAACATCCGGATACTTATCCAGAACCTCTTTCATATTTCTATAGGATTCTTTGACTTCCACAGAATAATCAGCTCCTGGATATTTTGAAACAACCTTTTTAACGAGGTCCTCTAAAAATTCCTCTTTCTTTTTGAGCTCACTTTCAACAAAATCCCTTATTATAAAAAAGATTGTAGTTTCTTCCTCAATCCCCGAGATTTCAACAGGATGTACATATCCCTCTCTTTTTTCTGTCGTTTCAGGGCTCATTTTATCTTTGGGAAGTAAAGACAGAAATTCGCCTGCTAATTTAATAGCATTTATCATTTTCCCTTTTGCATAGCCCGGGTGTACATTTATTCCTTTAAACTTTATAATCATTGAATCAGCATTAAAATTTTCATCCTCAATTTCTCCATCAGCTCCACCATCAATTGTATATGCAAACTGGGCTCCGAATTTTTCCTTATCAAACTTAATGGTACCCCTTCCGATTTCTTCATCCGGAGTAAAGGCTACTCTTATCTCGGGCCTGGGAACTTCAGGGTTATTAACAAAATAATTAAGTGCTTCCATAATTTCAGCTATCCCTGCCTTATCATCAGCTCCTAATAGTGTTGTCCCATCTGATGTGATAATATCTTCACCAATGTGTTTTCTTAGGCTATCATCTTCTTTAATTACAACTCCCTTTTCACCGGGTAAGACTATGTCTCCTCCCTGATAGTCTTTGTTAATAACAGGATTTACATCCTTTCCACTTACCGCAGGAGCTGTGTCAAGATGGGAAATTAAACCTATCTTATACTTATTGTTTTTAATATTTGATGGTAGTGTTGCGTAAACATAGCAATGTTCATCAACTTCTACATTTTCAAGGCCCATATCTTTTAATTCCTCAACAAGAAGTTCGGCGAGATCAAATTGTTTTTTTGTAGATGGAGTTGTTTCACTTTTTTCATCAGACTGCGTGTCAATTTTTACATAAGATAAAAATCTCTCAAGTAATTTTTCGTATTTATAAGCCATTTTTTCCTCCTATAATCTTTTTATTTGCTCACTGCAATCCTCTTCCTGGTTTTTAAGTTTCTGGAAAAGGTGCTTTATTGCAGGAATTAAAGGTAAAAAATTTTGCTCTATTGCATTGGGATTCCCTGGTAAATTAATTATTAGTGTATTACCATTTAACCCGGCTACAGCTCTTGATATTGCTGCCATTGGAGTATGTTTTAAGCCATAATATATCATTGCATATTCTATGCCTTCAAGCCTTCTTTTGATAAATTTTAATGTTACATCAGGAGTAATATCCCTGTCTGTGATTCCTGTGCCTCCGGATGTAATAATTAGGTCTATTTTATTTATATATTCCTTAAAAAGATTTTCAAGAAGGAATTTTTCATCTGGAATTATTATTTTTTCCTTTATTTCAAAACCATTTTCTTTCAGTAGGTTTACCAATATATCTCCGCTTTTATCTTCTCTAACTCCCTGGGAAGCCCTGTCACTCAGTACTATTACTATGGAATTAATCATTTTGAACTTTACCTTAAAAGATAGATATTGTCAAGAATTTAAAGGCAGACTGTCTGTCGATCATTATGATTCAGATTTTAGAAGAACTATTGAAAAAACCTTGATCGCTCTTTTTTCTCCAACATCGCCGGTTCCTTCATCTGTTTTTGCTTTAATTGAGATTAGCTTTTTGTCAAGTTCAAGAACAGGTGCTAACCTTTCCTTTATCATCTCAATATAGGGCGCAAGTTTTGGTTCTTCAGCTATTATGGTGCTATCAATGTTCTCAATGTGAAAACCTTTATCTTTCATTATTTTAACAGTTTCTTTCAGCAGAATTAGGGAGTCTATATCTTTGTATTTTGGATCAGTATCAGGAAAGTGTGTTCCAATATCGCTTTCTCCCAATGCTCCAAGTATACCATCTATTAATGAATGTATGAGAACATCTCCATCTGAATGAGCCTCAAACTTTTTTTTGTACGGTATTTTAATATTTCCAAGAATTATAAATTCTCCCGGAGATATTAATTTATGCTTATCATATCCAAGTCCTATTCTAATTTTCATCTTCCGCTCCTTTTAATACTCTTTTTAAAATTTCTTTTAATTCATCAAATTTATATGGTTTTGGTAAAACTTCAACAAAACCGTATTCTTTGTAATTGGACATAACAGGGTCATTTGAATAGCCACTTGAAACTATGACTTTTGCTTTAGGATCTATTTTGATAATTTCCTCTATTGCCTCTTTTCCTCCCATAGCCCCGGGTATTGTTAGATCGAAAATCAAAATATCATATTTTTTTTGCTTTTTGTGGTTCTCTTTGAATTTTTTAATTGCTTCTTCTCCAGTTTTAGTAAAATCAACTTTAAAATTAAGATTTTCTAACATTTCCTTTAGAAGCTCTCTGATTGATTCTTCATCATCCAATATCAGAGCTCTTCTCTTTTTCTTGAATATAATATTTTTCCTTTTTACCTCTTTTAATTTTTCTTTTTTCTTAATCTTTTTTGTTGTGGATGGAAGAAAGATATGAAAGGTTGTTCCTCTGCCTTCCTCAGACTCTACTTCAATCAAACCTTTGTGCTTTTTTATGATGGAGTATGAAGTTGCAAGTCCAAGACCTTTGCCTGTGTTCTTGCTTGTAAAGTAAGGTTCAAAAATCTTAGGCAATAAATTTTCCGGAATCCCAACACCTGTGTCTTGTATCGATATCCTTACATATTTTCCAGCTTTTAGATTAAAACCGCTTCTTTTTGTTATTTTTACATTTTCCGCTTTTATATATAAGTTTCCACCATTTGGCATAGCCTCTCTCGCATTTACAATTAGATTGGATAATACCTGATTGATTTGACCTCTGTCAGCGCAAACTTTATCCAAACTATCGGGTAAGTCGAGAGAATACTTAACATTTGAGCCTGAGAGAGTAAACTCTGCGGTCTCTTTTATTAATTCTTTTAAGTCTATCGGTCTTTTTATAGGTTCTCCCCCCTTTGAAAATGTTAACAGTTGACTTGTAAGAGAAGTTGCTCTATCAAGAGCTTCTCCAGCTACTGCAATATGTTTGTATGCTGGATGATTTTTATCCATTTTTGTTTTGGCAAGTTCTAAGTTGCCAAAGAGTCCTGCTAATATATTGTTAAAATCATGAGCTATTCCTCCGGCCAAAAGAGCTAAAGATTCTATCTTCTGATGTTTTGCAAGTTCTTCTTCAGTTTTGGTTTTTTCTGTTATGTCGCTGAAAACAATTACGACTCCTACGATTTTACTATCTTTGTCAAGAATTGGAGAAGCACTATCTACGATTATTTTTTCTTCTCCCTTTTTTGTTTGGAGAATAGCGCTTTCTTCAAGGTATATTACTTTTTCCTCTTTTAAAACCGTATTAATAATAGGTGGAAGTTTTTTCATGCTTTCCTTATCATAAAGTTTCATTACCTCTTCAAAATGTTTCCCGATAGCTTCTGTCTGTTTCCAGCCTGTAATTTTTTCTGCAGCTCTGTTTATTAAAATAATCTTCCCTTTTTTATCTGTTGCAATAACCCCATCTCCAATACTTCTTAGTGTGACTGAAAGTCTTTCTTTTTCTCCCTCTAACTTTGCTTCTAATTCCTTTATTTCAGATATATCTCGGATAATTACAAAAATGGCCGGTTTGTTCTCATATCTAATTTGAGTAAAACTTACATCAGCCCAAAAACTTCCCCCGTCTTTTTTATTTAATAGCCATTGAAACCTTGTAAATCCATTTTCTAAAGTTTCTTTTATCAGCTTTTTAAATTCTTTTGAAAGATGATGTGATTCTTCATCATTTTTCTTGAAAGAAATATCAATGAAAGAATACTCTTTGCTCCCTTTTTTGGAAATATTTAATAATTCTATTGCTGCTTTATTGAAATTAATAATTTTTCTCTCATTGATTATTAACATTGGATCAGCTGATTTTTCAAATATTGTTCTGAACTGTTTTTCACTCTCTTTTAAAGCCGCCCCTGCTTTTTTCCACTCTGTAATATCAATTGCCGTTCCTATGACAATTCTTTCCCCGTTTATTTCAACACTTTTGTTTGAAAGCTCTACCCATCTGATTTCTCCGTTTTTTCTCACTATTTTTACTTCATAAGGTTTGGGGTAATCTTCTCCTTTAAGCCTCTTTTCAGCTCTTTCTCTTGCAATATCAGCAAACTCAGGATGGATAATATCCCATACGGTTTTTTTGCTTAATTCGTCAGCTTTATAACCTGTTATTTCTTCTCCTCTTTTGTTGATAAATTTATATTTAGCTCCCTTGTCAAAAGTAAATATGGCAGCTCTAACCTGCTCTGTGAGAGTTTTAAAGAGCTTTATACTCGCATTTTTTTCTTTTTCTACTTTCTTTATCTCTGTTAAGTCCATTATTGAGAAAATATAATAAATTTTATCTTTAATTAAAAGTTTTTTACCCAAGACTCTAATTGGAATTTCCTTTTTTCCGGCTTTTATTCCTATGGATTCAATATCTAATTTATCTTTATTGCTCTGTACAAAGCCTTTTATTTTTTCATCATTTTTAAATAATTTTAGAAAGCAGTTCTTTTCTAAGTCTTCTTTTTTTGTTTTAAATATGATTGCTGCCATTTTATTACAAACTATGGTGTTCAAGTTTTTATCTACAAGAAAGATAGGGTTTGGTACTGCATCAAACACTAATTGAAAAAAGAATTTGTGTTCTTCAAAATCTTTTATTATAGTGTTAACAAAATTATTTATTTCATGAAATCTTTTTAATTCAACTTTTTCATAATCAGCTTTTTCGCCTTTAAAATAAGCTTTTAAATAATTTCTTAGTTGTTTAATCTGGTTATTAATATTTTTTGAAGTTATTTTAGAGAGAAAATATGAAAGAACAAAGAAAAGAAGGAAAACAAAGAGGATTTTGTATATTTGGTCTAAAAACTCTTTTTTTGCTCCTTTTACGGCGGCGTTTTTTAATAAGATTAATTTTTGGGGTGGAATTCTGTATATTATTAGCCACTGCCAGGGTTTGTAATAAGTTATAAATGTGATCTTCTCTTCCTTATTTGAGCTTGTTTCAAGAAAAAATGTATATTTACCCTTCTCTATATTATTTTTAATACTTATGATTTTATTAGCTGGGATAAAAGAGCCGAGAATCCTCTTGAAGTTTTTTACTTTATAAACGGATAAATTACCATTGTTGCTTGTTTTGTAAAGGGTTAACCACTTTAAAACTTCTCTTTTGATTTGATTCTCAAAGTTGTTAAGTCCTATATAGATTCCTAATAAATTTCCATTGTCAAGTCTATGTAATTTGAAGGCGTATTTTTTATTTTGTATTAAAATTTTATTTAAATTTTGAGATGTTATTATTTTTTTGATAAGCTCTGCATGTTTTTTGGGAAAAATATAATTATTTTGAGGATTAAATATGAAAAAATTAAATAGATCATCTTTTTTTAAAAAGTTTAAGGTAATTAAATAATCCTCCAATGTTTTTTTAGATAATGGTTTTTTATTTAGAATTTTTACAGCTGCATTTAAACTAATTGTTAAATTTTGATTAAGTTTTTTATGGGATATTTTCCTTTGATATTCTATATTATTAAGTATCTGTTCAACCTCTTTTTTTACACTTTTTTTTATAGTTTTAATATTACTTTTGTTAATTGTATTTAATAGATGGTGGTAATGAAAGTATTCCCTTTTAAGCCAGAAAAAAGTTATTAAAAAAAGAGTTATAAAGGTTACTATAAGAATATTTTGTAATATGTATTTTTCTAATGTTTTTCTTGATAGAAGGGTGTTTATTTTTTTAAACATTTAAAACATTTTACTATATTTCTCTTTAATTTTCAAATTTAGTTTATCTTTATCTAAAAAATACGGTAGGGGATTGAATAGAAAAATTTATTATTTTAGGAATAAACCGGAATTAATAATATTTAAAAATCTAAAAAAATATAAAAAGTCTCTTGACATTTCTGTATTACTGTATTATATTAATAATACAATGAAGGTGCATGAGAATCTTAGAATTGACTTTTCTTCTCCTGTCCCCATATATGCTCAGGTAAAAAGACATATAAAATATCTTATCTTAGCTGGAGATTTAAAAAAAGGAGATGATCTCCCTTCGGTAAGAAAATTAGCTGCTTTCTTAAGAATTAACCCTAACACAGTGGCAAAAGCGTATAGAGAACTTGTTTTTGAAGGAATTATTGATTCGAGGCCGGGTAAAGGATTCTGGGTGAAGGAGAGAAAAGGGGAAAATGGGGAGAGAAAAAAAATATTAAAAGAGGAGTTTGAGAAATTTATTGAGAAAGCTATTAAATTAGGTTTTTCTTCAGAAGAGATAAAGGAGTTTTTAGAGAATTTTATAGGGGGCGTGAATGATAGAGATTAGAAATCTTTCTTTTGAATTTGAAAAAAGAAAAATTTTAAAAAGCATTAATTTTAATATTGAGAAAGGAGAGTGTATTTTAATAGCAGGGAAGAATGGGGCCGGTAAAACAACACTCTTAAGATGTTTAAGTGGTGTGTATAATAAACATGGTGGTGAAATCCTTCTTGATGGTAAAAGTATTGGTCCCAAGGACAGAGATAAAATAGGATACCTTCCATCCTCTTTAAGTTTGTATGATAAAATGAAAATAGGTGAAGCAATTGAATTTCATAAAAGAGTTTATTCTAATTTTAGTTTGATAGATATTCTCACTTATAAGTTGGAGGAAAATAGAAAAATAGAGGAACTTTCAAAAGGGGAGAAGGTTTTATTCTATCTTATTCTTACCCTTTCTCATGATCCATCCTATTTCTTTATTGATGATGTTCTCCATTTTCTTGATCCTTATCTCAGGGAGATATTCCTTAATATTTTGATAGAGAAAATGGAAGAGAAAAAGCTTTCAATTATTATGAGTTCCCAAACCTTTTCCGAAATAGAAGGCTTGCCTACACAAATTATAATTCTTGACAGAGGGGAAATAGTTTTGAATGAAAATATAGAAACAATAAAAAAAACATATGTAAAGATAACCGCAAAAGAAATTCCTGATAATTTACCTGTAGTTTATAAAACCGATTGGGATTCTTTTGAAGAAGCTTATGTGTATCCGTACAGTGAAAACTTTTCAGGTGATTTTAAAGTGGAATTTTTAAGACTTTCAGACATAATAAAATCAATTATCGGGGGAAATTATGCTAAAAAAAGAGATTAAGGACACATTCAGGGAATTTTTTGTAATTTTAAGTTTAATAGTGGTAATTATTTTATTGGCGACAATAAAGAATTTTGATTTTTACCTGATACCTTTACTTGAACTTATTTTACTCTTATATCCTACTTTTTCTGGTTGGTCAATTTTTAGCAGAGAAAGAAAGGAAGGCGGTTTTGAGCATCTCTTTTCCTTGCCTATTGGGAAATTATCAATTTTGTTAAATAAGTTAATCCCAAGATTAGCAGCAATACTAATAGTACTTGGTATCTATTTTCCCATAAGGGAATTTTTTGCTTCATTCTTTTTCTTTGAAAGAAGTGTATTCGTGCTTTTGTATATTTTACTCTTTATTTTATCCTTTTCTTTTTCTCTCCTTTTTACAAGTGGAGCAATAGTTTTTGTGTCAGTAATTATTATAGGAGCTATATTAGCTTTTGTAATTAAAATGTTAGGGCTCTTTTCATATAACTTCCTTTTCTTTTTCATTTCCATTCCTATTTTGACTTTTCCTATGGTTTTCATATACTCTTTTCTAAAGGATGATATTCTTCCTTTGCAGTTTTTTAATAAAAAATATTTGACGCGTTCAATATTTGTGTTTTTTGTGGTTCTTTTAGGGTTAAGCATTATTGTTAAAGTTTCGGGTTTTAATGAGAATACCTATTATTTGTTAAGTGATGATGGGAAAATTATAATAAGCAATAGTAAAAAGACAATGATTGTTGATTCAGAAAACAATAAAAAGATTTTTTCTATAAAGAAAAGGATTTTTCCTATTATTGTTAAAGAAAAATTTTTGTATGGAGGTATGGAAAGTAAAGATGGAGCAAAACTTGTTTCCATTGATCTTAAAAAGGGTAAAATAAAGATACTTTATAAAGTGGAGAAATATTATAGATTCGTAGCTCCGCATGTTGATGAAGAGAAGCTAACCTTTCTTGTGAAGAGAGGAGGAGAAAATAAATTTATACTTTTGATAAAAAAAGATAAAATGGAGAAGATTAATTGTCCAAAGAAGTTTATTAATGAAGATGTATTGTTATTTAAGCTTATTTCCAACTCTCCTCTGACTTTTGTCTATACAAAACAGAGCTATAAGACTTATCTATATAAGGAAGGTAGAATAAAATATCTTTTTAAAGGAGATTGTCAATTTTACAAAGATAAAATAGGGTTATGCGATAGTAAATCATTTAAAGTTTTCCAGAATATGGAGGACAGTAATCCTGTTTTTGTTGAAGAGGGAAAATGCAGAATACTTTCCAGGTGGTTTGAATGGCCCTATGAAAGAAGGTATATAATAATTAAAGCAAAAACCGGAAATTATATCTTTGATTTTGAGACTCTTAGTTTATCTGAAATAAAGTTAAAGATAAAAAAGAATGAATTTGTCGGGACAGGAAACTTTGGTGATAAACTAATTATAGCAGTATGGAACAATAATTCGGGAAAAATAAAGGTTTTAACTTTTAGTAAAGGTGAATTTTTCTCTGAAAAAATATATAGCTCATCCTTTAAAGGTAGAAGATATATTTTTATTTCCAAAAAAGGGATGATGGTTGTCAGGTGGATGAAAAAATATGAGTTTATTAAATTCTAAGTGGATTTATAATAATATAAAAAAAGAATGACATTTATAAAATGTAAAATATTAATCTCTTAACTTTTACTGTTTTTTGTCGTATCATTTTAAATAAAATAATTTTAAGGAGGAATTATGTTTGAAAAAAATATTTATATTAAAAGAAGAAAAAAACTTAAAGAATTAATGAAAGGGAATGGTGTTTTGCTTTTTGTAGGCAACAATGATGTTCCGATGAATTATCCTGCAAATCAGTATCATTTCAGACAGGATAGCACTTTTCTTTACTTTTTTGGAGTTGACGAACCGGGATTTGCTGCTTTGATTGACACTGATAGCGGAGAGGAGATTTTATTCGGAAATGATTTTGAGATAGATGATATTATCTGGATGGGAGATCAGCCCACTGTTAAAGAGAGAGCTGAAGAGGTGGGCATGGAAAAAAGCCTTCCCTTAAAGGAGCTTGATTCATATGTTAAAAAAGCTATTGATGAAGGAAGAAAAGTGCACTATCTTCCGCCTTACAGAGCTGATGTTCTCATAAGAATATCAGAGCTTACAGGTATTCCTTATTCCAATGTCAAAAAAGAAGCTTCAGTTGAACTTATAAAAGCAGTTGTTAAATTAAGAGAGAAAAAGGGAGCCGAGGAGATTGAAGAGATAGAAAAGGCAGTTAATATTACAGGAGAAATGCATATAACAGCGATGAAAACGGCAAGGCCCGGGCTTTACGAGAGAGATATAGCAGGACTTATCGAAGGCATTGCACTTTCAAAGGGTGCCGGAATTTCTTTTCCCGTGATTTTTACGGTTCACGGGGAGACTCTTCACAATCATTATCATGGGAACCTCTTGGAAGAGGGAAGATTAATAATCAATGATTCGGGTGCTGAAACAACTTTGCACTATGCAGGTGATATTACAAGAACATTTCCTGTGGGAAAAAAGTTTGATTCAAGACAGAGGGATATTTATTCCCTTGTTTTAAAAGCTCAAAAAAAGGCAATATCAATGCTTGCTCCGGGGGTATTTTACAGGGATGTTCATCTTGCAGCAGCAAAGGTTTTTGCTGAAGGTTTGAAAGATTTGGGTCTTATGAAAGGTGATCCTGATGAAGCTGTAAGAGCCGGAGCTCATGCCTTATTTTTCCCTCACGGTTTGGGGCATATGATGGGCCTTGATGTCCATGATATGGAGAATCTTGGAGAGGATTATGTAGGATACAGGGATGGACTTAAAAGAAGTGAGCAATTCGGAACCGCTTATTTAAGACTTGCAAAAGAGCTTGAACCGGGATTTGTTTTTACTGTTGAGCCGGGGCTTTACTTTATTCCGAAATTAATAGATCTCTGGAAAGGTGAAGGTAAATTCAAGGATTTTATAAATTATGATAAAGTTGAAACATATAAAGATTTCGGAGGGGTAAGGATTGAAGATGATTATCTTGTAACTGAAAATGGAGCGAGGCTTTTGGGAAATCCGATTCCGAAAGAGATAGATGAAGTTGAGGAAATAAGAGGAAAAGCTTATTAAAAATAGAAGAGGTTTTTTAGATGAAAAAAAGTTTTAAGGATAAGGTTATAGTAATTACAGGAGCCTCTTCGGGTATAGGTAAGGAGCTTGCCCTTCAGCTTTGTGAAAAGGGAGCAAAGCTTTCTCTCGGTGCAAGAAGTGCGGAAAAATTAAAAGAAGTTTGCTCTGAGTGTGAGAGTAGGGGAGGAGAGGCAATTTACAGGAAAACCGATGTTTCAAACATAGATGATTGCAAAGCTCTCATTGATACGACTGTGGAAAAATACGGAAGGATTGATGTCCTTGTAAACAATGCAGGAATTACAATGTGGGCTAAGTTTGAGGAGATTGAGGATCTTTCCGTTTTTGAAAAAATAATAAGGATAAATTATCTCGGAAGTGTTTACTGCACATACTATGCTCTACCTTACCTTAAAAAATCAAAGGGGCTTATTGTGGGAGTTTCATCCCTTACAGGTAAAAACGGAGTTCCAACAAGAACAGCTTATGCTGCAAGCAAACATGCGATGGCCGGATTTTTTGATTCATTGAGAATTGAGCTTTCGGATTCCGGAGTTGATGTTACCATGATTTATCCCGGGTTTGTAAGTACTGACATAAGAAAAAATGCACTGGGAAAGGATGGAAAACCATTGGGAGAAAGCCATATTTCAGAGTCGGGAGTAATGGATGTTCAAACCTGTGCTTCCCAAATAATAAAAGCCCTGGAAAAGAGAAAAAGAGAATTGGTGATGGGATTAAAGGGGAAACTTGGAATCCTTTTAAAACCATTTTTCCCCTCTCTTATAGATAAAATTGCCAGAAAATCCATAGAAAAGGGAAAAACTTAATTAAATTGGGAAAAAGTTAATTTATTAGTATATTGTTCTGAAAAAACTGCATAAGATTCTTATAGAGTTTGAAAATATCGGTAAAAATGATATTGCCATGAGTTTTTATTTTTGCTGCTCAGCTTTAAGCTTGTATCTTAATAAATTAATATTTTTATTTATAAAAATATCTGTAAAACGGCGAAAAAGTGCAAAAACAAGAGAAAATGGATAAAATAGAAAACGGTGAAAAAATGATAAAGGGTATGAGTAG
>JAMOVU010000028.1 GCA_027067555.1 Candidatus Aminicenantota bacterium | reverse complement strand
ATAATTGATTCTTTCCTTCAGAAAATTCATAGAACCTCCTTTATATGATTTAATATAAATATTAAACATTTTATTTTGATTTTGTCAAGAATTAAAATTATTTTTAAAAGCAAATAATTCTATTTATAAATAAAATAATACTTTTTTATCAGGATAAAACTCATTAAAGTTTCCATACTACCCACAAAAACCCCTGTATTGATATTAAAACACCCGTAACCATCAATAATTGAAAATAAATTATTTTATACCCAATGCTATATGGAGCCTGTAAGAAAAATTATAACCGTATTTCATCGCAATTTTTATAATATCGGAAGATAGAGAATCCATCTCATCCTTTTTATCCGAAAGGGGCATTACATAAATTTTTCTCAAAGGTATGTCAATTTTTTTTCTTAATTCCTCGATTTCATCAAAATCCTCTCTCTCTTTTACAACGAATTTAAAAATTGATTTTTCATAATCCGCAAACTCTTTTAATATATTGATATTAACTCTCTTCTCATAAGGCTCTCCGCTATTGGAAAGCTTCGGGGACACATTAAAGTGCAACCCAAAGGGGAAAAGCTCTCTTCCGCTCAAAGTTCCATTGGTTTCTATCTCAATGCTTTTAAATTCATCTTTAGTCTTTATTATAATCTCTTTTATTAAATTCTTCTGTAAAAGAGGTTCCCCTCCGGTGATTATCAAATTGGAAGCATTATCACTTATTTCTTTGATTTTTCTTGCAACAATTTCCGGAGTATCCTTTAACCATTTATTTGAGAATTTGCTATCAACAGCATAAAGAGTATCACAAAAAGAGCAACTAAGATTACATCCCGCTGTCCTTAAGAAAACAGAGAGCACTCCGCTTTTAGGGCCTTCACCCTGAAAGGATAAAAACAGAGAATCATAAAGGAGATATTTCTTCAAAATTAACTTTTATAAAGTTTTCCTTATCCATACGGCAGAATCCGCTCTGAGTGGGAGTTTCAAAAACTTCAACTTCCACCCTTTCCAGGTTCAAGTTATCAATAAGCCTTGATGCTATGAAAATTGCAAGGTTTTCAGCGGTTGGATTTCTATCCAGAAGAATTATTCTTTGTTCCAACTTTTTCAGACCTTCAACAATAGGATCATCCTTAAATAATATTATTTTATGATCAAGAAGATTAACTATCAGTTCTTTCAAATCCCCGAAATCCGCAACCATTCCCCATTTGTTCAAATCACCTGTTGCTCTTACTTTCACTTTGTAAGTATGCCCGTGCAAAAACCTGCATTTTTCAGAATGCTGCCATAAGCGGTGAGCAGAATCAAATGTTTTTTCCCATCTTATTTCCATCTTATCCTCAATAATACATAAGCTTTACCTTTGCATTCAAACCTGCTTTCAGATATTTAAAAGCTGAGCTCATATTCATGGATATTTCAAGATTACCATGGCTCCCGATTAGCATAAAGGGAGAGCCCTTCCCATCAGCATATGTTCTTGCAAATTGCGTGATTTCATTTCCCTTAATTTCAACTTTGAATTTAGTTGAACCCGAGCTTGACATATTTGAAAACAAAAAATCCTTTGAAATATTTGTTATAAGATTACCAAATTTATCTATGTAAACAATCTTTCCCTCTATCTCATTTTCAGAAATAACAGAGGGATAATAATTATCCTTTATAATATATTCATCCGTTTCACTACCAAGTCTCGAAGGGTCAACACCTTTGCTCAAATATGCGGCAATCGGAGCCATTTTATCGCGGGCTTCGAATGTGGAAGGGGAATCAGTTAAAAAATAGTGCGTAGCATCAACAACCCTAACATAGCTTTCCTCTTTTTTTAGAATTGGAGTTAAGACTCCGTTGTCAGGAGCTACAAGATAATACCTTTCATAACTTACCAAAAGGATTCCCCTATCAGTTCCCACTCCGGGATCAATAACAACAAGAAAGATAGTATTGGGTGGAAAATATTGCAAATTTTTCTCCACCACAAATGAAGCGGAATCAATGTAAAAGGAGGGAAGACCATTTGCTATGTCAATAACTTCAACATCCGGGTTAATTTTGGAGATTACCCCCTTTAAAACACCGATAAAATAATCCTTTTCTCCGAAATCAGTAATAAGACCAATGTATCTTTTCATTGAAAAATTCTATATTATTTGAGAATAAATTTCAAGAAGAGTTGTTTGACTGAAGAAGTCCCGCAATCTCTTCCTGCTTTCTCCAATCCCCAAAAATTTTACCTTTCGGTAAATATTTGTTGACAAATTTTTTAACCTTTTCCGGAATTTTGCCAGCAGGTTTTTTGTAAAAGGGTGTTTGGGGCAAAGGCATAAAAGTGTGAGCATGAATCCTCGCCCCATAACTTATAAGCTCTTCCATAAATTCCACACTCCCGGAAATATCCCTCTCTGTCTCTTCGGGAAGTCCAAAAATAAAATCAACATCAATTCCATAACCGTACTTTAAAGAGAGTTTTACAGCAGTTCTAACATGCTCAGTGCTATGTCCCCTATGAATTTTTTTCAAAAGGCTATCACTTCCTGTTTGAGCACCAATAACAAGTCTTTTATTATCAGTATATTTTTTCAAAAGCTCAAGAGTTTGCTCATTTATATGTTCAGGCCTTACCTCAGAAGGAAATGTTCCGAAAAAGATCCTCCCTTTGTCTTTCAAAAGCTTTTTCATCTCTTTAAGAAGATTTTCAATTGCATCATAATTAATTGTTTTTCCATCATGAGAGCCATAAGAGAGCGCATTCGGAGAGATAAACCTCATATCCCTCATCCCACTTTTTTTTAAAATTTCAACATATTTTAGAATATTTTCAATACTTCTATGTCTGACTTTTGCTCCGAAAAGCTGCGGAGTCTGACAATAATAACAAACATAAGGGCATCCTCTGGTAATCTCAATGGGACCGAATTTTTCATACTTTAAGGAGAAAGGGGGATAATTATCAAGTTTAATTTTCTCACCTTTTAAATCTGAAAAATACTCTCCTCTCCTTATAAAAGAAATTCCTCTTATCTCATTATAGTCTTTCTTATTCAAAACAGCATAAATAAAGTTTTCAAAACTCTTTTCCGCTTCCCCTCTAAAAACAAAATCAAATCCATTTGAAAGGGTTTCCCCGGGAGCTCCCGAAGGATGGGGACCTCCTCCGATAATAGACACTTCGGGATATGCATTCTTAATTTCCTTTGCCATTTTATAGTATTTAAACTTTTGTGGAGTGAAAAATGAAAAGAGAACGAAAATTTTACTCTCTCTTTCAGAACTTAATTCCTTTAATAATTTGAAAAGGGATTTTTGATCCTCCGGATAAAAGATTCTTACGGATTTCTCAAGTTCCGAATTTATCTCAAGTACTCCCGAAAGAGCATTTATACCGTATCTATTGCCCTTTTTGTAGTAAAAAATAAGAGAAATCCTATTTTTCATCGGTTATTTTAATTGAGATTAATTGATTTTTTCAAGATATTTTAAAAGTTTTTTTATGGCCCTTCCCCTGTGGGAAAATTTATTTTTAACCTCTGATGGTATTTGAGCAAATGTTTTTCTTATTTTCGAATAGTAGAAAACAGGATCATAACCAAAACCATTGTTTCCTTGAGGTTTTTCAGATATATATCCGCAAACCTTTCCTTTAAAAGTTTTAATAAGCTTTCCACTCTGAGCAAGAGCAATCACACTTACAAAACAGGCTTTTCTTTCAGGTTTGTCTTTACCTTTAAGCTTCTCCAGGATCTTAGAGATTCTCTCACCATCATCTTTACCTATTCGTGAAGAATAAATCCCGGGAAAGCCTCCCAATGATGGGATAACAAGCCCTGAATCTTCCGATATAACAGGTAATTCAGTTTTTTCCGAGTAATAAAGTACTTTAATTATTGCATTCTCCTCAAAAGTCTTACCACTTTCTTCGGGCTCCTCAATTCTGCCTAAAACATCATCAAGTTTTAATATTTTTATATTTAGCTCCGAAAAATACTTTTGAAATTCCCTTACTTTTCCGGGATTTTTTGTTGCAAGTAGTATTTGATTAAATCTCTTCCCTTTCTTCAAGTCTGAATTCCTGTATTCCTTCAAGGGAGTAAGCACGCTGAATCAAGCTCTTTCTGTCAAACTCTTTTGCAGTAAATTCAATATCCCAGTAATAAATAACATCCTCTTTCCCCTGAAGATAGCTTTTAACATCATCCTCATTTATTTTGAATTTTTTAAATATAACCGATGATTCAAGAGGATATGTTGATTTAAGATGAATAATATACCTTTTAAAAGGTCTTTCAATAATATCCTCAAACTTTTTTAAAAGTGTAAGGACAAGAAGAATAAAAACAGTGGAAACAGAGGATATAATATAAAGCCCCACTCCAACTCCCATTCCTATTGAAGCTGTCACCCAGAGGGTTGCTGCTGTTGTAATACCGTGAATCTCAGAGCCTCTTAGCTTTATAATCGTACCTGCACCCAAAAAACCTATTCCTGTGATTATATTTGCCGCTATTCTTGAAGGATCTCCGAGAACAGTGCTTCCTGCTTTTACCATTTCAAGCGAGATAATAGTCAAAAGAGTTGAGCCAAAAGCTATGAGAATCATGGTTCTGAACCCGGCAGGTTTACCCTTAACCCCCCTTTCCATTCCGATAAGTCCGCCTAAAAGCATTGAAAGAATAAGCTTAAAAAATATATTAATCATCCAATTCCTCCGGATCCTTTGAGATAAGCTCTTCAAACTTACTCTTTGCTTCCTGCTTTTTTTTCTGACTTATGTCAAATGCAGCTTTTAAGGTTTCATCAACCAGTTCCTTCTTTTTTATCTCCTTACCCAAAAGCTCGTCAAGAGAGGCTTTTTTCTTTGCCTTGTGCCTTTCAACCTTAACCACCTGCTCAGTCTCCCTGTCCACCCAGAGAATTGATTTACACACAGGGCATACTATTTTCATTATCTTTTCACTCATTCTTTATAATAACAAAAAAGGGAAATTGAGTAAATTACACTTTATTATTAGAGTTTTCCTAAATACTTAAGCACCTCTTCCTCAAAAAAAGCTTTCACTTCATCCCATTTATTTTCCATATCCGGTATTTTTTGATTCTCAGCATCATCATAATAAACAATAGCCTTTACAAACAGAGACGGATTGAATACAGTTTTAAATTTTCTAAGAGAAAAAGAAATAATATCGCTTATCTTCCACTTATTTTTTTCCATCAGAAACCACAAATCAAAAAAATCTTTTTTCTCTCCCCTTTGAATTATAGCAATACTTTTCATTGCGGAAATATCACAATCAGAAGCTATCTGAATCCCCAAACCGGCAACAGGTAAAAGATTTTCAATCAATGGATAAGGATAGTAAAAAAATGAAAACTTAATCTTTCTAAATAAAATAATAAGGGTATCCTCCCTTAAAGTAAGAACTTTTTCTGGCTTTATTTTACTTAAAAGTGAAAAGAAGTCTATCTTAACCTCAGGTTTTAAAAAGAAATCAAAATCTTCAGAGTATCTGTGAGAATATTTAATAGAGATGGCTGTCCCCCCGGCAAGATAAAAATCATTAAGTACCTTTACTTTAAGAATCTCTTTCAAAGCCTCTTTTTGAATAACTGTCAATTTTGTCATCACTAATCCTCAATATTAACTTCCAAAATTTTTTGTTCCTCTTATCAAATTTAAAATAATACCTTTTGAAAACCGATTTAAGTACTTCTTTTCGGTATTTGCTAAGAACAGTTTTAACATCCCCCCACATCATCTCACGGAAAATCAACGTCCTTTCGCTTTCATCATTATCCCATATTAAAGCCGCATTTTCTTTATTTAAACTAATGCTCATATTAAATTATATCACTTATTACCTTATTATTTTAACATAATCCCCTGTTTTCACTCTCTCATTCAGATGAAGATTATTTATTATAGTGATTTTCTTCCAGAATTTCTTGGGAATAGCATTTGATACAAGAAAGGTTTGAAGAGAAACATTTCTTCTCGCCCTTCTCACATAAACCCTGAAAGGTCTTCTGCTTAAATAATAGGGATTATTTAAAGTTGCAAAGGAGTTTAAAGAATAAAAGATTGCCCTTTTCCTTCTTTCGTATGATTCCGGGGTTGCAGCTACCAAGAAAGTGTAAACATAATCCCCTTTTCTTACAGTATCAATAAAGGCTCTTACCCTACTCTCGGCACCCGAACTTTGCTTATTGTAAATCATAAAATCTATGTAATAGGCAGGGAAACCATTAACATTGGCTTCTCCGTATCTTAATAACTCTGTGTTGGAAAATTTTTTATAAACTGTTTCAGCATATGTCGGAAGTTGCTTTGATGTCTTTTCAGCAAAAAGAATGATAACAGAATTTTTATCCTTTGAAACCATCTTTACTTGAGTAGGAGTATTGAAGACACTCCATCCCGGAGGTATTTTAAAATAAAATCTCATATTCGGATGATAGAATCTTCCATTTTCAACAAAGCCCTGTCGCGGATCTTTTCCGTAAACAATTTTGTTTATCCTCTTAAGATAAAAGGGTCTTCTTACATATAACTTTTTGTCTTCCGATTGAAGGAGAGAAATTGCTCTCTCAATCCTTTTTTTTGTGAGAGGATGAGTTGACAAAAAGTTAGGCAAATGAGGTCCACCAGCTTCCTTTGTCAGATTTTCAAGAGAGTAGAAAAACTTAACTATGCCCTCCGGATTATAACCTGCCTTTCTTGCATATTCAATCCCCAGAGAATCAGCCTGATATTCATTATCCCTGCTGTATTTCAAAAACAAAAGTTGAGTACCTATTGAAATAAGAGGAGCAACATCTCTTACCTTTTTGCTCAAACCGGCAGCCACCAAAAGTCCTGCATTGAAAAGAAGAGCTCTTGACATTGCCTTTGCAGAGTGTCTTGCATTAACATGCCCCAATTCATGTCCCAAAACAGTGGCAAGTTCGCACTCACTGTTGAGCATCGCCAGAAGCCCTCTCGTTATATAAATGTATCCTCCGGGAGCAGCAAAAGCATTAACAACCTCAGAATCCAGAACCGAAAAGTGATATTTTAAATTTTTCCTATGAACATGTTGAACAAGTCTTTGTCCAACACCATTTATGTAAAGATTGAGTTTTCTATCTCCGTAAATTCCATACTCAGACCTTACACTCTTATCAACGGATTTTCCCATTGCTATTTCCTGAGATTCTGAAATAAGCATAAGCTCCTTTTTCCCTGTAACAGGATTAACCGCACAGCTCCAGACAAAAATAAGAGCCATGATAAAAATAAGAATAAGATACCTTTTTACTCTCATATTCTCCTCCTGTTTTTTATTAATACATTATGAGAGATAAAATGTCAATTGGGAATTTAAAAGAGATACACAAAAGTTTTGCCTTCAAAAATGTCGAAAAATCTTACAAACTTGTCCTGATTTTTAACATTTCCATGTTTAAACTAAAAAAAGCACCTTTTTCACACGGTAAAAGAAAAAGATAAAATTGGCACATTTCTTGCTAAATCTTTATCAATTCATTTTTAGGAGGTTAAAATGAAGGGAAAAAAAGTACTAATTATTTTAATCGGAATTTTTCTTTTAATTAATTTTAGCTACACTCAAATCAAACTTCCGAATCTTCGAAAACTTCCGGACCTTCCGGACCTTGTTGTAAAGGATATTCAAGTAACCAATAACTGTGAGTTAATAGTAACAATCGCAAACATAGGAAAGGCAGGAATCCCATCTTCATATTACAAAAAAATAGCGCTCCAAATGTATGTGGACGGGAAAGCGGGAGGAGGTATGATTTTATCTCTCTTTGACCCAAAATTTATCCTTACCAAACCTCATCAAGAGGTTACAATGAACTGGTTTCCCACCGCCACAAAAGGAAGAATCGGAGACCGATTGCCTCACAAAATCAAGCTTATAGTTGACCGGGATAATGATTTGTTTGAATCAAATGAAAACAACAATGTTTTTATAAAAACCCTTTCGTGTGGAGGAGGGGGTATCAGTCCCAGAAAACTTCCGGATCTTAAAATTACAAGCTGCATATACCAAAATAACCTTTACCCGGGAGAAGATATGGGGTCAGCCAAAGTAACAATTAAAAATGACGGAACAGCATCTGCAAGTAATTTTTCAGTGGAGGTAGTCCTCTCAAAAGATAGGAATGTAAAGATTGAGCCACATTTATATTCTTCACATTTTACGGATGATGTATTACTGAGAGGAGGAAGAGAGCTTATAAGATTTTTAGGAGCAAAATCAACAAAAACAATTACAATAGCCGGTCCCAATACGATTCCAGCAGACACTCCTGCCGGAACTTACTATTTAGGAATCATTGTAGACCCTGAAAAAAATGTCTCCGAATCAAATGAATACAATAATCTTTTCGCTTTTCCAATTAACATTCTCCCTCCCTCAAAACCTGATCTCCTGCCCACTAATATACGATGGACCACAAATTATTCAAAGACCGGAGGAAGAGAAGGAAGTGTAACATTAACAATCAAAAATCGTGGCAATATAGCTGTTAGAAACTTTTTTGTCGATTTTATACTTTCAACAGACAGAAAGGCACAGGTGAAATACCATAAGTATTCTCCAAACTTTTCCGAAGATGTTTTACTAAAAGGCGGAAGAACAAATGTAAGATATATTGGTCCAAAAAGCACCATAACCATTGGGGTACGACATTTGTTAATTCCTTCTGATGCACCAGCCGGAACTTACTATCTCGGGGCAATTGTAGACTCTGGAAATGCTGTGGCAGAAACAATAGAAGATAACAATATCAAGTTTTTGCAAATACAGGTTAAAAACAAGTTAATTAAATTGCCCAAAAAACTAACAATTGTCAAGCCAAAATCCGTTAAACTAAATAATGGCAAGTAATATTTAATAAAGACAATAAAGAAAAGGCAAATTGATTTTAAATGGCTATTGATATAAAATAGCTTATGCCTTCACTTGAAAAAGATGCGAAATTTTGCCCTTATTGTGGTTCCACTCTTGATAAAGTTTTTGTGGAGGGGCAATGGAGAGCTCATTGTCCGGAATGCGATAGAATCATTTATGATAATCCTGTTCCTGTTGTAGCAGGTGTTATTATAAAAGATAACAAAGTACTTTTAATAAAGAGAGGAATTTATCCGCGTAAAGGATTCTGGGCGCTACCAGCAGGCTTTGTTGACACCCATGAAACAGCGGAGGAAGCACTTATAAGAGAGTTAAAAGAGGAAACAAATATTGATGTGAAAGCCTACAGATTTTTAAAAACAATCAATCAAAAGGGAATGAGATATACTTCGGTCCTGATAATAGGTTTTCAAATTACAGAGTATGAAGGGAAAATAATCCCCGGAGATGATGCTGTTGAAACAAAGTTTTTCCCCATTGATAATATTCCGGAACTTGCTTTTTCATCACATAATATTCTCCTCGATTCAACAATATAGATGAAAGATTCATCGTCAATTCTCCACATAGTTGCCACCCCTATTGGCAATACCGAAGATATTACACTTAGAGCCATTAAAGTTCTTGAAAATACCAGGACAATAATCTGTGAAGACACAAGGAATGCAAAAAAACTTTTTAATTTACTCAATATCTCTTTAAAAGGAAAAACTTTCATAAGTTATTATAAGGGAAAAGAAAGTTTAAAATTAAAAAAAATCATTGAGATTATAAAAGAAAAGGGAGAGGCTGCTTTAATCTCAGATGCAGGAACACCTCTTGTTTCTGATCCCGGTTATCTACTCATTAAAGAAGCAATCAAACAAAACATTAAAATAATTCCTGTACCGGGGCCAAGCTCAGTTCTTGCTGCTATTATGAGTGCGGGTATTAAAACGGAGAATGGCTTTGTCTTTTTGGGTTTTTTGCCAAACGAAACGGAAAAGAAAAAAAGAATTTTTTATAAATATCTAAGTCTTCCGGCGGCTGTTATTTTTTTTGAATCACCAAGAAGAATAAAGGAAAGTATAAAGCTACTTTCCGAAAACTTCGGAGAAAGAGAGATAGCAATCTGTAGAGAGCTTACAAAAGTCCATGAAGAAATTTCAAGGGGAAAGGCAAAAAATATATGGGAAGCTATAAAAGAGAGAGATATAAAGGGAGAGATAGTAGTGATTGTTGAAGGGGAAAGCAGAGAAAGAATGCCTAAATCATACGAAGAAATTAAACAAATACTTTTCACCACAACCACATTAAGCGAAAAGAAAATAGAAAAGATATTAAAAAACAGAAAATAAAATTTTATTATAACCACTCTTAAATTAAAATTCTTAAAATATTACAAAAATAATTGACAAAAAAAACAAAGAATATTAAAGTAATAGAGTATAAAAGAGGTTAACATGATTAAAAGAGAGGAAATTGGTTCGTATTTTTTTACATTAAAGGGTAAGGATACTTTTTCTTTAAAAAGATTTGAAAAAGAGGAAAAAGTAATTTTCAGATATATTCAGAATTTTAAAAAAGAGGATAAATTAGAAAAAGTATTTAAATTAGAATACCTCTTAAAAGGAATAAGAGACTTTTTCCACCTTGCAAATCATCCGAAAAAAACAAAGGAAAAATGGAATTTTATCGAAGAAGGAAAAATTTTAATAGAAGTTTTCAGAAAGATAAGGTGTATCTATAATGAGCTATTTGGAAGCGATGAAGAAAAAAATTTTCTGAACTTTGTTGAATCAAAATTTAAAATTTCTCTTGAATATTTACTCGAGAGCGAACTTGAAAAGGAAAAGTGGAAAGCGGAAGACTGGATAGATTATTTTAGAATCAAGCTTGAAGAGATAGAGATGCTTCTTGAGATAATATCCAGAACCAGTTCTCTAAGATACAGAGAATTTATGATTGTGGGAGATATTTACCTACAAGAATTGGTAAGAAATCCTTATATTTACCCTTTTGTTAGGAGAAATTTTAAAATAGAACTTCACAGAGTGGTACATAAAGGAATAAGAGAGATTCTATTTTCAATTGATGATATTGAAAAGAGATATGTATTGGGAATAAACATAATAGAATCATTTAAAATCCTGAGAATAATTCAGGAGATATCCGCAGAAAAGAGCTTCCCACTTGATTATTTTATTCTCGTCCATATAAGAGGCAATCTTGAAAGGCTAAAAACATATAAGGGGATTAAGGACAATAAGCCTATTGTTTCATTAATAGATGAGACAATTTCAAAGGTCTACAATATTATACTTGCAAATATTTTTACCAAAAAGAGAAAAGAAATTTTGTTTGAAAAATCAAAGAGTATACTTGCAGACATGCAAAAAGAAGTGATAATAAAATTACTAAAAACTATAAATCCTGAAATTGACAATGTTTCCATCTTCCCTGAACTTTCCAATAAAAAGAAATTCTTGAAAGAATTTTACGAATCACTTGAGAGGATACAGGAACTTATTGATAAAAGTTTAACCAAGAATATCGAGGAATTCAAAAGCTCACTTTTAAAGGAAATGAGAAATTTTGAGAACAACTATCTCCTATATTTAAAACTAAAATACTGGGAAAAGTTTTACAGGCTCTTTTTTGCAATAAAGCACTCCCCTCACAAATATCAACTTTTAAACAGAATAAGGGAATTTTCAAATTTAATCGAAGCTATAAAAAGAGATTCTCTCAGCCTTTAACTTTCCAACTGATTTTAAAAACAAAAAAAGATTGAAATATCTCATATTTTCAGCTAAAATCTTAATCTTTAAGGAGAGGGAATGAAAAACTATGATGCTATAATCGTAGGTGGTGGAATAATAGGTTTAGCCACAGGGTTTTATCTTTCAAAATTCGGGAAAAAAGTTCTGGTAATTGAAAAAAGATATCCGGGAGCAGGCTCAACGGGACGCTGTATTGGAGGAATTAGGCAGCAATTTTCAACTTCAGGAACAATTCAACTCGCAAGAGAAAGTTTAAACCTTTTTAAGGAACTCGAAAAAGAGTTCGGTTTTTCCGTGGAATTTTATCAGGGTGGTTATCTCCTTTTAGCTCATACAGAAGAGCAAAAATCTATCTTCCTGAAAAATATAGAAATCCAGAAAAGTTTTGGAATAAATGTAGAATTTATTTCCGCAGAAGATATAAAAAAACAATTTCCATATGTAAACACAGAAGGGCTACTCGGAGGAGCCTTCTCACCTGAAGATGGCCAGGCTTTCCCCTTCCTGGTGTTAAAGGGTTTTATAAAAGGAATAACAAAAAACGGAGGAGAAATACTTACGGAAACAGAGGTCAGCAGCTTAATCGAACAAAATGGTAAAATAGAGGGAGTTAAACTTTCGGATGGGAAAATTATCAACAGTGAAATTGTCATTAATGCGGCAGGCCCCTGGGCAAAGGAATTGTCAGAAACTGTGGATATAGAACTTCCTTTTGCCCCCGAAAGACATGAAGCTTTTATAACTGTTAAAATTAAAAAGTTTGAGCCTATTATTCCAATGCTTGTGGATTATAGAAAAGATGGATGCTATTTTAACCAGAGAATTAATGGACAGATTATAGGATGTTATACCCCTGTCCCCAATTATCCCGGAAAATCCACAAAAGAGACTTTTGAATTTTTGTATGAAATGAGCAGAAGAACTGCACGCCTTGTTCCGACCTTAGAAAAGGTCCATGTACTTAGACAGTGGGCAGGTTCTTATACAATGACTCCCGATGGTAATCCTGTAATTGATAAAACTGAAATTGAGGGTTATTTTGTAGCAGGAGGAATGAGCGGGCACGGTTTTATGTTAGGACCTGCGACAGGAAAGCTTTTAGCAAGTCTTATAGCTGAAGATAAATTTTACATAAATATGTCAGAATTTTCCCTTAAAAGAAAATTTCAGAGTAAAGAACTTTTAAAATAGAATGGAAAACTCATATATACTAAAAGTAAAGAATTTGCAAAAAAATTTTAACAAAAAAGTCGTCCTTAAAAATATATCATTTGAGGTAAAAAAAGGCTTCGTGTTTTCAATAGTTGGCCCTTCCGGTTCGGGAAAATCCACTCTTTCAAAAATAATATTGGGGCTTGAAAAACCGGACACAGGAGAAATCTTATACAAAGGGACTCCTATAAAAACACTCCTGCGAAAAAATAAAAAAAAATTCAGGAAAGAAGTGCAAATAGTCTTACAAAACTCAGCTTCAAGTTTTAATCCCAGACACAAAATCAAAAACATTCTGAAAGAACCCTTTATATTCCATAAGATTAAATACTCAGAAGAAAAGATAATAGAGATTCTTAAACAGGTGGGATTGGATGAATCCTTTTTAAATAGATATCCTGATGAAATGAGCGGCGGGCAGAGACAGAGAATTGCAATCGCAAGGGTTTTAGTTTTAAAACCTGATTTATTGATTCTCGATGAAATTTTACGCGGACTTGATATTTCCTTGCAGGGCCAGGTAATAGATTTAATTTTGAAATTAAAAGAAGAATACGGTTTCACCTTAATTTTTATATCTCATAATAAAAAAATAGTTGAATTTATCTCAGATGAAATTTTTGAGATAAGAAATTGAGCTGTTGTTAACCTCGTATCTCGCCCTGAAATAGGTTAAGAATTTTTCAGTTTTTCCATCCAAACCTCTTTAAGAATTTATCAAGAAGTCTTTCCTCTCTTACGATTATCTCGCCTGTCCCACTCATCCCTTTATAATACTCTATCCTTTTCCCGAAATTGGTAATCAATCGGTTTCCCAATTTTATCCGGACTCCAAAACCTTTCCCCTCAATATATTCCTTATCCTCCACTTCCCCCTCCAATATCCCATACTCTGTATAAGGATATCCTCCGAGTTTTATCTTAACTCTCATCCCTTTTTTAAGTTTAATAAAATCTCCCTCTCTTATAAATCCCATACCCGTATATGCACCACTCTTAAAACTTCTCTCTATCTTTAAATTGGGAGTAAAATAAAAGTTGTGTATAAGAGAATAATTTTTTATTTATAAAAAATAT
>JAMOVU010000027.1 GCA_027067555.1 Candidatus Aminicenantota bacterium | reverse complement strand
AAAATTTTATCTCCTGTTAAAGGTGTTATTATAAAAATAAATGGCTATGAGGGAACAAGGGTTAATCCGCAAGCCCCTGTTATGATGATAGGTTCGTATAATCCCATGATTTTTTCGGCGGATATCCCCATAGAGTTGTTTTACAAAATAAAAAACGGGGATAAAGCGAAGGTAAAGATAAAAGGATTGGATAAAACATATTCTGGTATTGTTTATACAAAACTTAATCCGGCAAATGCCAAACTTAAATCAGCTGTTGTTAAGATAAAAGTTCAAAACACTGATTTTAAAATTGTTCCTAATATCTATGGAACAGCTGTTATTTCCATGAAGAATACAGATATGATTCTATCTCCCGCTGATGCAGTTTTTGTTTCCGAAGGAAAATATTTTGTTTGGGTTGTTAAAAATGGAAAAGCTTTTAAAAGGGATATTGAGATTGGTAAAATGTTTGATAAATATTTTGAGATAAAAAGCGGGGTTTCCGCAGGAGAAACAGTTATAACCTTTGGTGCTGAAAATTTGAAAGACGGTGATTCTGTTGTTTATTGAGGGGGATAAATGAATCTTTCGACAATTTCAATTAAAAGATTTGTTGCTACTTACCTTATATTCCTGACTCTCATATTTCTCGGCTTTTATTTTAGTTCCCAAATGAAAATGAGTTATTATCCCGATTTTTCAGCTCCTGTTCTACTTATTATGACCCCGTATAGATCAGCAACCCCTCTTCAAGTCGAACAAAATGTTACAAAAATCGTGGAAAAAGCGATAGCATCTTCCAAAGGGGTCGATGAGATAGAATCAATAAGTTCAGAGGGTTTTTCAATGATTATTGTCAGATTAAAATGGGAATCCAATCTTAAAGAGAGTAAAGAGAGTCTGAGAGAAAATATAGATTTTATTACCCCTCTTCTTCCGAGAGAGGTGGAAAAACCCACGATATATGAGATTCAATCTATTATCCCTCCTCCCATGGAGATATCATTTTCCTCTGATAAATTGAATGATATAGAGCTCAAAAAATTCATAGAGGACAGATTATTGCTATATTTCCAGAAACTAAAAGATGTTGGATTTGTTGAGCTGGTGGGAGGAAGAGAGAAATTCGTCTCAATAAGGGTTATTCCCGAAAAAATGGAAAAATACGGGATAACCCCTTCAAAACTCGTAAGAATGTTAAGCGGTGATAATACGGATTATCCGATAGGTCTTTATAAAACAGGCAAAAAGGAGCTTCTTTTAAGAGTTAATGCAAAATTCAATTCTCCCGAAGCTCTCTCCGAGAAGATTATATTTTACTCGGGGACAAAACCTGTAAGATTAAAAGATATTGCTTCCGTTGGTTTCAGAATAAGAAAAGCTGATACAATATATAGGGTAAATGGTAAAAAAGGGATAGTTTTATCTTTAAGGAAAAAGAGTAAGGGAAATTCGGTCAGACTTTGTAAAGATTCTGAAGAGGTTGTCAAAGAATTAAGGAAAAAATATCCTTTTATAAATATGAAAATAATCAAGAATGAATCGAATTTTATCGGGAAATCTATGAAGTCAGTGTTAAACAATGCAATAATCGGTGGGCTTCTTGCGGCTCTTGTGATTTTTCTTTTTCTCGGTGATTTAAGAAGCACATTGATAATAGCTGTTTCAATCCCTTCGGCTATTATATCCTCATTCGTCTTAATGAAAGTTTTTAATCTTAGTATAAACACGATTTCTCTCGGCGGACTTGCGCTTGCGGTCGGTATGGTTGTCGATGCTTCAATTGTTGTTATTGAAAATATATCGAGAAATATCAATGAAGCAAAATCCAAGTCATTCTCTGTTTTTGATAAATCATCAAAAGAAGTTACCTCTGCCGTAATAGCTTCTATTTTAACATCGATTGTTGTTTTCTTACCGCTCGCTTTTTTAAAAGGACTTGCATCGGTTTTACTCGGAGAGCTTGCTTTAACAGTCGTGTTTTCTCTTATATTTTCAGGGATAGTTGCTTTATCTCTCATCCCTACAATGAGTTATCATTTTGTTAAGGTAAACAGTGAAACAAAATTATCCGAAATATTCAAGAAAATCATTGAAAAGATTGAAAATTTTTACGGGGGAATAATCGGTTTTGTTATAGTTAATAAAAAAAGAGCTTTATTAACCCTTTCAGGCTCATTATTGATTTTTATCATATCTTTATTGCCGCTTAAAAAAATCGATTTTATAATGCTTCCTCCGGTTGATCAGGGTGAGTATAAGATAGAACTTAATTTTCCCGCGGGAACATCAATTGAAACAACCGATATGTTAACCGAGAGAATTGAAAATATGGTATCATCAAATTTTAAATATATAGAGAATACAAGCTCTACGATGGGTAAGGGTAGTATATTCGGGGAGAGTATAACAAATCAATCATTTATATTTGTCAGATTAAAAGATAATCCAAAGAGGGAGCATGTAAAAAGATATGTGACAAAAACAATTGCTTTGATAGAAAAGAACAAACCAGCGGGTTTAATCGAATATAAAGTTAAACAGGTGGAACCTACCGAGGGTATGGTAAGACCTGCCGTTGATGTTAATGTTTACGGTGATAATCTTATGGAATTAAAGAAAATATCAAAAGAACTTATCGAAAAATTCGGAAAAATAAAAGGGGTGACAAACCTTAATATGTCAATGAAAGCGGGTAAACAGGAACTCTCTTTCATCCCGAAAAGAAAGATTCTTGCATACTACGGATATACCCCTTTGTCTCTTGCACAGGATTTAAAATCAAGATACGGTGAATTAAAAGCGGGGAAAATAAACATAGGGGATAAAACTTATGATATAAGTATTACAACCATGGAATTAAATCCAACACCGGAAACAATAAAAATAAATCCCGTCCCGAGCATAAATCTTCCTTTGAATAATTTTGTAAAAACAAAATTGGAAGAAACGCCTATGCAGATAAAGAGATTCAATTTTCAAAGATTTGTTGAAATTAAAGGGGATTTAATAGGCGGAAATCAAAGAGAATTAAAGGAAAACATTGATAAAATAATAAAAGAAACAAAAATCCCCGAAGGGTATAAAATATCGCAAAGAGGTGCAACAAAAGCGATAATCGACTCCTTTAAAACACTCGGAATCGCTCTTATTATAGCTATATTTCTCGTATATGTTGTAATGGCAAGTCAATTTAACTCTTTTTCACAACCCTTTATCATATCCTTTACGATACCGCTTGCTTTTATCGGGATATTCTGGGGATTGTTCATAACCAAAACTCCGCTCAGTATGAACTCATTTCTCGGGATTATAGTTCTTGCGGGTATAGTTGTTAATAACGGGATTTTACTTGTTGATTTTATTAACCAAAAAAGAGAAGATGGCAGAGATTTTAAAGAAGCTATAATTGAAGGTTCGAGATTGAGGATAAGACCTATAATGATGACAGCTTTTACTACAATTCTCGGAATGCTTCCTCTTGCAATGAGCACCGCAATAGGAAGTGAAGCTTTATCACCGCTCGCAATATCCGTTATATTCGGACTTCTCTCTTCAACAATAATAACCCCGATTATAATACCATCTTTGTATTTTCTGTTTATAAAGGAAAACAGGTAAAAGATAAAAGCATCAAGCCCTGAGCCGGTGGTAATTATGAATGATGAGTGCTGAATTATGAATGCTGAATGATGAATGATGAATTTTAAATTTGTGCAATTCTCAAAGCCTCCAAGCATCGAAGCATAAAGCCAAAAGCTCTTTTTAAAACATGAATCAGCAAAAGCTTATGGCTTTGATAGCTTTATGCCCAAAAAGCTGCCTTGGAGGCTTGGAGGCTCTTGGCTTGGAGGCTTTTTAAATGCTTTTTTTAAACCATGCTGTGAGTAGAGAGGTTTGCGTGGTTTTTGCAAACACAGAAAACTTGCCAATAACAAAAAAAATGCTATAATAAAATATACGGAGGTAAAAAATGGAAAAATATAAAATATCAGTTGTTATAGAAAAAGATGAAAACGGTTATTTTGCATTTTGTCCTTCAATTCAAGGATGTTATACACAAGGGGAAACATATGAAGAGGTGTTGGTAAATGTTAAAGATGCAATCAAACTTAATATAGAGGAATTATTATCAGAGGGAAAAGAGATTGATATCCCGGAGGTTATTAATCTTACTTTCGTAGAAATTGCAATATGAGCAAACTCCCGAGAATAACAGCAAAACAATTAATCAAAATACTTGAAGTAAAAGGGTTTAAATTAGTAAGGCAATCGGGAAGCCATAAAATATATAAGAATAAAAAAGGTAAGAGGGTTACTGTTCCGTATCATTCGGGAAAGATTTTGCATCCTAAACTTTTAAAATCCATCCTTTTTGATGCGGAAATAGATGTAGAAGAATTAATAAAAATGTTGATGAGTTGATTCCCGATAGGCGGTTTTTGTAAATGCAAATCCCTTGCCATCCATTTTGAAAAGAGTTAGAATTATAATTATGTGGGAGGAAAGAGATGGCATTGCCCATGAATATTGAAGAACTAATTAACGGAAAAACAGTTGAATGGGAGAGGATTGAATTTCGTAGAGGTTGGAATCCCGCACGAACCCTTAAAACAATTACAGCTTTTGCCAATGATTTTAATAATTGGGGTGGCGGCTATATTATTTTGGGAATTAAGGAAAAAGAGGGAAGACCTGTCCTACCTCCCGAAGGGCTTAAATTAGATGAGATTGATAAAATTCAAAAGGAATTAAATAATCTTTGCAGAAAGATTATTCCCAACTATTTCCCGATAGTTGAACCTGTTGATTTTAAAGGTAAAAAAATATTAATTTTATGGTGCCCCGGTGGAAGTATAAGACCTTATAAATCTCCTTCTAATCTCGGGAAAAAACCTCAATATTTTTACTATATACGGCGTTTTTCCTCCACCGTAAAACCCACCATGGAAGAAGAGAAAGAACTTATCTCAATGTCCAATCAAATCCCTTTTGATGACAGAGTCAATTATAAATACACTGTTAATGAGTTTGATCTTGGCTCAATAAGAACATTCTTAAATAAAATCGGGAGTGAGCTTGAAAAGGAAATTCCCCGTTTAAGCATTAAAGAAATTTCGAGAAGGATGAATATTGCCGAAGGTGGAGATGAAAACCTGTTGCCAAAAAATATCGGCTTACTCTTTTTTGCAAAAAAGCCACAAAAAATTTTCCCTTCCGCAAAAATAGAGATTATTATATTCAAAGACAATGACGGAATAGAATTTGAGGAAAAGATTTTTGAAGGAAATCTTTTTGAACAAACTTTCAATACACTTAATTTTCTAAAAAATCAGATTGTTAAAGAAAAAGTGATAAAAAGGGAAGGGCGAGCGGAAGCTGACAGATTCTTTAATTATCCTTATCAAGCTCTCGAAGAGGCGTTATGCAATGCAGTATATCATAGAGGATATGATAATGATTCTCCGATAGAAGTAAGAATCTTCCCAACCCATATTGATATAATCAGTTTTCCCGGACCTTTACCTCCGCTTAATAAAGAGAAATTAAAAAAATACCAATTTGATGTTCGTAAATACAGAAACAGAAGGATAGGGGAGCTTTTAAAAGAGCTTCATCTTACCGAAGGAAGACAGACAGGAATTCCGACAATATTAAAAGAGATAAAAAAGAATGGTTCTCCCAAACCTGTTTTTGAAACTGATGAAGAGAGAAGCTATTTTAAAGCCACTTTTTTTATTCATTCGGAGTTTGAGGAAGATAGGCTTAATTTGGAACTGCTCGATAAAAAAAACGCGGAGAAAACTACCCGGAAAACTACCCGGAAAACTACCCAGAAAATTTTGGCATTAATAAAAGAAAATCCGTATATTACCAGAAAAGAACTTGCTCAAGAAATTGGAAACATAACAGAAGACGGTATAAAATATAATTTAGCCAAGCTTAAAAAACAAGGAAAAATCAAAAGAGTAGGACCCGATAAAGGCGGGCATTGGGAGATTGTAAATTAGAGTTGAACCATTCAAAGCCTCGGAGCAGGTAGTAATTATGAATTATGAATTTTAAATTTGTGCAATTCTCAAAGCCTCCAAGCATCGAAGCATAAAGCCAAAAGCTCTTTTTAAAACATGAATCAGCAAAAGCTTATGGCTTTTATTGCTTTATGCCCAAAAAGCTGCCATGGAGGCTCGGAGGCTCTTGGCTTGGAGGCTTTTTAAATGCTTTTTTAAAACCATGCTATTCATAAAGCCCTGAGCACTGAGCATCGAGCCCTGAGCTTTTTTTAAACCATGCTGTGAGTAGAGAGGCTTGGGTGGTTTTGACGAACATAGAAAACTTGCCAATAACAAAAAAAATGCTATAATAAAATATACGGAGGTAAAAATGGAAATAACTATTTCCGATGAAAAACTTAAAGAAACATTAAAAGAAGTTTTAATTGAGCTTTTACAAGAAAACAGAATAGAATTGATATCCGTTCTTTCGGAATCTATAGAAGATTTTATTATGGGAGAATCAATAGAAGAAGGGCTTAAGACTAAAGTAGTATCAAAAGAAGAGATAATGAAGGAATTAAAATAATTAATGAAAGTAGAATTTAGAGAAAGTTTTCTGAGAGATCTGAAAAAAATAAAGGATAAGAAGATAAGGAAAGAGGTAAAGAGAATAATTGATGAACTTGAGAGTGGCTTTTCTCAATATAATATAAAAGAGATAAAAAAAATCACAGGTTACAAAGATTTGTATAGAATAAAAATGGGAGATTATAGAATTGGAATTAAAAAAGATAAAGAGCGATTGATTTTTGTTAGAATTTTACATAGAAAAGATATATATAGATATTTCCCGTAATTATAAGTTTTTCCTTCAATAAAAACCCTCCGAAAAAGGAAATCGCCCTTTGCTAATTCTAAAAGGTAAGCAGCTGATTAAATACAAACAAAACTTGCCAATAACAAAAAAAATGCTATAATAAAATATACGGAGGTAAAAAATGGAAATTATATTCAAATTAAAAATAGAAAAATTGCCTGAGGGAGTTTACCTTGCTACGAGTGATGAAATACCCGGTCTTATAGCTCAAGGAAGAACAATTGATGAAACCATAGAAATCGCAAAAGATGTTGCAAGAAAATTGTATGATTCATATATAGATAGGAAAGAAAAACCCCCTTTTAAAATATCTTCGGATGATAAATTTGAGATGAATATTGCGGTGCCTGTCGGAGCTTAATGTTGGGAAGATTATCGGGGTTTAGATATCGTGATATTATAAAAAAGCTCAAAAAAGTCGGGTTTGAATTTGACAGATATGCAAAAGGATCTCATGAGATTTGGATTAATCCGGAAACATGAAAAAGAACAACGATTCCGAATCATCCGGGAGAAATGCCCGAGGGAACTTTAAGAGCTATTATAAAGCAGACCGGAATTAGTATTGATGAGTTTTTGAGATTATAAATCCGTAATTTGCTGAGTTGTCTTGTTCTTAAAGTCTTGTTTGTAAGTATGTTGAATCGGGCTGGTTTGAAAAAATAAGTAAAAGTGTTTAAATTATTGAAAGCCTCCAAGCAGGTAGTAATTATGAATTATGAATTATGAATGCTGAATTATGAATGCTGAATTATGAATTATGAATTTTAAATTTGTGCAATTCTCAAAGCCTCCAAGCATCGAAGCATAAAGCCAAAAGCTCTTTTTAAAACATGAATCAGCAAAAGCTTATGGCTTTTATTGCTTTATGCCCAAAAAGCTGCCTTGGAGGCTTGGATGCTTTATGCTCTATGCTTCAGAATTTGGTGCGGGGAGGAATGAATTATGAATTATGAATTTTAAAACCGTGCTATGAGTAGAGAGGTCTGGAAGTTGGAACAGATATGATTATTGATTCCCGATAGGCGGTTTTTGTAAATGCAAATCCCTTGCCATCCACTCTTAAAAGAATTATAATTCTATGGGAGTTAATATGGGAAAAGGAAAAGAAATACAAAAAATAGAAAACTTTGTTATTTTTCAGACAAAAACAGGCAAGGTAAATGTGGAGGTATATTTTCAAAATGATACTATATGGCTTACACAAAAAGCGATTAGTATTCTATTTGAAAAAGGAAGAAGCACTATTGCCGAACATCTAAAACATATATTTGAAAGTGGCGAGTTAGATGAAGAAGTGGTATGTCGGAAATTCCGACATACCACAAGACATGGAGCTATTGAAGGAAAGAGTCAGGAAAAGGAAGCGAAATTTTATAATTTAAGAGCTGTTACAGCTGTCGGATATCGTGTAAATTCACATAGAGCCATTGAATTCCGTAAGTGGGCGACAGAAATATTGCACGAATATATCATTAAAGGGTTTGTATTGGATGATAAAAGGCTTAAACAACTGAAACATTTTGGTAAAGATTACTTTGATGAGTTATTAGAACGCATTCGTGAGATACGGATTAGCGAAAGAAGATTATATCAAAAAATTACAGATATTTATGCTCTTTCTGCAGATTATGATCCTAATGATGAAAGAACTAAAACCTTTTTTGAACAGTTCAAAACAAACTTCACTGGGCAATACAAGGGAAAACTGCTGCAGAAATTATTTATAACGAATCTGATGCAAAAAAAATACATATGGGACTAAAGTCGTGGAAAAATGCACCTGAGGGAAAAATGATGTTACTATTGCTAAAAATTATCTTAACCAAGAGCATTTAAAACAACTACAACGATTGGTTAATGCTTATTTGGATTTAGCGGAAAACAGAGCAATGCAAGGGATTGTGATGAATATGGATGATTGGATAATATATCTGAATAAATTTTTAGAACTTTCGGATTATCCTATTCTCAAACACAAAGGAAAAGTATCTATGCTTGAGGCAAAAATCAAAGCTGAAGCCGAATATGACAAATACAGAGTAATTCAGGATAGGAATTATATCTCGGATTTTGATAAATTCATAAGAAAACAATTAAAAAAAGGAAAAATGAATAAATAGTGAAACTTTTATACCTTGCTTCACTGCTTGCCAATAACAAAAAAAATGCTATAATAAAATATGGAGGGATAAAGATGGAGAAAAAAATTAATGAACTTAGTGAAGAAGAATTTTCTTTTCTTATAAAAGGGATAGTGAAAGAAACAATGGAAGAGATCTCGGAAGATATTTTGGCTCTTACGAGTCATAATTATATCCGATCAATAGAAGAGGCGAGAAAAGATTATAAAGAGGGAAAAGTTAAAGAATTTTAAAACGAATGAAGACAGATTAAATTTTTTATTTGTTTGAAAAATTTAATAAAAAGACATATAATTATACTATGAGTGAAGTTAAAGGACAGAAACTAAAAAGATTATATCTTTTGTATCAAGATGTTCCCATAACATCAAAGCAATTAAAACAATTAAATATTTCATCAAGTCTTGTTTGTAAGTATGTTGAATCGGGTTGGCTTGAAAAAATAAGTAAAAGTGTTTATAAATTTCCGAAAAAACAGATATCATTTGAAGGTATAATACATGTTCTTCAGAAAGTTTTGAGAGTAAATGCTCACCCGGGGGCAAAATCATCTTTGTCATATCAAAATATTATTCATTATTTAAAAGAAAACAACTCTTTCTATATTTACGGACAAAGATTACCCAAATGGACTTTTAAAACGGATTTTAATTTTATAAATATAAGAACTCACAAATGGAATGATAACAAATTCCTATATAATCCCGGAACAAAGCCTTATGAATTTTATGTAGCAAGAAGAGAGATTGCAATAATTCAAATGATTGAACAAATAGGGAGATATGAAACTTTTAATGAAACAGCAAAAATTTTTGAGCTTTTACAAGACCTTAATCCCGATTTGGTAAACAAAGGTTTAAAAATAGCAAATAAAAAAGCAAAGAGAATATTTTTATTCTTTACCGAATACTTTAATATGCCGTGGGAAAAAGATATTAAGAATATTATAAAAAATAGAAATTCTGTAATTGTTGTAGATAAAGGTGGCAAATATATAAAAGATTATAATTTGATAATACCTGAGGATTTTGGTGTTTAATAAGAAATATGGAAAGCAAGTTGAAATAATTTTAAAAGTTATCCCTTTAATCTTTAAACAAAAAATATTTGCAATTAAAGGAGGGACTGCTCTTAATCTTTTTTATTTTCATCTTCCGAGATTATCGGTTGATATTGATCTTGTTTATTTGCCGATTGAAAACAGAGAGCTCTCTTTTAAAAGGATTAATTTGGGATTGGATGTTTTAAGAAAAAATATTGAAAGACTAAATCCTGATTATAGAGTTGAGAAAATAAAAAAGAAGAATGATAATATTTTCAAACTTCTAATATTAAGTTCATACGGAAATGTTAAAATAGAAGTAAATGAAGTGATAAGGGGAAGTATAGAGAATCCTGTTGAATTGTATGCAAACAATAAAGTGGAGGAAATTTTTGGTAGAAAACCTATTGCAAGAGTTTTAACAATCGAGGAAGTTTTGGCAGGTAAAATTTGTGCTGCTTTGTCGAGGCAACATCCGAGAGATTTTTTTGATGTAGGTATCATGTTTTCAAGAAGTTTATTTAATGATAAAACAAAAAAATATTTTTTAGTTTATCTTATTCAATCAAACAAGCCTATTCATGAGATATTGTCTCCAAGAGAAAAAGATATTACGGAGTTATATAACAAAGAATTTTTAGGGATGGTCAGAGAAGATATAAAAATTGAAAATCTTTTTACTATAAGAAAATGGTTATTTGAAACTATATTGAAAAGTTTAAATGCTGATGACAAAGAATTTTTGATAAGTTTTAAAAGTGGTAGTCCCGCATGGGATAAATTAGGTTTGGTTGGCATTGATGAGCTTCCTGCCGTAAAGTGGAAATTATATAATTTAAGTAAGATGGATGTAAAAAAGAAAAGAGAATTTATTAAAAAGTTAGAAGTGTTATTGTTTAAATATTGATAGAGAATAATGTTATTGAGTATGAGCTATTCAAAGCCTCGGAGCATCAAAGCTATTTAAAACCGTGCAAAATTTTGCAAAAGCTTTATGCTTTATTAGCTTTAAGCCCCGAAAGCTGCCTTTGAGGCTTGGATGCTTTATGCTCTATGCTTCAGAATTTGGTGCGGGGTGGAGTGAATTATGAATTTTAAAGCCATACTGTGAGCAGAGAGGTTTGGAAGTTAAAAGAGATATGATTCTTGATTCCCGATAGGTGGTTTTTGTAAATACAAACGGATTGTCTTTTAGCCGGAAAAGGTATAAACTATTGAGTATGAAAGTGGAGGATATTTATGGGTAATTTGATAACAAATCAGAAAACATTCTTAAGCGAAGTTATTAATAATATCTTACCAAAATCAGAAAACATATATTTTCTTGTGGGTTATTTTTATTTTTCAGGTATTCAAGAAATTTATGAAAAACTCGAAAATAAAAAAATACAAATTCTTGTAGGTATGGATATAGAAAAAGATTTAAGTAATAAAATCAGAGAATTTGAACTCCTTGATGAGCAAGACAGATCGAGAATCCTTATCAGGGAAAGTTTTTATAATAGTTTTGTTGAGCTTTTTAATGAAACCGATTATTTCGATAGCATAAAAAAACAAGAAGCTTTTAAGTTTTTTCTTATAAAAATTCAAAACGGCTCTCTTGAAATAAGAAAAACATTAAAACCGAATCATGCTAAGATGTATATTTTTGAAAACAAGCCTGAAAACAATGAAGGAGGACAATATCCCGGACCTGTTATTATAGGCTCAAGCAATCTTTCCCGTTCGGGACTTGAGGGGAGAATGGAAATCAATACTATCCTAAGGGATAAAACCTCATTTGAAGAAGCATAAAATATTTTTACCCGACTATGGGAAACCTCTATTGAGATTGCTTCCTCCGAGAATCAAGAATTTTTTGAAAAGGTTGTGGATAGAATATGGTATGAGAAATATCCGAAACCATATCTATTATATATAAGAGTTCTTCTTGAATATTTTTCAGGGGAAACGATAGATACGATAGAGCTTCCTTCCAAAATCACAAATAATGAATTTATGGATTTGGAATATCAAAAACAAGCCATAGAAAAAAGTTATAATATTATCAAAAAACACGGTGGTGTTTTAATTGCTGATGTTGTAGGCCTCGGAAAAAGTATTATCGCCTCCGCATTAGCATATAATCTTAGACTTAAAACCATAATAATAGCCCCTCCTCATCTAAAATCTCAATGGGATGATTATAGGATGTCTTTCAATTTTGTTGCGGAGGTTTTCTCATCGGGAAAGATAGAAGAAGCATATAAAAAATATGATAATGATGAAGAAAAATTAATAATAATTGATGAAGCTCACAAATACAGAAATGAGATGACTAATGATTATGCTTTACTCCACAAACTTTGTCAGGGGAATAAAGTTGTTCTTCTTACTGCCACCCCTTTTAACAATCGCCCTCAAGACCTGTTTTCATTAATAAAACTTTTTCAGATTCCGGCAAAATCCACGATAAGAACAATCGATAATCTTTGGTATAGATTTAAAGAACTGATTAAACAATACAAAGAAATAGACAAACTCCGTAAGGATAGTAAAGTCGAAAAAATAAATCTTGATAATAAGATAAAAAAATATGCGGAAGAGATAAGAAATCTTTTATCCCCTTTTATAATAAGAAGGTCAAGACTTGACCTCAATGAGATTGATGATTTTCGTAATGACCTTGAAAAGCAAAATATAAAATTTCCGAAAGTTCATCCACCTAAGATTCTTGAATATAATCTCGGCGATATCGGAGATTTGTATTATGATACGCTTGAAACAATCTCTCCTGACAACAGTAGTTCTGATGAAGGATTTATAGGGGCAAGATATAAACCCGTGACATACCTAAAAGATTTTAAAAAATACAAAAAGAAAATCAAGGAAGAGTTCGGAGACGAACAACTTTTCAAACAAGCACAGATCAATCTTGCAAAATTTATGAGAAGATTGCTTGTCCGAAGATTTGAAAGCTCGGTAAAAGCCTTTGAATTAACTCTTGACTCCATGATTAAATCCACCGAAAACATAATTTATTGGTATGATAAATCGGGGAAAGTTCCTATCTACAAAAAAGGCAAACTCCCAACCCCCGAAGACCTTTTTGAAAAAACAGGTGAAGATTTGAGGGATTTGAATATAGATGAAATCATTGATTTGAAAGAGAATGAAAGATTAAATCAGTTCATTGAAAAAGGACTGATTTTTATTGACAAAAACGAAATAAAAAAGAAGTTCAGAGAAGATCTTCAAAAAGATTTGGATTTACTTGTAAAGATAAAAAAAGTTTGGTTTGAAGATAACAAAGAGCTTGTCAACCAAGATCCGAAATTCTCGGAATTTGTAAAAGTCATAAACGACAAACTTAGTGAAACCCCCGGAAGAAAAATCGTGGTATTTACCGAATTCGCCGATACGGCAGACTATATCTCTGAAAAATTAAAAACACTAAATTTCAAAGTCCTGCTATTCACAGGGAAAACATCTTCCAAAACTTTAAAAGAGGAGTTAAAAGAAAATTTTGATGCGAGTTTTCCGAAAAATGAACAAAAAGACAGATATGATGTTCTTATTGCCACCGATGCCATATCCGAAGGGATTAATCTGAACAGAGCCGGAATTATTTTCAATTATGATATCCCTTACAATCCCACAAGGGTTATTCAAAGAGTCGGAAGAATCAACAGAATCAACAAGCTTGTTTTTGATAATCTTTACATATATAATTTTTTCCCGACAGCAAAAGGGGAATCAGAGATAAGCATTAAAAGAATCTCAACACTAAAGATTGCCTTAATTCATGCTTTATTAGGGGAAGATACTAAATTTTTGACAGATGAAGAACAACTGGAATCCTACTTTAAAAAGCAATATGAAAAACTATTGGCAACACAGGAAGAAAGGTCTTGGGAGGTTCCATATTACAACCTTTTAAACAAAATAAAAAATGATAGTGAACTGGTAGACAAAGCCCTCTCTGTTCCCAAAAGAGTTAAAATAAAAAGAACGATAGAAAAAAGCCGAAAAGGGGTTCTCATATTCGGCAAAAAGGGAGATGATTATGCTTTCAAGCTCGGTATTGATAAAGATAATATTATCCCGCTTTCCGCAAAAGAATCTCTCGAACTTTTCGAAGCTGATTTATCCGAGAAACCTGAAA
>JAMOVU010000026.1 GCA_027067555.1 Candidatus Aminicenantota bacterium | reverse complement strand
AACCAACACTGCAGCAAGAGAAGGTGCTACCATTGACTTTTGAGCTCCTTTGGTTGAAATGGCAACGCATGCCTGATAATCGGGTTTTGCTTTTCCTTCCATAATCCCGGGAATCTCTTTAAACTGTCTTCTGACCTCATCAACCATCTTTCCCGCTGCCTTACTTACAGCTTTGATTGTAAGACCTGAAAAGAAAAATGCCATCATGGCTCCGATGAATACTCCGGAAATTACCATGGGATTCATAAGGTTTACTTTAAATATTCTCATAAAGTCTGCTATTGTAAGGTCATGCAAAAATTTAACAAGTTCGACGCCTTTTTGCTCTGCAAGTTTTGCAAGGTCTGTAAAGATTCTTCCATGCTCTACAGCTCTTATAAGACCGGCTCTAACTTCCTCCACATAAGCTGCCAAAAGGGCAAGAGCTGTAAGGGCGGCTGAACCGATTGCAAAACCCTTTCCTGTAGCTGCTGTTGTATTTCCAAGTGCATCGAGGGCATCTGTGATTTTTCTTACTTCCGGAGGTAGTTCTGACATTTCAGCATTTCCACCTGCATTATCCGCAACAGGTCCATAAGCATCGGTTGCAAGAGTAATTCCAAGAGTGGAGAGCATTCCCACTGCGGCAACCCCTATTCCATAGAGTCCTTTAATCGGAGTTGAAAATCCGCCTGCAAAGGCAAAAGCTCCGACAATACCTGCTACAACCGCTAAAATGGGGATTGCAGTTGAAATCATTGCCTGAGACATTCCTGCTAAAATTGTGGTGGCCTCTCCTGTTTTTGTCTGCTCTGCTACAAATATTGTGGGTTTATATCCTGAAGATGTATAATATTCTGTGGATTTTCCGATTACCAATCCAACAATAAGTCCGGTTACTACTGAGCCAGCAATTCCTATATTCCCCGGAAGAAGTGTTTTAACTAAAAAGAAAACACCGACTATGATGATAGCAGAGCTGAGGTAAATTCCTCTATTTAAAGCACTTAAAAGATTCTTTTGTGAAGCATCATCTTTGGCTTTAACTGCGTATACTCCGATTATAGATGCAAGAATACCCAATCCTGCAACTATCATGGGTAAAACAACAGCATTAAAAGCAAGAGTCTTGTTAGCTATGAAAGCCGCTGCTCCGAGAGCTGCTGAAGATAAAATTGAACCGGTATATGATTCATAAAGATCTGCTCCCATTCCTGCAACATCTCCTACATTGTCTCCTACATTATCTGCAATAGTGGCCGGATTTCTCGGGTCATCTTCAGGAATTCCGGCTTCAACCTTTCCTACAAGGTCAGCTCCAACATCCGCTGCCTTTGTAAAAATACCTCCACCGACTCTTGCAAAGAGCGCCTGTAGAGAAGCTCCCATTCCAAATGAAAGGAGAATAACAGTTGTTTCTCTCAAACTGTAATGTGCTCCAAAGTAAAGAGCACTGAACCAGATTGAGATATCAACAAGACCCAATCCGACAACTGTAAGACCCATAACAGCTCCGGCTCTGAAAGCTATCCTTAAAGCATCATTTAAGGATTTCCTTGCTCCATTTGCTGTTCTTGCAGAGGAATTTGTTGCTGTCATCATTCCTATATAACCGGAAAGGGCAGAGAAAAAACCTCCTGTTAAGAAAGCAAAGGGTGTCCATCCCGATTGGACATGGAGTCCGTAAGCCAGAAAGGCCAGGAATCCTGATGTAATAATAAAAAATATGGCAACAACTTTATACTGTTGTGATAGATAGGCTTTTGCTCCTGTTTTAACAGCGTTAGCTATTTCTATCATCTTTTCCGTACCTTCATCTGCTTTCATAACATTTTTGTAAAAAATGAAAGCAAAAAAAAGGGCAACTACTGCGCTAATAGGTGCTATCCAAAAAATTCCCATCTCAATCCTCCTCTCTTATATTTTTAAAGACCAAAGTAGCATTGGTTCCACCAAATCCGAAAGAATTACTCATTGCATATTTTATCTTTTTCTTTATGCTGCTATTCGGAGTATAATTCAAATCGCACTCAGGGTCAGGGTTTTCATAATTGATTGTAGGGGGGATGGTATCATCTCTCATGGCAAGGAGAGAAAAAGCAGCCTCTATTGCACCAGCAGAACCCAGAAGATGGCCTGTCATGGATTTTGTTGATGAAATATTTACTTCATAAGCATAATCTCCGAATACCTTTTTTATGGCCATTGTTTCAGTTTTGTCATTTAAAGCAGTTGATGTTCCGTGTGCATTAATATAGTCAATCTCTTCAGGTTTGAGACCTGCATCTCTTAATGCTTCTGACATACACCTTGCGGCACCGGAACCATCTGGTGCGGGTGAAGTTTGATGATAGGCATCTGAGCTCATTCCGAAACCTATTATCTCTCCATAAATTTTAGCTCCTCTCTTTTTCGCCCTTTCGTATTCTTCAAGAATAAGAACTGTGGAACCCTCAGCTATTACAAATCCGTCTCTCCGGGCATCGAAAGGCCTTGATGCTTTTTCAGGCTCATCATTTCTCCTTGAAAGAGCTCTCATTATATCAAAGCCGCCTATGGCAAGAGGAGTGATAGGTGCTTCCGAACCTCCTGTGATCATTATGTCTGCGTATCCTGTTTGAATCAATCTGAAGGCTTCTCCTATTGAGTGAGTGGAAGTGGCGCAGGCTGTAACTGTGGAGAGATTTGGACCTTTCGCCTGGTATATCATGGACAATATTCCGGAAGCCATATTGATTATTCCGCCTGGAATAAAGAAAGGCTGAATTTTTCTGTATCCTTTCTCCATCAGGATATTCTGGTTTTTAGCAATTATTCCTATACCACCTATCCCTGAGCCTATTGCAACTCCTGTTCTGTCCTGCTCCTCTTCACTCAGTTCTTTTAATCCTGAGTCCTCCCAGGCAATTTTTGCTGCAGCCACTGCGTAGTGAATGAACTCATCATTTCTTCGGATAACTCTGTTGTCCATATAATTTGTGGGATCAAAATCTTTAATTTCTCCTGCAATTTGAGAACCAAGGTCCGTAGTATCAAACTTTGTTACCCTTCCTATTCCGCTTTTGCCATTTTTAACATTTTCCCAGGGCTCTTCAAGACCAATTCCCACAGGAGAAACTATACCGATACCTGTAACAACAACTCTTCTAAGTTTTAAAACTTTTTCTTTAGACATAACAGATTTTTATTATACAGAATATCTTATGACTTTTTCTCTGCTATATAATTAACAAGTTCCCCCACTGTCATTATTTTGTCAAGATCTTCATCGGGAATTCTAATGTCAAACATATCCTCAACATCCTGAAGCAATGTGGAAACATCGAGAGAATCAAATCCCAGATCCTCTAAAAAAGTTGCATCATCTGTGATCTGGCTTTCTTCGATCTTAAACTCATCCATAATAAAATTTTTGATCTTTGCTAAGATTTCTTCCTTTGTCATTCTTTTCCTCCTTAAATTTTTTTAGATATAAAGACCACCTGAAACATTTATTGTTTCACCTGTTATATAATCTGCATCACTTGAAATTAGAAATTTTACCACATTTGCTATGTCTTCCGGTTTTCCGAATCTTTTAAGCGGTATTGCTTTGATGTATTCTTCCTTAACTTTTTCGGGAAGTTTAGCTGTCATATCTGTTTCAACAAAACCCGGAGCAATTACATTTGCCGTAATCCCTTTGGCTCCGTACTCTTTTGCAATTGATTTAGTAAACCCTATAATTCCGCTTTTTGAGGCAGCATAATTACTCTGTCCCGGATTCCCCATTAATCCAACTATTGAGCTAATATTAACTATTTTCCCTGATCTCTGCTTTGCCATATAAGGAATTGTATGTTTGGTAAAATTGAAAACGCCTTTTAAATTTATTGCAATGACACTATCCCAATCTTCTTCTCTCATTCTCAGAAGAAGGGTATCTCTGGTAATTCCCGCATTGTTAATAAGGTAATCAATTCTTTCATATTTATCAAAAACATTTTTCACAACTTTTCCGACTTCCTCGAAATTTGAAACATCACAGGGAAAAACAGAATGGAAATTTGAATTGGGAAGCTCACTTTTGAGTTTTTCTAAGCTTTCTTCACTTCTTGATACCAGAGCAAGGGAGATTCCCTCATTTGCCAGAGCAAATGCAATACTTTTTCCTATACCTCTTGATGCTCCTGTAATTATTGCTACTCTCTTATTATCCAATGCTTACCTCCTTCAGTTTTTCTGCAATTTTTATATCAACCTGACTTTCTATCATTTTTTTTGTGGTTAATAATCCGTTTTTAATTGCTTTTACTCTGGATCTTCCGTGTCCTATGACAACCACCCCTTTTACTCCTAAAAGAATTGCTCCTCCGTATTCAGAGTAATCCAGTTTTTTCTTTAGTTTTCTCAATCCACTCCAGAGGAGAAGAAGACCGATTTTGTGCAAAATGTTTCTTGTTAAAGTGTTTTTAAAGTGTCCGTAAAGATTCTCAGCCATCCCCTCCGCCACTTTTAAAGCTACATTGCCTGTGAACCCGTCAGTTACAATAATATCAACTATTCCCTGATGAATCACATGTCCTTCAATATTCCCTTTGAAATTAAGGTTTGAATTGGAAAGAAGCTTAAATGCTTCTTTTGTAAGTTTGTTTCCTTTTAAAGTTTCTTCCCCGATTGACATTAAACCTACAGTGGGATTTTTCTTTCCCAAAATTTCTTCCGAGAAAATGGTTCCCATAATTGCGAACTGAAATAAGTGTTCCGGTTTACAATCTGCATTTGCTCCTACATCCAGTATTATTGATTCTCCCTTTTGAGTTGGGAAAACAACTGCAAGAGCTGGCCTTTTGATTCCCTCTATGGGTTCAAGGATAAACTTTGCATTGACCATTACCGCTCCTGTGTTACCTGCTGAGAACATTCCTTCGGCTATTCTGTTTTTGACTAAGTCCAGCGCTATTTTTATACTGGATTTCTTTTTACCTCGCAGATAGCTTATTATTGTATCTTTCATTGTGACCACTTCGGGGGCATCTACTATTTCTATCTTGTCATAATGTTTGAACCCCACCTTTTCCAGACACTCCTTTACACTTTTTTCCTGTCCTACGAGATAAAGCTTTATATCTTCGTTTTCAAGAGTGGACTTCGCTCCCTTTATAACTTCACAGGGGGCAAAATCCCCACCCATAACATCAAGTGCGATGGATCTCATACTATTTATTCTTGATTGCCCTGAATTACCTGCCTTCCTTTATAATATCCGCATTCAGGACATGCTCTGTGCGGCATCATAGGACTACCGCACTTTGGGCACAATGTTAAGCTTTTAACTTCCAGTGCATGATGAGATCTTCTCTTTCTTTTTCTTGATTTTGAAGTTTTTCTCTTTGGTACAGCCATTTTATTTACCTCTCATGTTTTCTATTATTAGATCTATTCTCGGATCTCTTTTTTTTACTTCACAGCCACAGGGCCCCTCATTTAAGTTTTTTCCGCAAACAGGACAGAGGCCTTTACAATCTTCAGAGCAGAGGGGTTTGAATGGTATTGAAAGGTTTATTTGATCAATTATTATTCTATCTATATCAATGATTCCTTCTTTGTAATAGAGAGTGTTAAGATCATCTTCTTTTAACTCGATTTCTTCTTCAAACTGAGCTGTCTCTTCAGGGAAAAATACGAGATCAAAAGAAGAATCTATTTTTTCCGTATATGGAGAAAGGCATCTTGTGCATTCAAGTTCTATTGTTGTTTTAACCACTCCCTTAACCACTATTTTATCCCCACTCTTAATTACTCTCACTTCTGCAGAAACTGGGTCAAGAAAACTACTTTTTTCAACCAAATCATCAGGGTTGACATCAAAAATCTCATTAATGTCTAAACCATCCCTTGGAATATCTTCAACAAAAATTAGCATTTTTTCTCCTTTATTTTAAGGTTGAATTATACACCAATGAGCCCAATTGTCAAGTATTTAGAGCTTGAGGCACTGATGTCATGAAAAAAATAGCGGATTAAAGAGCCTCGTTAAGAAATATAAAAGATATCACAGTTTTCAATTATCCTGATAATCCTCCGAGATGAAATTTCTTGGAGGTTGATGATAAATTTGTTTCTATATGAATTGTAAGCATTTGGGTAAAGAGTGAAGTAAGAAACGGGTTTGAGGTATGTGTGTCCCGTCTAAAAAAAGCTGCTCTGCTGCCCGGCTTTGAAAAATAATTCCCACTTCTTAGCTTTTAATCAATCTCTCCATTCCCTTTTCATATATCCTGCTGTTACCGGTTACCTTTCTCCCCGGGGGGGCGAAAAACAGTATTTCCTTTTCACTGAAAAACTCTATTACCTTATTCAATTTGTTATCATTCAATTTATCATCCTTTTTCTTGCTTAAAACATAGTATCCGTTTCTTGTTATTTCTTCTCCCACTTTCTCAAATATCTCTTGCTCATCATCTTCCAGATATCTTCTCAAATCAATTATCTCGCTTTCAGCCAAAAACGCCTGTCTGTCCAAGTACTCCTTCAAATTACTCACTTTATCCCGTTCCCTCACATACCTCTGTGCTCTCGGTATGCTTCCTCCTAAATACTCCCACAATAAATCAATCTCCTACTTGCTCAACTTCTCTCCTCTGAAATACCTCATCTTCTTCTCCTTTAAATTATTTCCTCATTTATAATTTAACATCATAGAGGTAAAAAATTCAACAGGATAACCCAGAGCCATCATCCCTGAAATTTACAAGCTGTCTTATCCCTCCTCTTAGTATTTATTTTTGCTACTCATCAGTGTTTTAGTTTCAAGACTTTTTGCCTTTAGCTCTTCGTGTTCCCTTTCAAAGATTATTCTATTTCCTCTATCTTTAAAATATTTTCAGTGCTTTCATCCACTTTATATTTATCATTTATTCTTAATCCTTTCACCCAGAGTATTTCCCCTTCAGCATCAGTAAAAACAGGTGAAAACTCTCTCTCCCTTTTGCTTATTTTCATATCATTGAAAATATCCTTAATTTTTTTTGTTTTTCCTTTCATTCCGAGGGGAGAATACCTATCGCCTTTCCTTCTCTTTCTTACAATAATCGGGAACTTTATCTTATCAAAATCAAGAAAAGCGCGGATTTTATCATCAAACTCCCCTATATTCTTTTCCATATTAAATTTAAAAGTTTTTTCCAGCTCTTTAATTTCCAATAAAAAAGGGATTTTCTCAATTTTATATTCATAATACTTAATTTTTTTAGGAATATACGGCAAAATAAAATCATACTCCCTTATGAGAATAATATCCGGAATAAATACTTTTTGTCCATTTTTTAACTCCAAAATGGATTTTATATGCGAGTATGTTATTCTTCTTAAAGAGCCTCTAAGCTTCTTTATATATTCTCTTATAAGAAAGCTCCTTATTGCAGGATGCTCTTTTTTCAATAATTTTAAATTGAGCTTTTTATCTTTTATAATATCTCCTTTTACTTCCTCTGCCTTTCCCTTTATAAAGTCTTCATTCTCTCTTAAAATTTCTATCTCATTTTTTAATATTTTAACAATTGCAGGATTGTATTCATTTTCAAGAAGTGGAATTAAATTATGTCTTATCTTGTTTCTCAAAAGCTTTGTATCAAAGTTTGTTTTATCCGTAACATATTCTATTCCCATCATTTTAAGATATTCGAAAATTTCCCTTTTTCTTATCTCCAAAAGAGGCCTTATGATAAAACCTTCTCTTATAACTGGAATTGAGGATAATCCTTTTGAACCGCTTCCTCTTAAAAGCCTGATTAAAAAAGTCTCTATCTGATCATCTAAATTATGTGCTGTGGCAATTTTCGTAAATCCATGCTTTTCAGCTATCTCTTTTAACATTTCATATCTTGTCTCCCTTGCTCTTTCCTCAATATTAGCTTTTCCAGCTTTTATCTCAACTTTTCTTGAAAAAAGCCTTAATTCAAACCTATCAGCAAATTCCCTGACTTTTTTTTCCTCTTCATCACTATCATCCCTTAAACCATGATTCAGATAGAAAAGAGATAGCTCAAAGTCAATGTATTTCTGAAGTTTTTTAAGAAGGAGCGCAAGAGCCGTGGAATCAGGCCCACCGGAAAAAGAAAGAAGGACATTATCTCCCTCTTCTATTAATTTATTTGAAATTACAAAATTTCTGAATTTAAGAAAAATTTTAATCATAATGAAAAAAGTGGCGATGGAGGGATTTGAACCCCCGACGCAGCGGATATGAGCCGCTTGCTCTACCCCTGAGCTACACCGCCACAACAAAGTAGGTTATTATAATAAAACACTAATAATAAATCAAGAACAAATTTCGGATTTTTCATTAAATAAAAAAAGAGGACAGGGCTTACGCCCTGTCCTCCTCAATATAAAAATTAACAAATATTAGAATCTGTAAGAGATTGCAAAATTAGGAGCCATTATATTCACATTATGATAACCAGGCATCCCGAGTTCAGAGGTCATTGGGCATTCCACTTCTTGACCCTTTAAATATTCAAAACCGAGATCAAGAGTAAGTCCGCCGGATTTGTATCCCACTCCGAAAGTAAAAGCATTGTATGTTACCTCAGGAAGAAGAATACTTAAAGTTTCCGCAGGAGAAGGAGAAGGATCATAATAATATCCGCCTCTTATGGCAATAGATTCATTAAGTAAGTATTCAAATCCGAATCTGTACTGAATTGTATTATCCCAATTCAGATGAAATTTGAAAGCCTGTGCAAAAAGTAAATTCCACCATTTATTATCAAAAGAGATATCTATTTCATCCAATTCTTTCCAGTTTGTGTACTGAATATCAGCGGTGATAGTCAAATTATCCATAGGTTTTAAAGCAATCCCCGCACCAAACCACATGGGCCAGGTAATTTCTCTTGTCCCGGTAGCGGAAGCTGTCAGACCAGGGAGACCCAAAAGGGGAGCTCCTTCCATTGTAACCTCTCCCTCAGCACTTATTTTTACCGGTGTTTTATAAGTTAAACCTATACTTAACATATCAGATGGCTTAATCATAAGCCCAAAAGTAGCGCCTATACCTGTTCCTGTAAGTTCCTCTGAGTACTGACCAAAACCGGGGGTATTAAAATCCAACATTCCATAATCAAAATTAATGGTCGCTCCAACAGAAACCATATCATTTATTTTGTAAGCAACTGTTGGAGAAAAGCTAACCATCCCCACCATGGATTTCCATTCAAAAGAACGTCCGTTCATTCCCGGAAGGTTAGCAAGATCATTTCCATCCCACTCGGTTCCCGCACCTGCCGGTACATAAACAAGGAAACCTACAACAAGCTTCTCTGATAATGGCTTAAAGTATCCGAAAGCCCCGGATGGATATACCGTGCTTTTAGTTGTAGCATCAATTCCAAGAACAGGAAGTTTGTAAGTTGCTTCCGGCATTATGAATGAACCATAAACAGCAAAATTCTGACTCTTCATCTGTGTAAGACCAGCAGGGTTCCAGAACACAGCACTATAATCATCAGCCAATCCGATAAAAGCGCCTCCCATTGTAGCAGCTTTTGTTCCTACACTGTTAAGATTCAAACCATTTGAAAAAAGACTAAATGTTAAGGCAATACCCATAATTAAGATAAAAATTGCCTTTGTTTTCTTTCTCATACTACCTCCTTTTTCTTGACTTATTTCATATAATATATTATTTTTTGATAGCTTTCAAACAAAACTCTTTTGTCAAAAAATATTATAATTCAAGGGACAAAAATTCAGGCTCCGGCTCTTCTTCAAATACTAAAGAAAATTCTCTTTTTTCAAAAATTCTTTTGATAATGAAAAGGAATAATAATAGTAGTATTCCAATATACAATAAATTCTTAAAATAATGCGGATATTCAACAATCCAATAAGAAAAATACCCCATTGCCTGAGTATAAAAAAGAAAAAGAAGAAGATAAGGAATAAAAAGCATTTTTAAATTTCCCTTATCAGGAAGTGATATGCATGTATAAGGTATTTTTTTAATATTAAAAAAGAGTATTTCTTCTATGAAAAAAGCCGCGAAAAAGGAGAAAAAAGTGATTATAAGAGATTTTTTAATATCCCATACGAATAAATAAAACAAAAATAATAACAAACTGATGGGGATAATATTTTGTAAAATATTAAACTTATGGATTGCTCGGTGATAAATAGCTTTATCCTTTTTTTCGGTAATTTTGAAAATCCAGTTGGCCGAAGGATTATACGGATTATTTGCAATGGATCTCAGCCCCGCCATATAAAAAAACCAGATTATAAAAGGCGCTGAATATATAACTTTGCTCCACTCTTTGAAATTCGAAACATTTTTTAATAGATTTTGCTCCGTAAGATATTTTGAGATAATTATTCCAATTGACACTGCCAGAAAACTATATAACTTAACTCTGTGTTTTTCGCTTCTTTTTAAAGTCTTTTTCAGAAAATAGAAGATTGCTTTTTCAGGTTGAGATTTAAAGAGAAGATTATGAAAAATCCGGGAAATGGAGTACGAAGGATGTTTTTTTGCAAAAGAAGAACCTTCCCTGCTCTTAGAAACTGATCTGGTATTTTTGTAAAAAGCAATTCCATAAGTTATAAAAGAAAGAAAAAGAACAACAATCACAGAGAGAATAGAAAGCCTGCTCATTTTAACAGTTAAAGAATTACTCCTTCCCAGAAGATTTTCATAAAAGCCTGTAAACCAGAGATGGGGAAAATAAAAAATCCTTTTATCCCCTCTATTCACCATCTCCGGTAAAAAAGAATAAAGCTCCGGAAGAAATGCATATATTGAAAGAATGGCTATCATGACCATTCCTCTAACCATTGAAGAAACCTTTTTAAAAAATTTAGATGGGAGTAAAATAAAAAGGAAATTGCTTATAAATAGAAAGAAAAAGAATGTGAAAATATTTGCAAGAAATGAAATAATTAAATGAACAATACTAAAAAGGATAAAGAAAAACGGAGAACTGTGGGAGTAAAATGCGGTTAAGAAAACAGGGAAGAAAAGAGCGGATAAAAAATTGGTTGTAAAAGCAAAAAGTCCAACGAAGGATAAAAAGCTAATAAATTTTGAAGAAAGTATTATACCTTTACCAAGCGGTAATGGGCCCAACACATAAAAATCACTTTTATCCGGTAAAAGCACGTCCCACTCAAGTACTGTGATAAAACCTATTACAAGCATGAAAATTAAAATAATTTGAGATTTCTCCTGCCATGAATTTCCGTTTTCCGGAACAAAAACATATTTAAACAGAAGATTAAAAGAGAAAAAAAGGCTTAATACGGAAAACAAAACCAGAATAAAGATAAACTTTGCTTCCGCTTCATTTTCAAAAGGCATATTCTCATTTCTGAAAAACCTGAGAAAAAAAAGATTTACAAGAATCTTTATCTTTTTGATAATCTTCCCCATTCTTTTCTTCACTAACCCACTATGGTTTTAAACATTTCATCTGCAATCTTCTCAGTATCTTCCTTTAAAACAAGATTGCTGAAAACTTCTTCCAGAGATGGTTTTTTGCTCAATTCCTTTAGATTTTTAACAGAATCATCAGCAAGTATTTTACCCTTGTGAATTATTATAACCCTATCACATAAATTCTCCACAACCTCAAGAATATGGGAACTGTAAAGTATCACTTTCCCGACACCTGCAAGTTTTCTTAAAACTTCCTTAAACACTAAAACAGTTGCAACATCAAGACCGGACAATGGCTCATCAAGCAAAAGAATTTCCGGATTATGTAAAAGTGCGGCAATAATCAATATTTTCTGTCTCATCCCCTTTGAATATGATGATATGTAAAAGTGCATACTCCCGTAAAGTTTAAAGAGCTCCAAAAGCTGTTCTGCTTTTTCTGTTATAATATTCTCTTCCAGACCCCTGAGTCTCCCCACCATCTGCAAATACTCAAAACCGCTAAGATGCGGGTAGATTTCGCTTTCTTCCGGGACATAGCCCAATTTTCCTTTGTATGAAATCAAATCATCGTAAATATTTTTGTCATTATAAAAAATTTCACCCTCCGTCGGTTCAAGCAAACCGGATAGCATTTTGATTGTGGTTGATTTTCCGGCTCCATTGGGTCCCAAATATCCAACAATTTCTCCCCTTCTAATAGTAAAATTAACCCTATCAACAGCAGGATAATGCCCGAATTTCTTCGTTAAGTCTTTTACCTGAAGCATATAAAAGTTTATGTTTTTCTTTTTAAACAGTCAAGAAAAATTTTAGAAATAAATTTGACATGCAGGAAGATGAATTAATACTTAGAATAATCTCTTAAATTCTTACCATATTTTTTCTTCTCCTTTTTCAGGTAGTGGTCTGAATTTTACAAAATATTTGACACTTTTTTTCTAAAAAGTTAGTATTATTTTTAATTGTTTTGAGGTGTTTAATAATGCTTAGAATTATGAGTGAAAAATTATGGTCATTAATGAAGAAAAAAGATATTTCACTTGTAATGATTTTTGATAATGAAGGCAAAATCTTGTGGAGCAGGGGTAGAAAACTGGGAGGGAACAAAAGAGATCTAAAAACATCTTACGGCTTTTCAAAAACTGCAGTAAGAGAAACATTAAATGCTAAGAAAGAAGTGTACATGGAAAGGGGAAGCTATATGATTTACGAGGATATTCTTTCGGGTACAGCAATCACAATGGGACTAAAATCCATCCTTACCCTGCCCGTATCGGAAAGAATGTTTGTATATTTTGACAGTAAAAATAAAGTCTTCACAAAAGATGATATAGAATATCTGAGAGGAATGGTGGAAATTTTCGGATGTGCAATTGAAGTCTTAAAGAAGAGAGAGGCTCCCGCCCAGTTTTTTAATGACATCAGAGAGAAAGTAATCAAATATGCCATGGAGAATGAAAGTGTTCTGATTACAGGAGAAACGGGGGTTGGTAAAAGTCTTGTAGCAAGAGAGATTCACAGATTATCCGAAAGAAAGGGAGAGTTCATTGAGTTTAATTGTGCGAGTTTACCTCCTGAGCTTTTTGAGAGTGAATTATTCGGACATAAAAAGGGAGCTTTCACAGGGGCAATAAGGGATAAAAAAGGTATTATAGAGATAGCAAACGGAGGGACACTGTTTTTTGATGAAGTTGCCGAGATTCCCTTGAAACTTCAGACTAAACTGTTGAGATTCGTGGAAACGAAAAGATATAGGCGAATCGGAGATGAAAAAGAGTATGAGAGTGATGTCAGAATGATTTTTGCCACAAATAAGGATTTGAAAAAAGAGGTCGAAAACAAAAATTTCAGAGAAGATTTGTATTACAGAATCTCCACTTTTATAATACACCTTCCACCTTTGAGGAAGAGAAAAGAGATGATTGACTATCTTATCAAATATTATTCTTTTCTGCTAAACGGAAAAGAACTCAGCAAAGAAGCTGTGGAAATTTTGAGAAATCATAAATGGAAAGGAAATATCAGGGAATTCATTCAGGTTTTTAAAAGAGCCGGAGTGGAGCTCAACAATAAGGTTATCGGTAAAGAGATAATCTGCTGTCTTTCTAATCATTTGAATGAAGAAACCAATTTGATTCCTCTTAAGGAAAATGACAGTAGAAGAATAACAAAAGCGATAAATGATTTGAATGCGGGTATGAGTTTCTGGATTGCCGTGAAAAAACCTTTCATGGAAAGAGAACTGACAAAGGATGATGTCAAAGATATAATAATAAGGATAATGAACAGACTGGATTCTAAAAAAATAAGGGATATAATGAGAATATTGAATCTTGAATCTGGTGAGCACAAAAAGTTACTTGACTTTTTTAATAATCACGGAATTAAAATAAAATAAAATTTTTTGAATATTCTGAAAGTTTTTTGATAGAATAAATATGGAAAATATTGTTCAAAGGATTCAAGGAAGGTTGCCCATTCGTTATATAGCACGAATTTCGTGGTATTCCACGAATTCTAAGAAGACAATAAAATCAAGCTTTTCCATCAAAACTGAAAATTAATTCGTTCTATAGCACGAATTTACAGACCATCCGGTTTTTTCTACTTAAAGAACCTATAATATTTGCAGGTTCTTCCTACTTTCAAAACAGTGGCATGATTTTTGAAACATTATTATATGAGAATTAAAAGTCTGTTCTTTAATCATTTGGAAAAAGGAAAAAGGGCGGGATTTTTTTATATAGATATATTATTTAAAACAATCTCTAAAAAAACTCAAATTAAAAAGCTCGCAA
>JAMOVU010000025.1 GCA_027067555.1 Candidatus Aminicenantota bacterium | reverse complement strand
AGATTATTGCGGCTTTTCATCTTACATGTTAATCTTATGAAACAAAAACAATGAATTATCGTATTTTTATATATACCAACCGGGAGGTTAAAATGAGTGATAAAACTAAAATCGGTATAATTATTTGCGATCGTTATAAGTTATGCGCAGGGGGAAAATGCTTCAGAGCTCTTTTGAAAAAGGAGGGGGCTTTTAAAATTTACAAAGGAAAAGAGGTGGAAATTGCGGGTTATACGAGTTGCGGAGGTTGTCCGGGCGGGAATATTGAATATGCTCCCGAGGAGATGATTAAAAACGGAGCAACCGTTATCCATTTTGCAACAGGTTTTATTGTAGGCTATCCCCCTTGTCCCTATATCAAATATTTCCATGATTTTATAGAAGCTAAATACGGGATTAAAGTTGTTTACGGAACACATCCGATTCCTCAGAAATACTATCTGACCCATGAAAAACTTAAAACTTGGAAAGAACCTTATTGGAAAGAGATTTTAGAACCGACTCTTTGTGATGAGGAGATAAGAAAAGCTTATGATTGATTTTATTTAACCGAGAGCTACATCAAGTATCATCATTATTACAAATCCGAAAATCGTGCTTAGTGTTGCAATGTCGGTGTTATCGTTAAGTTGTGATTCTGGGATTAGCTCCTCGACGACAACATATATCATGGCACCGGCTGCAAAACTCAGGGCATAGGGTAGAAGAGAACGAAATACAGAGACGAAAATAACACCGAATATAGCGGCAACAGGCTCGACAAATCCCGAGAGTTGACCATACCAAAAGCTTTTGAATTTTGACATACCTCCGGCTCTTAAAGGTAAGGAGATAACTGTTCCTTCAGGAAAATTTTGAATCCCTATTCCGAGAGCAAGAGTAAAAGCCGCCGCCAAAGCCCCGACGGAATGATCTGCAAATAAAGCCCCGAAAGCCACCCCTACGGCGAGCCCCTCGGGGATATTATGAAGAGTAACCGCAAGAAGAAGGAGAGTATCTCTTTTGAAAGATGTTTTTATCCCCTCGGCTTTATCTTCGGCTTCTCCGAAATGGAGGTGAGGAAGAACAGCATCAAGCAATCTCAGAAATAAACCTCCCGCTATAAATCCAAGGCTCGGCGGTATCCAAGCAGGAATGGAAAACCCTTTTGAAAGCTCTATTGCAGGAGCAAGAAGAGACCAAAAACTTGCGGCAAGCATAACCCCTGCCGCAAAACCGAGCATTGTTTCAAGCAATTTTTTATTTGCCTTTTTTACGAAAAAAACAAGAGAAGCGCCTGCCGCTGTCATCCCCCATGTAAACATTGTCGCTATTAAAGTATTAATTACAGGTGAGTTATTTTTAAATAATTCCCACATAAAATAATTATACCAAAAAAAATATTTTATTTCACTAAATTCTATCTTTTACATATAAATATGTTTGTTTAATTAATAGGGGAAAAACAATTTCAGTTTTTTATGATTACAAGAATATATAATTATTAAAAAATAGAAACAACCCAAATTATTGAAAAAAACAAAAAAAGATGTTATAAATAATATTTAAAGATTGAAATTTTGTATATTACATAAGAAGGTGGAGAAAAGTTGGTGCACAAAGCCATGGAAATATGATGTTATTTATAATTTGATCAAGGAGGGAGTTTAAAATGAAGAAAAGAATATTTGTTTTGATATTTTTATTGGTATTGAGCTATTTTTGTTTAAGCGGACAAAAAAACGATATTAAATCTTATTATCTGCATGATATTATTTCAAAATCCCCGAGAATTATTGCTATTGATAAAGATAATATTTATATTCTGAATGATGATAATATGGTTGTGTTCGTATATTCCGAAAAAGAGCTTAAATTAAAATTCAAATTCGGAAAAAAAGGACGAGGTCCGGGGGAATTCATATGGATTAATTCATTTTATCCGTTTAAAAACAGAATCTTTATAAGCAATACGGGAAGAGTTGAATATTTTGATAAACAAGGTAAATTAATCAAAGAGATAAGGCATCATCCGAAATATAACGGATTAATTCCCATCGGGGGAAATTATGTATGTAGTGTTAGTGGTATGCCGAATCCGAAAGATGCTGATAAAACAACTGTTTCATATTATTATGCTCTTTTAAATGGTAAAATGGAGGAATTAAAAAAAATAATGGATATAAAAATACAAGCTGCCACCTCATATGATTTTAAGAGAAATAGGAATATCTGGTTTGTATTAAGAAATGATGTCAAATGCTTGGTTTATAATAAGAGAATATATGTGGGAAAGAGTTATGATGATAAGGAAGAGTATCATGTATTTAATCAAAAGGGGGATAAAATAAAAACAATCATAAAAAGGGTTAAAAAAAGGAAAACTTCGGATGATTTTAAACAATATGTTTTGGATTGGTTTAGGGAGGCAGGTTATAAGAGATTGTTGGATTCTAAAAGGAATATAATTAAATTTAATGAATATTTTCCTTCGATGGCAACTTTTTATATTAATAGTGAAAAAATGTATATCGTGAAATATTCCGAGGATAAAAATACTATTCCGATTGTTGTAAGGGATCTTGATGGGAATTTATTAAGTGAAAAACATATAAAACTGAAAAATGCTTTTGATTTTACATGGAGAAGAAATGCATATATTTACGGAAATAGTTTGTATTTTATTGAAGAAGATGAAGAGAAAGAAGTATGGGTATTGAAAAAGATGAAATTTTAGTTATTTATGAAAAGATTTTCATTTGACAGGCGGTATTATAAGAAGTAAGAAGTAAGAAGTAAGAAGTGGGAAGTGGGAGCGTTAGCGTTGGAGTGTATGCGAAGATTCGCCGTGGTGAGGAGATCCCGCGCTATTCAAGAGAAGTATAGAGCATGTAAAAAAACTTCAGTCAAAATTGAAATGAAAAAAATAATAATTTGTAAAATGATTGACAAAAAACGATTTTATATGATATATTGTTAATATTATGATTAATGGCGGAAGAATTATAATGGCAGGATTAAAGGGAATGAACGGTTTTACTCTCTCTCTCTCTCTCTCTCTGTAAATATTGCATTTACTATGGAATCGGAGAGCGGAAAATCAAATCTGTTTATATCAAGGGTAGGGGAAAATGGGGGCAAAAGAATTAAAAATTGAGAATATAGAATGGAAAATTAACGGGATAAAACCGTTTTCTTTAAAATTTTCCAAATCTTTTATTGTTTCAAAAAACGATAGAATAACAAAACATCAATATAACAAAAAGGAAAGCTTCCGAGCATGGAAGCTTCCAAGCCTCCGAGCTTTTTTAGAATCGTGCGAGACAGTGCAAGAGCTGAAAGCTTTATTAGCTTTAAGCCCAAAAGAGCTGCCCAAAATTGTTTTGAGTTCGGAGGCTTCGAGGCTCTATGCTTTAAGCTTTGATGAAGGAGGTGTAAATATGTGGTTTAAAACAAGACTGAAATTTCCGATGAAATGAGCGGAAGCGGAGAAGAATTCTGAATGCTGAATTATGAATGTCGAAGTGTTAGCGGAGATCCGCCGTGGCGGGCTGAATTTTAA
>JAMOVU010000024.1 GCA_027067555.1 Candidatus Aminicenantota bacterium | reverse complement strand
ATCAACTTCTTTCTCTTTCTCCTGTTTTGGTTTAATAGGGGGGCTGGAAATTTCTTCTTCTGTGCTATTCATTTTTTCATTTGTTTCATCAGGCTCAAATCCCAATAATTCATCATGAAGGCCATTTTGAATCTCTTTTATTATTGTTTCATGCTGGTTTTTTAGTTTTTCCTTAACCCTATCTTTTAAGTCTTTTCTTCCGATTAGAAATGAATAATTTATCTTTCTTGAAAAAACTATCTCCCCGCCTTTGTAAACAAGAGTTTCAATTACAGGTCGTTGAAGGCCTCTGTCTTCAGTTTGAATATGAAATTTTTCTCCTCTGTAGGTAATTTCAGTATTAAAACCAAATATCATTTTATTTAAAGATTTTTATATAACTCTCTTTTTTTAGCTTTTCCACATATTCTTTTAAGAGTTTGCTTCTTTTTTTTGCGTATAAAACTTTGTAAACTTTTTCCTGAATATCCTGGAATGGAGGTATTACTGCATCTTTCTTATCTACTAATTTTACTTTAATCCACCCGTTTTTATAGGTTTCCCACTTGGAAATTTCACCTTTTTTGAGTTTTTTTACTATATCTAAAATTTGAGGAGCAAGTTCTCCCTCTTTGAATGTTCCTAAATTCCCTTTTTTGCTTTTCAGAGGTTCTGATGAAAATTTACTTGCAACATCAGAAAATTTTTCTTTTTTAAGAGCTTCATCAATCTTTTTTTTATACGTTTCAACATCTTCACTCAGGTCTGATGGATCAATGTATATTGCATAAATCTTGTATTCTGCCGGAATTTTAAACTGTTCTTTATTTTTATCATAATATTCTGTCATTTCAAGATTTTCTACCTTTATCTTATCACCTAAAACCTTTTGAATTAATTTTTGCTGTATAATCTGTTTTTTTAATTTGTTTTTCCATTCATTGTAATTCAACCCCTCTTTTTTAAGGGCTTCTTTCAACTTTTCATCACTATCTATTTTATTTTCTTTCTTTATATTCTCAATATAAAGATCAATATCCTGATCTGCGTTTATATCAAGCTCTTTTGCTTTGGATAGCAAAAGCTTTTCTTGTATCATACTATCCAATAGTGTCTTTTTTGCTTTTTCAAGAGCTTTTTTGAAGGCTTCTCCATGATAGGTTCTTGATAAAAACTTAGTAAGGCTTTCAAGAGCTTTGTTATAATCGTATTGGGTTATAATTTCGTCATTTACGATTGCGAGTATTTTGTCAACACTTTCCTGGGAGAAAATTCTTGCTGATAACAAGAAAATTATCATACTCAAAATAAAAATTGCTGTTTTTTTCATTTATTCTCCTTTTGTTTCGTAGTGGAATTTTTTGAAGAGGACTTTTTTGTCTCCATGTACTTCTTATTTATAATTGTCAGGACGACGCTATCTCTTGCCTCTTTTTTTATCCTTTTTAAAATTTCTTTTGATTTTTCTTCTTTGATTCTAAGTTTAATCAAATCAACCACATTTTTAAAAGCGAGAAGTCTTTTCCTTTTTCTTTTTTTTACCATAAAGATATGGTAACCATAAGGAGATTTTACCACCTGGGAAATTTCTCCGGGATTAAGGCTAAAAACCACCTTTTCTATATCTTTGGGTAATTCCCCTTTTGAGAAAAATCCCATATCACCACCTTTTTTCGCTTGTGGACCTTTGGAGTATTTTCTTGCAAGCTGTGAGAAAAGAGAGATGTTTTTTTCCAGTTGGGCCTTGATTTTCAATGCTTCTTTTTCATCATTTACGACAATTTGACTTAAACTTATCTCTGCCGGTCTTCTAAATAGTTTTAAATGTTTAAAATAGTAAGTTTTTGCCTCTGCGTCTGTTACTTTTATTTTTGATAATTCTCGAGAAAATAGTTTCTCAATAAATAATTTTCTAATTAAAGTTTGTTTTATATCTTTTATATTTGTATCAATTTTGTTCTTTTTTAAATAATATTTAATTTCCGTGGGCCTTATCTCAATTCCGACCTTTTTTGCGTAAGTGTACAATACAATCTCTTCGACAAACTGGTTGAAAAGGGAATTTATAACTTTTGGGGATAGATTTAATTCTTTATAATTTTTCCCTAAATTATCTTCTAAAAATTCATTAAAGTCAGATTCATAGTAAGTTTTTCCATCTGCTATTAAAAGGGGGACTTTTTTTACTGGCTTTTTGACTTTTTCTGTAATCTTTTTGCCCCCTTCTTTTTTTATCTTTTCTGAGCTTTTGTCGGATTTTGTACAGGATACCATCCCTATAAGGAAAATAAGCCAAACTACCAAAAAGTATTTAAACTTCATCATTCATATTTTAAAATAAAATGAAACTTTAATCAAGAAAGCTCTTTTGTGTGGCTTTAAAAGAAGTAAATTTTCTCTTCAATTGCCCCTGTCCCATGCTTGATTGATGTTAGTGTCAGAGGATTTTTGTTTCCGCGGATAATAACTATAATATCACTGTTTTCTATGGAGACCACTTTCCTCGTTTTGTAGTAGAGTTTTTCAATGGAAAATGTTTTTTCCTGAGCATTCTCTTTAGACTTAATTAAAATTAATAATTGATTTTTTAAGTAGATTTATTCTCTGAAAAGTGGTAAAGGAAAAAGACATAAAAAAATGTCTGTTTTTTCTTAATAATTATTCCAAATCTTTTTTTAGTTATCAAAAAGAAGTTTTTCGACTGTTTTCTCCCACTTTAATTTTGAGACCCAGTTTTTTCCTCTTTCCCCTAATTTTATTAATTCATTTTTATCTGAGAAAAGTTCATCTATTTTTTTTGAAAGTTTTTTTAAATCATTTTCAGAAACAATCCCCGCTTTTGATTTTAGAACTAACTCTCTGACACCTCCTGAATCCTCTGTTGTTATAACAGGTTTAGCTGAGGCAAATGCCTCTACTGTTACAAATCCGTAATCTTCATTGAGAGGAGAATAGAAAACAGCTCCGCAGTTTGAATAAAGATTTACCAGCTGTGAATCAGAAACTCTTCCCACAAAGCTGACTCTTTTTCCCAAATTCAAACTTTTAATTAAAGTTTTTAATTTTTTTAAGTCGGGGCCATCGCCCGCTATTACCAGCGTGATTTCTTTGTCTTCTGTAAATTGAAGAGCTTTTATTATTAAATCAACTCTTTTATGTTTTACAAGACGGGAGACGGTAAAGATAGTCTTAGTATAATTGCCTTCCCTATAATTTCTTCTTGGTGGAGGTGGATAAAGAACTTCACTTTTGATTTTACCCCATTTCTCAAGTCTGCTCTTTATGTTTTCCGATTGAGCATAGATTTTTTTTACCCTCTTTAGAAAGTGATTATCAAGTCTGTGAATAAGAGCTCTTTTTATTTTCTCTTTAATTTTTGCCTTTTTCCCAAGTGTGGAATAAAAGTTCTCCCAGAGATCATAGTATTCTCTCATTCTGTGATTAATCCATACAGTATGGTTAGGATGTTTGAGAGCATAAGATGGATATCTGAAGGAAATGAGTTTGTCTATCTTATCTCCTATTCCATCTTCTTCCGCATCAATTAGTCTTGTTGAGATATATGCTGAAAATATTTTTGAGAATCTGTTCTGAGGAGTTAATAGTAGCTCAGCCTTAAAGCCATATTCATTAATTGCAGAAACCAATTCTTTTGCTATTACTATATGTCCTCCTTCAACGAAAGGAACATCAGATGTGGCTATCAAAACTTTCATTTTTCTCCTTTAATCCCCAATAATATCAATTTTTTATGTTTTTTTCTAATCTTATGCTATTAATAAAGTCTTGACAGGGAAATTATTTTTTTTAATAATCTTCTTATAATTTCAAAAAGAGGATATAATGAAAAAAAGTAATAAATTTGTGGGAGCTCTCACTACCGTTTTTCTAGTTTTATCTTACTCTTTTTTTAGTTTTGACTCAAAGAGTGATATTCCCAACAATAAAGCTATAAAGCTTAATACTAACAAAAAAATAATTAATAAAAGAAAGGATAAGAGGAAACTTTTCTTTAATGGTAAGGAGGATAAGATATAGTGAAAAGAGCTATTTTTATTTTGTTTATTTTATTTTTTTACTCATGTTCCGCAAATAGAGTTGAAGTTAAGCAGGTTGAGTCAAAAAAAGGTAAAAAACTCTTTTTGGAGAGAAAATATTTGGAATTTGTAAAAAAAGGGGATTACTATTTTCAAAGAGAACATCTTTTTGGTTGGAGGAAAGCGATTGATTATTATTTAGAAGCTTTTAAAATAAAGAAGAGTGATGAGCTAAAAAGAAAGCTTTTTCTAACTTTTGTTCTTGAGCTTTTAAGAGAAAAACAGGAGTTAATAATAGATGAAAAATATATGGAGCTTTTTGAAAAATTTAACTTTAAACCTGAAAGTGAGAAAGAAAAGATTATTCTCAATGTTCTCAATACCAGGAGAGGTTCTGTTTTTATCAGAAACAAGAATATAAAAACACTTGAAGGACTTAAATTAAAAACTGATAAAAGGTTTTTTGACCTTGAAAACTCTGATATTGACTCGTATTTTTATCTTCTTTCTCTCAAAAGTGCTTTCAAATATAAAGAGTATGTAAATTCTTTTGAGATTTTAAGCAAAAGATTTTCCACCTCCCCACTTTTTATTTACTTAAATAATTTTAATTCGAAAGAGGATATTGAAAAAGAGTATCCTAATTTTGCTGAATATTATGTTAAAAGAGCTTATGATTTATTTAAAAGGGGAAAAAGTACTGAGGCTTTGAAATACTTTAAAAAATCATTAAAACTCATTCCTGATTATGTTAAGGCATACATAGGTGTGGCTTCCGTATGGTTTTTCTCATATGAGGTGTTTTCAAAAGCAATGGAATACTATAATTCAGCTTTAAGATATGATGAGAAGAATCCGAGTGCTTTACTTGGTAAAGGAGTATGTTTACAGAAATTAAAAAAATATGATGAATCAAATGTTATTCTTGATAAACTTTTAAAGGTTCAAGCACTTTACCATGGAGAAGCATATTATTACAAAGCATATAATTTTCTTTACAAAGGTGATTTAGAAGAAGCGAGGAAGCAGATAGATCTCTCAAAGTTATATCTTCCCGATTCTGGAGATGTAAACTTTTTGTCAGGATTGATTAATTTGAAAATTGGTAACTTAAAAGGTGCTGAAAAGGATTTTTTAAGATCATTGGAAGATAATAGTTTTAAAAGGTGTGAACCCTATTATTATATAGCAAAGGTTCGTTTTATTATGAGAAGAAAAAAAGTTATTAACTATTTTAGTAAATTCTTAAACTGTATTGAAAAAAAGAGATTATTTTTAAAGGACAAAGCTTTGAGTTTTAAAGAAAACAAGTTAACAAATTTTGACAGTGAAATGGAGTTAAAAAAATTTAGAAGGAAGCTTATTTCTTTTAAGAAGAGCAGTGTTTTTTTATTGAAGGATGTAATAAATTTGGTAAAAGGGCGAAGAAGGTATTTAAAATTTAGGAGAAATTTTCTATTGGAAATGAAAAGGATAGAAAATTTAGATCTTAATATAATAAAAAAATCAACAAATGATTAAAAGAGCTTGAAATAGGTTTATAATAAAGGTAAGATAGGTTATTATGGAAAAAGATATTATTATTTGTCCATATTGTGGTGCTGAGAATAAGGGGGATTCAAACTTTTGCATCAAGTGCGGTTATCCTCTGAATGCTGATGTTACTCCTACGATGGCAGTTAGCAAGGAGGTGTTTTCTGTAGGAAAGGTTATTGATGATAGGTATCAGCTTTTGAAGTTGATTGGAAAAGGTGGAATGGGAATGGTTTATCTTGCAAAGGATAAAAGATTAAAGAAAAATGTTGCTATCAAAACATTACCCCCTTCTCTTTTAGAGGATAAGACTTTTAAGGAAAGATTGGTAAGGGAGGCTGTAACTTTAGGGCAAATAGAGCACCCGAATATTTGTAATGTATATGATATAGTTGTCAAGGATGATTATGCTTATATAGTGATGCAGTATATTGAAGGCGAAAGCCTTGCGGATTTATTGGAAGATGGAAGACTTGATTTTGAAAGAGCTCTTGACATAGCCTTACAAATAGCAGATGGGTTAAAAGCAGCTCACGAAAGGGGTATAATTCACAGAGACATTAAACCTTCTAATATTTTTGTTTCTAAGGATGGTTTTGTAAAAATTCTTGATTTTGGGCTCGCCAAAACTGTGGAGAGTGATGGAAAAAATGAACTGGAATATAATTTAACTGAGACCGGTATGATTGTTGGAACTGTTTCTTATATGTCACCTGAGCAGGCGGAGGGTAAAAAACTTGATAATCGTTCTGATATCTTTTCCTTTGGTATTGTCCTTTATGAAATGTTTACAGGAAGAAGACCATTTGAGGGAAGTTCTCATCTTTCTGTTCTTGCAAATATCCTTTCAAAGGAAGAAGCACTTCCTTCAAGGATTAAAAAAACTCTCCCGAAAGAGTTAGATAAGATAATAAAAAAAGCTTTAAGAAAGGATAGAAATAAAAGGTACCAGGATATATCCGAGTTAAAAAATGATCTACTAAAATTGAAAGGGATAAGTCCTAAAGCTGTATCCCCAAAAGGTAGGATAAATAATTGGGCCTGGGGAACCATTTCTGCTATTGCCCTTCTTTTTGCTGTCTTTTTCTTTTTGGTTAAACCAATGTTTAAGAAGCCTTTGATTATAGTTTTAAAACCCGAAACTTCAAAAGATGTGTCAAAACTTTTAGGTCAGGAGATAGAGTTTCTTCTGAATAGATCTCTTTCACAATTTGATTCTTATGAAATAATGGGAAGTGAAGGTTATAAAGATCTTTTGAAAAAATGGAAAAATAAAACTACTTTAATAAAGAAAGAAAGAGTTAAATTTTTTATATTACCTACTATTACAAAAATAGGTGAAATGATCAATATTGATACAACTTTGTCCTTTCCGAATAATGTAAAAAAGGTAATTACAGTTAATGGGGAGGGAAATTCAAGCATCCTTTCTTATCAAGTGGATAAAATAACGGAAAGGGTGAAAGACTATTTAAGCATAAAAAAAGAAATTAAAACAAAAAAAATATCGGAAATGCTTACTTCTGATTGGAATGCATTCGTGAGCTTTTTTCATGGTTATAGGTCATGGAAAGAACTTTACATTTCAGATGCTGAGAAATTTTTTAAAAAAGCCTTAACTTATGATAACAAAATGGCTCTTCCCTATTATTATCTTGCGGAAATTTCCATTTTTAATGGAGATTATAAAAGTGCAAAGAACTTTATTAAAAAAGCTTATGAAGAAAGTGCATCATTAAGTAATTATGATCAATCAATTATTAAGGCCCTTTATTCAAAACTTGACCTAAAGTTTAAAGATGAAAGAAAATATTTGAAGAGAATAATAAAAATGAAACCAAGAGATAAACTTTCTTATTATAATCTTGGAGAATCGTATTTTCATAGGGGTGAGGTAAGGAAGGCTCTTTCTTATTATAGAAAAGCACTTGAAATAGATAAAGATTTCTCGCTTGCATTAAACCATGCGGGTTTTTGCCTCTCTTATATCGGAGAGCATATAAAAGCCCTGGATTTTTTAGAAAGATATAAAGAGTTAAACAAAGGAGCTAATGCTTATGATAGTTTAGGAGATGGTTTCTTTTATATGGGAGATTATCTGAATGCAAGAAACAATAAACTAACAGCTATAAATATAAATAAGAACTTGGATTGGATTTATTATTCATTGGCATATATTTACTTTATTGATGGTGATTTAAAAAATGCTTATAAGTACAATAAAATCTATTCAAATAGATCAAAATCAGATGAGAACAAAGCAAGAGCTTTGTTTCAACAATCATTTTTTGATTTTTATAGTGGATACATAAAGAAAGCAAGAGAAAAAATTGATAGTGCTATAAAAACATATAATTCACAGGAAATTTACACAATTATACCCGAGTTTTTTTATCTAAAAGGTAGAATAGCTGTTTTGGAAAATGATATGAAAATTGCCAGGAGAGAACTTGGAATTTTGGAAAAAGTAGTGAAGAAATATAAAATTAATGAAAAAAGGTATTTCCCTATTCTTAAATTTTATTTGAGTTTAGAAGCATTTATTTTAAATAGAGAAGGTAAAATAAAAGAATCAAACAAAACAATGGAAAAACTTATTAGAATGAAGGAGAAATTAGGGTATTGGAGTACTTTTTTTAATTATCCCTACTTTTTGTATGATTACATTACAATCTTGAAAAAGCAAAAAAAAGATTTTAAAAAAATCTTAAGAAAATTGGATGAATATAATCCCTATTTCTATCATAAAATGAGAAATGTGGACAAAATAAATAATTTTTGATATAAATTACCGAGAGGTGTATTATGGAAGGAAAAAGGTTTGGAAATCTTTTTTTTACCAAAAAGTTAAGAAACATTTATTTAGGTGAGGAGTTTAGACTTTTTAAAGTGGATGATAATGGAAATAGGGAGTTAAAACTGGGAATTCTTATCTCTGATAAACTCAAATTTAAAAAAGAAGACATTCTACCTTACTTCAAATTGTTTGAAAACTCAAAAATGAAAAATCTAATAGTCGGTGAAGAAGTTCACATTATTAAAAATAAGATGGTCGTTGTTTCTCCCTATATGAAGGAGTTTAGAACACTATCTGAAATCCTTGAAACAGCATTCAATAAAGGAAATGGAATTTCTCTTGATAATGCTGTCCATATTCTAATGTCAATTTTGGATATTGCTCTTGCTTTTAAGCAATATTATTCTTCAGATATGAATACACCGTATTTTTTGCCAATACCAGATGATATAGGATTTAACAGTGATGGAGCGGTCTTTTACAGATATCCAATTTGTAATTTCCTTTTAGGGAAAAATGCTGGAATAGAGGAGGTTATCTCAGAAAACTTCCCATGCCTTTTTGCTCCTGGAAAGGAGATTTCCGAAAAAGAAGAGGTTTATGCTTTTACTTCACTTTTTTACTTTATGCTGACAGGAAGAAGAATTAATGAGATATCCGAGGAGATAGATACTGCATATATAGCTTCTTCAAAACTCTCGGTACCTTATGACCTTTATAAGACAATTCCTGAATTTATTGTTCCCCGAATAGAGAAGGGCTTTAGTGGTGATTACATAAATTTACAGGATATGCAAAAAGATTTTGAAGAGATTATTATGGATGGTGAAATAACCCCTTCTACTTTTAATTTGGCTTTTTATATAAATTCACTCTTTAAAGAAGAGAATAAAAAAGAGCTAAAAGAAATAGAGGAAGAGGAGAAATTGGAGATACCGCCTGATGAAATAGAGCTTCAGAAGAAGAAAGAGGAAGAGATGGAAAAGGAGATATTTAGCACAATGGAAGAGCTTGAGGAGAAGAGTGGAAATAAAGGAATTTATATTGTTATTGGAGTCGCTGCTATTATAATTATAGCATTGATTATCTTTTTTATGTCTCGGGAGAAAAAAACGATTGTTGTTCAACGGACTCAACAGCAGCAACAAATTAATGTCGAAGAATTAGCAAAAAAAATAGAAGAAAAATTATCTGCAAAATATGAGGAAAAAATAAAAGCAATCGAAGAACAATATAAACAGGATATAGCAAAAATAAAAGATGAGCAGCAGAAAAAAGCTCTTATAGCAGAAAGACAGAAAAGAATAGCTGCTCTTAAACAGCAACAGCAACAGGAAAAACAGAAGGCGGTTAAACAGGCGATAGAAAGTATTAAAAAGACTAAAAAGACAGCTGAAGTAAATAATAATGCGGAGAATAAGGAAATTCCTCTGGAGAACACTTCCTCTCAAACTCAAAAACCTGAGTCTCATACAAACGGACAGCAAGCTGCGGAACAGCAAAAAAACCCACAGGAAAATACATCTACTGCTAAGGATCAACAGGTAGTTGAAAAGCCTCCAGTGGAACAAAAAAATGAGCAAAAACCCAAAGAGCCAACTTTTAAGGAAGGGGATATTGTGCCAATTTCCACTCTTGATTCTCCTATTAAGGTGATTAAACAGGTAAGTCCATATTTATCTTATCGAGATGTAATAGCCGGAGATACAGTCAGAGTAATAATGCAAGTTTTAATAAATGAAAATGGAGAGGTAGAAAAATTCAGGATTTTGAGAGTTTTTCCTGCTGTCCCAAATATGCATACTAAAATTAAAAAGGTTATATATAAATGGCGTTTTTCTAAACCTGTAAGGGATGGAAAAAAGGTTAAGGTTTGGCAGACGATCTCACTTGCAATTAAAAAATGATTCTGAAATAAGGAGATGTTCAATGAAGAGAGTTAAGATTGTTTCAACAGGTTCTTATTTACCTGAAAAAGTTTTAACCAACCATGATCTTGAAAAAATGGTTGACACATCCGATGAGTGGATAACAACAAGAACGGGTATTAAGGAAAGGCATATTGCTGCTGAAGATGAAGCCACTTCAGATCTTATTTTAAAAGCTGCAAAAAAAGCTCTTGATAGAGCAAAACTAAAACCTCAAGATCTTGATGGAATAATTGTAGCTACAATAACTCCTGATAATACTTATCCCTCAACAGCATGCTGGGTTCAGAAAGGATTGGGACTTGATGAGATCCCCGTTTTTGATATTGCAGCTGCATGCACTGGTTTTATTTATGCTGTAATTATGGCAGAATCTTTAATTAAAACAGGATTAATGAAGAGAGTTCTTGTGGCAGGTGCTGATACTCTTAGCAAATTTACCAATTGGGAGGACAGAAACACCTGTGTTCTTTTTGGAGATGGCGCAGGCGTAGCTATTTTAGAGGAAAGCGATGATGATTCAGGTATTATTAGTAGATATTGGGGGGCTAATGGTAATCTTGGCGATCTTTTGATACAACCTGCCGGTGGTTCCAAAATGCCTCCTACAGAGGAAACCGTTAGAAAAAAACTTCATACTGTTCATATGGAAGGAAATAAAGTTTTCAGATGGGCTGTAAGATATATGAGTGAGTCAGCCCTAAAAGTGATAGAGCTTGCAGGGATGAAAGGTGAAGATGTTGACCTTTTTATCCCGCATCAGGCGAATATAAGAATTATTGAACAGGCGAGAAAATATGCTAATATTCCTCCAGAAAAAACATATATTGTAATTGATAAGATTGCTAATATTTCGGCTGCAACAATTCCCATAGCTCTGGATATGGCTGTTGATGAAGGGAGAGTGAAAAAAGGAGATATCCTTGTTTTTGATGCTTTTGGAGGAGGTTTTACCTGGGGAGCATTGCTTTTAAAGTGGTAAATTGAAGACAACTCTTGCCAATGGCTTAGATATATTTAAAGAAAAAAAATATTTAATTGCAGGTATTTTAAATGTAACCCCGGATTCCTTTTCGGATGGAGGAATTTTTTTTGATAAAAAACCTGCTGTTGAAAGAGCTCTTTTGATGGAGCGTGAAGGAGCGGATATTATTGATATAGGGGGAGAAAGTACAAGGCCGGGAGCTGAACCTGTTACCATTGAAGAAGAGCTTGAAAGAATAATCCCTGTTATAGGGGAAATTAGAAAAAGAAGTAATATTATAATTTCAGTTGATACTTATAAATCAAAAGTTGCAGAGGAAGCGATAAAAAGCGGAGCTGATATTGTAAATGACGTAAGCGGCACCAGTTTTGACTCAAAGATGGTAGATATTGTAAAGAAATACAATGTACCGATTATTATAATGCACATTAAAGGAACTCCTAAAAATATGCAGAAGAACCCTGTATATAACAATCTTTTAGAAGAGATATACGAGTTTTTAAGGGAGAAGAAGGAAAAATTAAACAGAGCTGGTATAGGAGATGATAAAATCATTGTTGATCCGGGAATAGGATTTGGAAAAACATGGGATGATAATTTTAAAATAATAAATAATTTAGCTTATTTTAAAGAACTAAATCTTCCGATATTAATAGGAGTTTCAAAAAAATCTTTTCTTTCTCTGGGAGGAAAATATTCTGTGGGAGAAAGGGAAGAACAAACATGTGTTGCAAATCTAATATCTCTTATGAAAGGTGCTTCAATTGTAAGAGTTCACAATGTGGTTAGTGCGAGAAAGATGATTGAAACTTTGTTAGCTTTTGAGGAAAATTAGAATGTTAAAAGCTTTAAATCTTAGGAAAAGTTTTGCAGGGAGAACAGTTGTAAAAGGGGTTAATATTAGAATAGAAGAGGGGGAAATTGTTGCCCTTTTAGGAAAGAATGGAGCTGGTAAAACGACCACATTTAAGATGATTTTAGGGGTAGTTAAACCTGAATCCGGTAAAATCTTCCTGGATAATCAGGAAATAACGGTACTCCCTCCTCATGAAAGAGCTTTAAAGGGGATAACTTATTTACCTCAGGAGCCTTCTGTTTTCAGAAAGGCTACTGTTTTGGAGAATTTTTTTATTGTTTTGGATGAAAGAATTAAGGATAAAGCGGAAAAAGAGGGAATTGCAATTTCTTTGATGGAGGAATTTAATATCTCTTATTTGAAAGATTCAAAAGCATACAACCTTTCCGGAGGGGAGCGAAGAAGGGTTGAGGTAGCAAGGGCTCTTTTGATAGAGCCTAAATTTTTACTTCTTGACGAACCCTTCTCAGGTGTTGACCCTTTAACAATAATTGATTTACAGGAAATGCTTTTAAGATTGAAGGAGAGAGGAATTGGCATTTTAATTTCTGATCATAATGTTTACGATACTCTTGAAATCTCGGATAAAGTGTATGTTATTGATTCAGGTGAAATGATTGCAGAAGGCTTGCCTGAACAGGTAGTGAGAGATATCCAAGCACGAAAAAGATTTTTCGGAGAGGATTTTGTTTTTGAAAATAGAAGAAATAGAGAGGTTTAATGATTTTAGCAAATAGAAAGCTTGAAGGGAGAATAAAATGAGTGAAAAAAGATTGTATGTAGGTCAATCAATTTTAGCTTTTTTCCTGGTCTTGTTTGCTCTTGCTTCGGGACATCTTTTCATGGTCATCATTAATCATGTTGATCAAAAAATTTCTTCTGATTACTATTTGAATGCAGATAAAATTGAAGGAAGGTGGTATGGAGATTATTCAATTAAGGAGGAGCTTGAGTTAAATTTAAAAGAAGCAAAATATAGAGGAGATATTAAAGATACAGAAGTTTATAAAAAAGCTCTTTTGAAATTGGAAAAAGGGGAAAATCTCAAATTCTATTTATTACCATCTTCTAATTTTTTATTAATTTCTATGCTAACTCTTTTTTTAATAGGTTTTCTTGTATTAGTAATTTCAAAATATATAAAAAATGATGCCCTTCAAAGTATTGCTGGCTTAATTTCGGGGCTTTTCTTATGGACAGGGCTTGAGTTTTCTCTTTTGATTGCAGCAAGAACATTAGGGATTGCCAAAAAGTTAACGGTTTTTAATGGTAGCTTGATAGGTGAATATGGAGAGTATATTTTGATGAAGTATTCCTGGGGTTTTTTAATGATTATTATCGCATATATGCTATTTCTTGAATGTTCGAGATGCAACTTTTTTCTTTATTTCAGAAGGAATCTTAATTTGATGAGGGGGGCTGTGGCAACGGGTAAAATTGATAATTATGCTCCCCATACGGCTTTTATGTTTTCTGCTGTTACATGGTTTTTCTATGTTTTACTCCTTCTTGCTTATGATGAGAGGATCTTCGGAGTTTACAGCTGGTTTACCTATGGAGTCTTCTTTTTATCATTTTCATTTACAGGTTATTTGTTTTTAAAGCTTATGCAAATCAAAGGTTTTGGCCCGAGGCTCAGATATGCAATTCCAACGACAATGGTATTCTGGAATGATATCGAGATTCTTGCAAAGTGGAGGGTTTTTCAGGAGCCTTGGCTTATTTTTAATCCTATAACAGCTATAATATTTTTCGGAGGATTATTTTTCGGAATTTATCTGGTTGTTAAAGAAGTAAAGAAATCTTACAAATAATTAAAGCTTTAAGCAAAAAGCTGTTTCAGCTGAGCAGCTCTTCATTAAACAGAGTACGTGCAAGGGTAGTCTTTTGAACCATTAAGCTAAAAACTCAGCTTTCGCGAGAATTACAAAATATTTAAGCATTCAAGTCACTTTGGGACAAGAGATTTTGTGAAAGGAGCGAAAGCTTCAAAGTTCTAAAGCTGAAAATCTGCCCATCAAAATTTATCTATTTTCTATTATCTTTTTCCTCTCTTTCAAATATTTTTTCAGTTTTATGTAAGGAACACCTTTTTTCATCCAGTCAGGTGCCTCTTTTCCTTTTAAAAAGTGATCAAAGAATTCCTGCATCCTTATTCCATAATCAATTCTGTTTTCCTTT
>JAMOVU010000023.1 GCA_027067555.1 Candidatus Aminicenantota bacterium | reverse complement strand
AATCTTTGAAGCTTTAAGCTTAATGGCTTCTTTCGACTTTCTACTTTCAACCTTCGACTATTTCACACACACACACACACACAATTCTCAGATTTCTCCAGAAAAAGTGTATATACGAAAAGTTTTGCAATAACAGATTAAAGCCACCATGACCCTACCTCCTGTGAAGCTAAAAGCTTATTTAATCGAAAAAAATTAACGGAGGTAAGGTTATGAATAAGAAAAAAATTTTATCAATATTAATTATAAGTTTGATTATTTTGTTCTTCTTAAGTACTATATGCAAGGCAAAAGATATTAATAAAAAAAATGAATTAAAATTTAAAGCAAAAGTCATTTCTAAAGAGGGAAATATCCTTAAAGTTGAAGTTGATACGATACGAGGAGAAAAAATTATCATTTTAACTGAAAAAGATAAGGATTTTAAAATAAGCAAAAACAATATCAATTGGTATTTTCATCCTGTAGTAAAAGGTTCAAAAATAAGTTTCAAAATAACGAAAAAGGTTAATGATAAAAAGGAATGGAAGGATTGCTGTGCAAAGTGTGCCGGGGGCTTTGAGGCTTGTGGTAGTTTAGGTGTTTGCTGTAGAAAAAATCACAAATGCTGTGGCATTGGATGTCCTTGCGGGGAAAACAATTAAAGTTTAGGGGAATAAATGAGTGTGGACGAATTTACTCGTCCACACTCATACATAATAAAAAGGTGAGATGGAGGAAAAATGAAAAAGCTGATACTTTTAATTTATGTTTACCTTTCTTTGTTTTTTTTTGTTAAAGCAAAAGTTATTGTAAATAAAAATATAGGGAAGATAACGAGAGTAAAATTAAAAAAGAAAATGATAATAAAAGGTACGGGAAAAGGATACTATTTGAAATTACCTGTCTCAATTAAAGTGGATGATAAAGGCAATATTTATATTCTCGATGGTGACAGCGGAGGATGGAGGTTTTATGAAATACTAAAATTTAACAATATAGGAAAGTTTGAGAGGAGAATTGTAAGCAGAGGGCAGGGCCCCGGAGAAGCATTTGATATTGGAGGATATTTTATAAGTAATAATAAAATTTATATTTATGATTATAGTATGAAGAAAATGATCGTAAAAGATCTTTATGGTAATATTATGAGAGAATTCAGAATCCGAATATCAGATTTAAACTTGCAAAAGAGAATATCGATTAGTTTCATTTCCGTTTATAAAAAGAAATTTTATTTTAGTTTAGTTACAACGGATTTTGCAACAAAAAAAACATCAATAATCAATGAAGATAACTTTTATTGTATTTACTCTGGTAGTAGCTGGAAGATAGGTAGAACTAATTTTCCGACCTTGATTTATTTTATAAGAGGCTCAAACGGTGTGCCCGGAATAATTCCAATTGGTTCAATAAAAAAGAGTGTTTATAAGAGTAAATATTTGTTTATAAATAATACAGCTAAATACCTCATAAAACTTTATGATATAGAAAAAGATAGGGTAATTTTAAGTTTTAAAAGAGAATATAGGAGAATTAAAAATATGGTTTATAATGAGAAAGAAGAAGGAGGAGTTAAGATAGCAGGGATATGGTATTACAAACCTCATCAAAAGTATTATGATGATATACAAAAACTACTTATCCGTAGCAATAAACTTTGGGTATTAACTTCAACAACGGATAGAAAGAGAGGTGTTCTTACGGATGTTTTTAATGATAAAGGTTTGTTTATAAATAAGTTTTATTTGGAATTGAAGAACAAAACCGATTATTCAAAGATTAATGATATTCCTATGGTTATATCGGGAAATTACCTTTACACCATTGAAAGGGATAAGAATGACGAACCTGTTATAATAAAGTATGAAATACCCGAGAAAGAGAATTTATAATTGTTTCTCATTAAAAAACGAGAGTAAAACAAAAAAGCTTAATATAAGGGGAGGCTTTTAATGAGAATAAAGGTTTTGTTTTTATCAATTGTTTTGATTGTTGTATCATTTGTTTATTCAAAAAAGAAAGAGGTTAAAATCCCCACGGAGGTGCTGCAGCCTGTCAGGGCAATAACGGGAGAAGATGATCCGAGATTATTTGTTAGATGGGGCGGTTATGAATTATTTACAGTAGATGAAAATGGGAATATTTATATATCTACGAATTTATCAGGTTATATATTGAAGGTAAATAATAAAGGTGAATTTGTAAAAAAGATAGGAAGGAAAGGACAAGGGCCTGGTGATCTTAATCTTCCGACATGGGTTAAATACATTGATGGTAAAATTATAGTTTCTGATGATGTGGGATATAGTTTTTTTGATACGAATGGAAGATTTCTTCATAAGTTCATGACCTTTTTACCATTTTATAAATTTGCGGTAGATTCGAAATATATTTATGCATATCTTCCGAGGGAAAAGAATATTATAACTGTGTTTGATTTTAAGGGAAATAAGGTAAAGAGTTTCGGGAAGAGATTTTCATGTGTGAAGCCAAGGAATCTGAAATATGGAACAATGATGAACTTATACAGTGCTGATATTATGGTGACAGATAAATATGTATATCTTTTATATCATACACCAGCCTTGTTGTATCAATATGATAAAAAGGGAAATTTTATAAGAAAAAGGTTTATTGAATTTTATTATGATAAAAATCTGCAAGGGGTAGCGAAAGAGATAAGAGAGATTGTATTTAAGAAAGGTTATGACGGAAAAAGGTGTGTTCATCGTTATTATAAAGAGACAGGAATAACAGCTATTTATGTCCGAATATTGGAATCAGGGATTTATAATAATGGAAAGTTTTATCTAATACCTTACTTAACAAAATATTACCTTTACAAAGGGAAGACATATTCTTACAGTCTGATAATAATGTATGATGAGAAAACATTAAAAGCGGAGAGGGAATATATATATTACACAATTATTGGCAGCACGGAGTACGGGAAGGATTCGGATTTTGGTCCATCCCCGGGACATTTTCAGGTGATAGAGGCAAAAGGTGGAGAAAAATATTTTTTTATCCCTGTAGTTGATAGAGTATACGATGGAGCTTATCTTGGGATATACAGGGCAAAAAAATAGGGATGTAAAAATGAGAAAAGCTTTTTTTATCGCCTATGTTGTATTATTATTGCCTGTCTTTTTCACTGGCATTAAATCGCTTTTTCCCTTGGTACGGAAAAGAAACGGAAAAGATGGGAAATATCGATATATTAGCAAATTGCTTAAAAATCCGTAGGGACAAGTGCAATGAGCCTTCCAAATCCAAAAGCATTGAAGACTCTAAGATCAAAACTGTCTTACCTTAAAATAGGTTGGCAGTTTTTAATTGGATTCTATTGTTGTGAAAATTTAGATATGTTAAATTTAATTTCTTTTATAAAACTTTTTATAATAACAGCGGATATCGAAATAGTGGTTTTATAGAAATCTATGATGAGATTTAAAAAATTTAAAATTTCAAAAAAGCTTGACAAACCTGCTATTGTTTCATATATTGAAATATTAAGGCGGGAAAGAGTATGATAAGCTTTGAAAGAAAAAGTGGCGAAAAGGGTATTTTAGGACGGATTAAATCTCGTAAAAGCTTAATTGCTTTGATAGCTTTAAGCCC